>NZ_JBNDKI010000016.1:0-123029 GCF_050435445.1 Luteibacter sp. 621 | reverse complement strand
GGCCCCCCCCCCCCGTTGGGGCGCGCAGCGCCCGGCGAGGGTTGCTGGGGGGGCCCCCGCCCCCCCCCCCCCCCCCGCTCCTACACAAGAAAAAACGCCGCCCCTGAGGGCGGCGTTTCCATCAAAACAGGGCCCGGGGCGCTCAGCGAGCGTCCAGCACCGTGTTCCATTCCTTCACCTTGGCGGCCTGCTTCTCGAGCAGGGCGTCCACGTCGCCGGAGACTTCCACCTTCTCGATGGTGTCGTCCTGGCGGATGGCGTCGACCACCTTCTGGTCTTCCGCACCCAGGATTTCGCCGAAGACGCTGTGCTTGCCGTCCAGCCACGGGGTGGGGCCGTGGGTAATGAAGAACTGCGAGCCATTGGTGCCCGGGCCGGCATTGGCCATCGAGAGGATGCCCGGCTTGTCGTGCTTCAGGCTGCTGTCGAACTCATCGCCAAAACGGTAGCCCGGGCCACCGCGGCCGGAACCTTCCGGGCAGCCGCCCTGCACCATGAAATCGGCGATCACGCGGTGGAAGGACAGACCGTCGTAGTAACCACGCTTGGCCAGGTTCACGAAGTTGGCCACCGTCATCGGGGTCTTGTCGTCGTGCAGGCGCAGGTGGATGTCGCCCTTGTTGGTCTTCATGGTGACGTTAATGGTCATCGTATTTCCTGTAACTCGTTGATATTCGGTCAAACGCTCATTGCGCCGGACCCAGGGGGGCTGCAAAGGCTAACGAAGATGGCGCCCGAGGCCAAAGAACTCAAGCGGCACTGCGTGATGAAAGGATTAGCCCGGCGGCAAGGCCAGGGTCTTGGCGGTAACCGGCCCGGGGCCACGGGGCCGGGTATCGCGGACCAGGGCGTCCTCCGGCAGGGCCCTGCCTTCGACCAGGTGCGCCCAGGCCCGGTCCAGCGCCGCGTAGCCGAAGGGCAGCAGCGGCGCGTGGCGGTCGCCGAAATCCGGGAAGGCCAGGAAGGCGTCGAAATGCTGGGCGTGGGGGACTTTCCAGAACACGGGTGAGCGGTCGTGGGCGCGAAGCCACGCGACGTAGGGCTCTGAACTGAAAGACACCGGGATCAGGCCGTCGTCGGTGCCGTGGACGACGAGGATGGGCAGGCCCTCGCGCGGGAGGGCCGCCGCCGTGGCGGCCAAACCCTCGCGCAGCTTTCGCGCATCATCCCCCTGCCCGGTCCATAGCTCGCGCAGGCACAGGCAACCCGGCAGCGTTGGATCCAGCGACAGATCGGTACCGCCGGCCAGGTTGATGCCTGCATGCGGCGGCACGCCCGAACCGTCGGCCCACCAGGCGGCGCGGAGAATCGCATCCGCCGGGGTCGCGACACCCGCCACACGCTGGACCTCGTACGAAAACCCGCAAGGCATATGCCCGGCCTCACGCCGGAGATACGCTGAGGCGTACGCCACCGAGACCGAGCGCCACAGATCCAGCCACGTGGACGACGCGGCCACCTTCAACGCCTCATCGCGCCAGCCCGATGCACGCAGCAGCGCCAGCGCGTCGGCCGCCTGCGCCTGAGGGGTACTGCCTTCCAGCTTGCCGTGCGCGCGTAGCGCTGCGCCACGCAAGGCCCAGGCAGGTGGTGATGCGATGCCGGTGCGAGCGAATGGCACCCCGTCGAATGCCGGCGCCGCCAGTGCCGCCGGCAGCAGCACGGCCGCTTCCGTCGCATAGTCGTAAAACGCGCGGCCGTGACCTTCGACATGGATGTTGGGCTCAAGGGCGACCACGGCGGATAGCAACCCTTCGGCATCGTCGCCAGCGGCACGCAACACCGCCCCGCCGCCGTTGGAAATACCGGTCGCGATAATGCGCGTGTTTTGCGGCGTGAACGGTGCTTCGTCGGGGAAGGCGCGATCGAGCATCGCCAGGCCAAAGCGTACGGCCTGCAGCACGTGGCGACCCCAATCCGCTTCGGGGTTATCGCCTGAGTGCGCGTGCTTTGCCGCGATGCCTGCGTCGGACGACAAGCCCTTCGGCTCGAACTCCAGCTCGTCGCGCCCCGCGTTCGTACGCGTGCCATCGAGAGCGACACCCGTGTTATCCGCAGGGTCGAAATACCCTGCCCCGGTGCCCTTGTCGGTGTAGACCACGGCACAGCCACGCGGCAGCCCCCACCCGCCGGCGAGCGCGATCGATCCGTAAATGCCGCGCGACCCGGATGACGCGCTCACCACCAGGCAACGCCTCTGCCGGTCGAACGCATCCGGCACCTGGACGAGCACGCGATGCGGATGCCGCGCACCGGGGAGCCGTGCGAACGTGGTGAATTCGCGACCAGGCACATCAGGCACGTCGCCGTAGATGCTGCCGAAGCCACCCAGCGGGCCGAGATCCGCGATACCTCGCCAACTGCTCTGGATGGCCCGCCGGCGCAGTTCTTCTGGCGTGGGCGCGGCAGGCGATACGAACCTCGCAGGTACACCTGAAAGCCCGCGCAAACCCAGGCCCGCACTCAGCAGGTCATCGCCACCGCGATGAAGGGTTACCCGCACTTCGCCAAACGTATCGGTCACCGCGCCGCGTCCTTTTACTGCATTCGGCTAACGATACCGACTCATCCGGATCGCCGCGAGTCCGCTTGCGAGATCACCCGCGCCCAACTATTCGCCGAATGCACACAGCCCAACGCACTCCTTGCCGTCGAACGCCTGCTTGATGCTCTCGAACCGTGCCGACTCGTCGGGCTTGCTGAAGGCCGCCGCGCGAACGACCTTGAAGTACATATCCCTGCGCTGCGGCACGGTCAACGCGCGAGCGACGGCAGGCGCTGAGTCGGAGGCGGCCGCAAGCATGGCAACATGCATCGCGAGAGGGCCATCCTCATACATGGGCATCATCGTGAGGAAGCCTGTGTACATCTGTATCTCGGCCTGGCGCAATTCCCGTATGTCTTTCATCACCGACTCGCGGTCCCCTTTCGCCAGAGATCCGGTATGCGCTGACATTGCTGACAAGGCGTGCGCGCCCCCATCCATCGCAAGCGCGGACAGCGGGGCAAGCACCGCTTCGTACTTCCTGATGTTCGCGGCAATCGCCGCCTGCATGTCGGTTGCGCCCGGCGCGATGCCTTCGAGCACGTACGGACGCACAAGTTTGCCGAGCGTCTGCCTGAGCAACGTCAGCCGATCGAGATCCTGGGCCATGTCCGGCCCCTGTCCGAAAACAGTCTTGGCACTGGCGGACGCCAGAAGCGCCTGTACACGCGGGTCGGATGCGGGCAAAGGCGGCCCGGCAGGATTCTGTGCGGCGATGACCGCGTTCGCGCGGCGAATGAACTCGTCGATGCCCGGGCGGTTCTGCGCCACTGCAGGCACCGAGAGCGCGATGAGCAACAGCGCAGCCAATACTGCAGCGGTGATTCGATAACGCATGGACGTTCCCTGTTCTGCGGATGCGCAGCATAGGACAGGACGAGGCGTGGATACATACCTGGCCTGGGCGTCAGCAACCTATCGCGCGCAAGCGCGCTCCTACAAGGTATTCGGGTGCGCAGCACCACAGCACTCCCTGCGCACGCTATGCTCCGGCTTCCCGGCAGGAGCCGGACGAACCCAGGGGATACCGAGCAATGATTGCCCGTCGTACCGTGCTGCTTTCCGCAGCCATTACCGCCGCATTGGGCCTGGCGGCCTGCCATAAGAAAGATGAGGCGCCCCGCGCCGATCCGCAGGCCGTGGCCGCCGCACAAGCCGCCCTTTCGTCACCTGCGTGGCTACGCCAGCACCTGCCCGCGCAGACCGTGGCCTATGTCCGCATTCCTTCGCCGTGGGGCATGCTCAATGCCGTGCCGAACGGCCGGCCGCTCGATGCGGCGCTCTCGGCCAAGGCGCACATCGAAGCCATCGGGAAGATCCGCGATGCGCTGTCGAAGGACACGTTGCTCGCCGAGCTGAAGGTCGCGCCGGCGCTTAACCTGTTGCTCGGCGATTTGCGCTCCCCTGTGGAAATCGCGCTGGTCGATCCGCTCGGCATTCCGTCGCCGTCATCGCGCATGATGGCCACGGCGCTCGTCGATTACCCCAGCGTGGATGCGCTGAACGCGCGCCTGGCCAGCCTGGCCGGTGACGAGAAGCTATTGGCCGCACCGCTCGATGCGCAGGGCAACGGCATGCTGGCGGGCGGCTCGGCCGCCGTCCATTTCGATGTGGCCCAGCACCGCCTGTGGCTCGCCAGCACAGTCCCTGTCGGCAAGAACGAGCCGATGGACGCGCAGGCGCTGACCGGCCTCGCGGCGGACATCTACAAAGCCAGCGCGAGCACCGTGCCGCCCCTGCTCAGCGCCCTCGAAGCACGCATCGACACCAGCGGCGAAGGCTTCTTCGGCTGGGTCACCGTGCGCGGCATCGGCGCGGTTGCCGCCGCACAGGCGGGTGACTCGTCGCTGGGCAAGCTGCCCGCTGATTTTGCCTCCAAGGCCGATGCCATCGCCTTCGGCGCGGGTACCGTCAACGGCCGCGGCCAGCTCCAGCTCCTGATCCACTCGCCGCAGGCCCGCCTGCTGCAGTACCTCGCCCCCACCTCGTTCGCACCCACCTTCAAGACGGTGGGCGAAGCCCATTGGGCCTTTACGCTGTCAGCACCCACGGCCGAGGGCTGGAAGGCGATGGACGCCAACCTGAACCTCGATTTCGGGCCGGAGGGGGCGAAGAAGATCCAGGAGTTCGGCGACACGCTGCAGAAGCGCCTGCACATGGCGCCGACCGACTACTTCAGCTGGTTCGGCCCCGAATATGTGTTCTTCGCCGATGACGCGGGCACCTATACCGCCGTGCGCGTGCGCGACTGGAAGGCCTGGCACGACCGCCTTGCCCAGAACGCCCAGTTCGGCTGGAAGACCGGCACCGTCAAGGTCGATGGCGAGGAGGTTCATTGGATGACCGCGCCCAATGGCGCGGATGACGTCCTACAGCCGAACACCCCGCCTGAAATGCAGAACCTGATGCGCGTCGTGGCGCGCACGGGCGGCCGCGGCTGGTGGACCGAGGAAGGCGACTGGGCGATCTTCGCCAAGGTGCCCCAGGCCCTGTCGGATCGCTCGGCAGCCGGTCCCGATGCCTCCATGGAGGACTGGTTCAAGGCGCACGCCTACCAGGGCCAGCGCACCGTGGCCGGCTTTGCCGCCACCAGCCATGGCGCCCAGCGCGATGCGTACTACACCTACCTGTCGATCCTGCAGGCGATGACCGGAGTGGCCGGCTCGGATGGCGACATCGCCGCCCTACCCTCGGCCCATACCCTGGGCTTGCCCGACAAGGGGGTGATCGGTGCGGGGCTGGAAATCGACAAGGAGACCCTTGGCCTTTCCGTCACGTATGAGCAGTCCCCGGTGGAGATCGCCGGTGCCGGCGGCGGCGCCACGGGCATGGCCACGGTGGCGACGGCCGCGATCATCGCCGCCATCGCTATCCCGCAGTACCAGGCCTACATCATCCGTAGCCAGGTCTCGGCGGCGCAAGCTGGCATGCAGGAGGTTCAGCAGGCGGTGGCCAGCAAGCGCCTCGCCAGCGGCAAGTTCCCCGCAACCAACAGCGCGGCTGGCCTGGGCGCCCCGGAAAGCCTGGGCGGCGACTACCTGGGCAGCGTGGAAATCGGCCCCGGTGGCGAGATCATCGGTACGTTCGACACTACCCCGCCCCATAAGACCAACCAGAAACTGGAAGGCGGCCAACTGGTCCTGACCCCCAGTGTCGAGGGCAAAAGCGTGCAATGGCGCTGTTCGGCCGAGGGGATTGACCCGAAATACCTCCCGGCCAGTTGCCGGGATGAGCCCATCGAGCCGTAAATAGCCGGTCGCGCCGGGGCCCGAGACGTGGCCCCGGCGCCGTCATGCGAAAGTTCGAAAAAGTCTTTATAATCGTCGGCTTCCCATCCCAAAGAGGCCGCCCGGCTGTGAAGCCGGTGCACGACGCATGTCCATCGAATTCCTGCGCAATATCGCCATCGTCGCCCACGTCGACCATGGCAAGACCACCCTCGTCGACCAGCTGCTGAAGCAGTCGGGCACGCTTAACGAGCGTACCGTGCTCGCCGAGCGCGTCATGGATTCGAACGACCAGGAAAAGGAGCGTGGCATCACGATCCTGGCCAAGAACACGGCCATCACCTGGGAAGACAAGAAGACGGGTGCGAAGAACCGCATCAACATCGTCGACACCCCGGGACATGCTGACTTCGGCGGCGAAGTCGAGCGCGTGCTGTCCATGGTCGATACCGTGCTGATCCTCGTCGACGCGATGGACGGCCCGATGCCGCAGACGCGCTTCGTCACCCAGAAGGCCTTCGCGATGGGCTTCAAGCCGGTCGTGGTCGTCAACAAGGTTGACCGTCCGGGCGCGCGTCCGGAGTGGGTCGTCGAGCAGGTGTGGGACCTCTTCGCCAAGCTCGGCGCCACCGACGAGCAGATGGATTTCCCGATCGTCTACGCCTCGGCGCTGAACGGTTACGCCTCGCTGGACGAGAACGTGCGCGAAGGCGACATGACCCCGCTGTACGAAGCGATCATGAAGCACGCGCCGAAGCCGGACGTGGATCCGGAAGGCGCCTTCCAGATGCGCATCAGCCAGCTGGACTACAACAACTTTGTCGGCGTCATCGGCATTGGCCGCATCCAGCGCGGCACCCTGAAGAAGGGCATGCCGGTTTCGGTTATCGATCGCCACGGCAAGAAGCGCCAGGGCAAGGTCGTGCAGGTGCTCGGCTTCCTCGGCCTTGAGCGCATTGAGCAGGACACCGCCGAAGCCGGCGATATCGTGGCCATCTCGGGCATCCCCGACCTCACCATCTCGGACACCGTCACCGCCCTGGATACCCCGGAAGCGCTGCCGGCACTGAGCGTCGACGAGCCGATGATCAGCATGACCTTCCAGGTCAACAACTCGCCGTTCGTCGGCAACAAGGATCTCTCGGGCGGCAAGTTCCTCACCAGCCGCCAGCTGCGTGAGCGCCTGGATCGCGAGAAGGTGCACAACGTCGCCCTCCGCGTGGAAGACGGCTCCGATGCGGACAAGTTCCTGGTCTCGGGCCGCGGCGAGCTGCACCTTTCGGTGCTGATCGAAAACATGCGTCGCGAAGGCTACGAGCTGGCCGTGTCGCGTCCGGAAGTCATCCTCAAGGAAATCGACGGCCAGAAGATGGAGCCGATCGAAGAGCTGGTGATCGATATCGAAGAGATCCACCAGGGTGGCGTCATGGAGCGCCTGGGCATCCGCAAGGGCGACCTGAAGAACATGGTCTCCGACGGCCAGGGCCGCGTGCGCCTGGAGTATGAAATCCCGGCGCGCGGCCTCATCGGCTTCCAGAACCAGTTCAAGACCCTCACCCAGGGTTCGGGCCTGCTGTTCCACGTGTTCAAGCACTACGGCCCGTACACCCCGGCACCGATCGCCAAGCGCCAGAACGGCGTGATGATCGCGAACGCTGCGGGCAACACTCCGGCCTACTCGCTTGGCCCGCTGCAGGAGCGCGGCAAGCTGTTCGCCGCCGAAGGTGATTCGGTGTACGAAGGCCAGCTGATCGGTATCCACGCGAAGGACAACGACCTGACCGTGAACGCGATCAAGCCGAAGCCGCTGACCAACATGCGCGCCTCCGGTAAGGACGATGCGATCCAGCTGACCCCGGCGACCAAGTTCACCCTGGAGCAGGCACTGGACTTCATCGACGATGACGAGCTGGTCGAAGTCACGCCGAAGGAAATCCGCATGCGCAAGAAGCACCTGACGGAACAGGATCGCAAGAAGGCCTCGCGCGGCGGTTAATCACCACCCGCAAGCCCACAAAAAAGCCCGGCGAAAGCCGGGCTTTTTTGTGCATATCCGAACGGCATCGCCCCCGGCCTCGCGCTAGCGAATCGGTTCATTCGCTGGCGCGAATGAGCCGATCGCGCCCAAAAGCGGGCCCAATCAATCCCCCCGCTCGCGCACCAGCTTCAAGAGAAGATCGATCTGCTCCTGCTGCTTCATCAGCATCAGCTGCAGCTGGTCGTTACGCATCTGGTCCAGCTTCTCGTGCAGGCCCATGATCTCGATCTCGGCCTTCAGGTTCACCTTGTAATCGTTCGTCGCGTCCATCCGGTCCTTCGCCGCCTGGCGGTTCTGGCTCATCATGATCACTGGCGCCTGCACGGCGGCCAGCATCGACAGCATCAGGTTGAGGAAAATGTAAGGGTACGGGTCGAATGGCTTGTGCAGCACCCAGCTGTTCACCCCCGTCCAACCCACCAGGATCAACGCGAACACGATGATGAAGGTCCACGAGCCGCCGAAGCGCGAGACCTTGTCGGCCAGGCGCTCGCCGAAGCTCATGTCATCGCGGAAGACCTCATTGATGTTCTCCGTGACCAGTTTGCGCTGCATGAGGCGATCGAGCAGGTGGCGCTCGGCGTGTCCCAGATCATCGAGGCTTTTGGCGAACCAGCGGTGGGCAGCGTGTTCAGGGGTGTGTTCGTTGCTGGACATGGCTAAAACTCCGGGCGGCGTGCCTGATGGCGGACACTATACCGCTGGCGTGTGCCCGCTCTTGTACGGGTGCGCTTGTGCACGATCAGCCTTGTCATACACCGGATCGCGCGCAAGCGCGCTCCTACAAAAGCTAGGGGGCGCGCGATCAGGCCGCGCCCCGTCACGTGGCGCGCAGAAGCATCCCGGCGCCTACCCAGCTCGTTTGGCGGTGAAAGGGACTGGGGCGTCTTCGACACCGCGGACCTGGCTTTCGAGATCGCCGCGCAGGCGTGGCAGGTAGGCTGGGAATTCGCGGCGGACGAACGCAATCAGGCCTTCGCGTACCTTGCAGCGCAGGTCGAACGACTTGCCGGAGTTGGACGAGCTGACCAGGGCGCGGATCTGCATGCCTTTGTCGTTGCTGTCCACCACCTGCATCACCATGACCCGGCCATCCCATTCGGGCGCGCCCTTGCAGATGCGCTCCATCTCGCCGCGCAGCGGCTCCAGGGGCAGGCCATAGTCGAACCACAGCAGCACCGAGCCAAGGATCTGCGACGACGTGCGCGTCCAGTTCTGGAACGGGGTTTCGATGAAGTACTGCAGCGGCACGATCATCCGCCGCTCGTCCCAGATCTTCACCACCACGTAGGTGCTGGTGATCTCCTCCACCTTGCCCCACTCACCCTCGACGATCACGACATCGTCGATGCGGATAGGCTGGGTCAGCGCGATCTGGATGCCGGCGATGAGGTTACCCAGCACCGGCTTGGCGGCAAGGCCCACCGCGATGCCCGCGATACCCGCCGAAGCCAGCAGGCTTGCGCCGAACTGACGAACGGCCGGAAATGTCATCAGGGCAACGCCAATACCCAGAACAACGGTCACCACCATGCCCGTTCGCGCAAGAACCCGCGATTGCGTCTGCAAGCGCCGGGCACGCAGGTTGTCTTCCAGGTCGATCGGATTGAAGCGCGACACCGTGGCCTCGACCGCGCCGATACAGCGCACGAGGAACCAGGTGCATGCGCCAATCAGGCACACGCCGAGCAGGTGTTCCAGCCCATCAATCAGCCGGGCCGGCTCGTCGGGTGCTACACGAAAGGCCAACAAAACCATCGCCAATGGCACGATCGCTTCCAGTGGCGCGTTCGCCCTGGCCACGATGCTTGCGCCCATGGGGTGGCGTATCGCGAACCGGCGCAATAATGCGTCGGCTGCGCGGTGGATGAGGCCCGCGACCACGAGCGCGATGATGATCACCAGCGCAAAACGCGTCCACGGATGCGAGATGTCGGGCATCCAGTCGGAGGAGTTCATGGGCCCCTACCCTAATGGCTAGTATGTCGACGCTTTGTTGTGGCGCATCAAACGCAGGTTAAAGTAGCCGCATGAGCGATGCCGATTCCGCGCAACACATCCTGCCCGACGTGCTTGAGCCGGGCCTGCGCCTTGTGTTCTGCGGCACGGCGGCGGGTACGCGCTCCGCGCGCGATGGGGCCTATTACGCGCATCCGGGCAACATGTTCTGGCGTGCGCTGCATGCGGTGAGATTGACGCCGCGCCTGCTCGCGCCGGCGGAGTACCCGCTGATGCCTGGTTATGGCATCGGTTTTACCGACCTCGCGAAATACCATCACGGTAACGATAATCAGCTGCCGCGCGATGCATTCGATGTTGAAGCGCTGCGCACGAAGGTCCAGGCGTTCGCACCACGCATCATCGCCTTTACGAGCAAGCAGGCAGGCATGGCCGCGCTCGGCAAGGGTATTGCGACCGGACGGCAAAGCGAGCCCTTCGGCGGCGCGAGCGTGTGGGTACTCCCCTCACCCTCCGGCCAGGCCCGCGGCTCGTGGAACATCGCGACCTGGCAAGCGATGGCGGATGAGGTGCTTCAGATACCGCCCGGCGTCGACCGGTAAGCGCGCACATCGTTCGGTGACACCGATGACGCGCGGTTCGACCACGCGTGGCGGATGTACGTAACCACGGCAGCCGCATCATCGTCGGTAAGCACCTGCGCGAATGGCGGCATGGAGTAAGGCCGCGGATGCGAAGCCGTGGCCGGCGCGAAACCGCCGGACAGCACCACCCGAATCGCATTGATGCCGGTCGGCTCGGTCACACTGACATTGCCATCGAGCGGCGGGTACGCATCGCCTTTGCCGCGGCCGTCGGCGCCATGGCAGTCCGCGCAGTGCTGCGCGTATACCTTCTGCCCCGCCTGGGCCACCTGTGCGGCATCCACGGCGTTGCCACGCTGACGCACCGGGGCGCGCGGCGGCAACGTCTTGAGGTAGGTGGCGATGGCAGCGAGGTCGGCATCGTTCAGGTGCTGCGTGCTCTTGAGCACTACCTCTGCCATGGGCCCGAGTGCGCTGCCCTTCGATGACCGGCCCGTTTTAAGCAGTGCCACGACATCGGCTTCGCTCCAGCCTGCAAGGCCACCCTCCGGACCCATCGACAGGTCAGGCGCGTACCAGTTCTGCACCGGGATAAGGCCGCCGGCAAGGAAGGGATCGGTCACCATCGCACCGAAGCTGTTGCGGTTGGCGTGGCATTCGTTGCAATGGCCCAGGCCCTGGACGAGATAGGCGCCGCGGTTCCATGACGCGGATTGCTTCGGGTCGGGCTGGTACTCACCTTCGTCGAAGTACATCAACCGCCACGTCGCCATGAGCGAGCGCATGCGGTACGGCCAACGCAACGTGTTCGGCGTATCAGGGTTGCGCACCGCGGGCAGCGATTTCAGATAGGCGAACATCGCATCGCTATCGGCCCGGGTCACCTTGGTGTACGAGGTGAACGGGAACGCCGGATACAGTGACGTGCCGTCGTGCGCCTTGCCGCTGTGCAGTGCCTGGTAGAAATCTTCGGCACTCCATGTGCCCAGCCCGGTCTCGTGATCGGGCGTGAGGTTCGGCGATGGGATGGCGCCGAATGGCGTGGGCACCACGCGGCCACCGGCCATGGGTTTGCCGTTGCGGGCGGTGTGGCAGCTGGCACAGTCGCCGATGGTGGTCAGGTATTGGCCTTCGGTAAGAGCATCGCGCGCAAGCGCACTCCTACAGGCGGTGAGGGCTAGCAATAGCGCGGCGATCTGGAGGGCGGTCTTCATCGGGTCAGCCTCCCAGTACGCCGCAACGCAGGGGCGGCTTGACGCTCCCGGCGGGTTCCGCGTGCGCGTCGGGCGGCACGGGGCGCGAGGCCAGCCAGGCCGAGACGGCGCTGATGTCTGCATCGGTCAGGCGACTGACCACGGTGGCCATGCAGTCGGGCGCTGTCGTGCTGCGTGTGTTGGTGCGCCATGAGCCTAGTTGCGCGCTGACATAGTCGTATGGGAGGCCGACCAGACCCGGGATATCGGGCTGCACGCCCGTGAGGTTCGGGCCGTGGCATGCCATGCATGCGGGCACACCCTTCGCCGCATCGCCCTTCGTGACCAGTTGCTCACCGCGCGCCATGGCCGCGGGCGACATGGCCGGGGTCGGATGCCTCTCGTACGGCACCTGCTGGCCGGCGAAGTACGCCGCGATCTCGCGCATGTACGGCTCATCCAGCGGCGCGACCATGTTCTCCATGATCTCGTAGTGACGCAGGCCCTTCTGGAAATCCTGCATCTGGCGAAGCAGGTAACCGGCGGGCTTGCCGGCCAGGCGGGGGTTGAAGGCGTTATGGCCACCTTCGCCGTGGGGACCATGACAGCTGGCACAGGCGGCAATGCGCTGCTCCAGCGTATCGGGCACAGGGGCCTCCTGCGCCTGGACGTGCGCCGCAAACGCAAGCGCAAACACTGCCAGCACGGTCCATCCGAACGAACGTCGCATCCGCCTGCTCCCCTGGGGTCCACCTTGGGTGTTGCCTGAGTATAGCCACACGGCCTGGGGCCACTGGGCTACCATCGGCCGGACCACCGGGGGAGAGACCTTATGCCGCAGCACCGCCACGCGCTCGTTGTCGCGCTCGCACTCCTGCTACCGCTCGCCGCCCACGCGCGCGATGCCAGCGAAGAGGATGCGTTTGCCTCCATCGCCACGCTCAAGAAGGCCTACGCCCGCGGCGAGCTCACGCCCACCGGCATGACCCAGCTCTTCCTGGATCGCATCGCGACGATCGACAAGGCCGGCCCGCGGGTGAATGCCGTGCTCGAGACAAATCCCGATGCGCTGGCCATCGCCGGCAAAACCAGCGGCAAAGGCAAGGGGCTGCTCGCGGGCATTCCCATCCTGCTGAAGGACAACATCGACACGGGCGACCGCATGCAAACCACGGCCGGCTCACTGGCCCTGGCGGGCAGCACCGCACCGAAGGATTCCGCCGTCGCCGCCCGGCTGCGCAAGGCGGGCGCGGTGATCCTGGGCAAGGCCAACCTCAGCGAATGGGCGAACATCCGCTCCAACCACGCTACCAGCGGCTGGACGGCGCGCGCGGGCCTCACCCTCAACCCGTACGTGCTCGATCGCAACGCCTGCGGCTCCAGCGCAGGCTCGGGCTCCGCCGTAGCCGCCGGCCTGGTGACCGTCGCCATCGGCAGCGAAACCGATGGCTCGATCATCTGCCCGGCTTCCATGACCGGCCTGGTCGGCATCAAGCCGACAGTAGGCCTGGTCAGCCGCACCGGCATCATCCCCATCTCGCACAGCCAGGACACCGCCGGCCCCATGGCCCGCAGCGTGGCCGACGCCGCCACGGTGCTCAGCGCCATCGCCGGCAGCGACCCGAGCGACCCGGCGACGAAAGACGCCGACAAACACGCCACCGATTACACGAAGTTCCTCGACCCCAACGCACTGCGTGGCAAGCGCATCGGCATCGTCCGCCAGCTCGCCGGCATCGAACCGAATGCCGATGCCGCACTGGAAAAGACCATCGTGTTACTGAAGGCCCAGGGCGCTACCGTGGTCGATAACGTCGAGATCCCGCACCTGAAGGAACTCAGCGAACACGAGCTCGATGTGATGCTCTACGAATTCAAGCACGACATCGCCGCCTACCTCGCCACGCGCCCGAACCAGCCCATGAAAACGCTGGCCGACCTTATTGCTTTCAACGAGGCGCACAAGGACCAGGAGATGCCGTGGTTCGGCCAGGAGCTGTTCCTCATGGCCCAGGAAAAGGGCGACCTCGACGATCCGAAGTACAAGGAGATCGTCGAGAAGAATAAGCGCCTTGCGGGTCCGGAAGGCATCGACGCGGCGCTGGCGAAGGATCAGCTCGATGCGCTGCTCGCACCGAGCTGGGGCCCGGCGTTCGTGAACGATCTCGTCCTGGGAGACCACGTGGTCAGCGGCGATCCGACCGTCGGCGGCGTGTCCGCGCCTGCCGCCATTTCGGGTTATCCGTCGATCACCCTGCCCGTCGCTTTCGCCCACGAGCTACCGGTAGGCGTCGTGTTCTTCGGCGCGAAGTGGAGCGAGCCCACGCTGATCGCGATCGCCTATGGCGTGGAGCAGAAGGCTAATGCGTTCCAGCGGCCGAAGTTCCTGCCGACGTTGCCGGTGCGCTGACCCGCAGATGTAGGAACTCACCTTGCAAGTGATGCGGTTCGCGTTGGTGCAACTGCACCTGCGGCGCCGCTGCGAAAGATGTTGCCCACAGGGTGGGTTCCTAAAAAAAAGCCCGGCGATAGCCGGGCTTTTCGTCTTACATCGCCGCGTATTCGCGAACGATGGGCGCCAGCTTGGGATCTTCCAGAGCCATCGCCAGCGTAGCCCGCACCAGGCCCGCCTTGTTACCGCAATCGAAGCGCGTGCCTTCGAACTTGTACGACAGCACCTGGCCCTTGTCCTTCAGCAGGTTCTCGATCGCATCGGTGAGCTGGATCTCGCCACCGGCGCCCGCGCGCGTGCGCTCCAGGAAGCCGAAAATCTCGCGCGGCAGCACGTAGCGGCCAACCACGGCGAGGTTCGACGGTGCATCGGCCGGCTTCGGCTTCTCCACCATGTGTTCGATACGGCCCGTGCGATCGTTGAGCTCGGCGCTGAGCTTTACCACGCCGTACTTGTCCGTCTCGTTCTCGGGCACTTCCTCGACGGCGATCACGCCGGCGTGCTCCTTGTAGGCCAGGTCGGACATCTGGCCCAGGGCGCCACGGCCCTTCGTCCAGATAAGGTCATCCGGCAGCATCACGCCGAAATATTCCTCGTTCACCACGGCCTTGGCGCGCAGGACCGCATCGCCCAGGCCAAGGGCCT
The DNA here is from genome assembly GCF_050435445.1 of Luteibacter sp. 621. Classification (NCBI taxonomy): domain Bacteria; kingdom Pseudomonadati; phylum Pseudomonadota; class Gammaproteobacteria; order Lysobacterales; family Rhodanobacteraceae; genus Luteibacter; species Luteibacter sp. 621. The sequence goes on along the minus strand of NZ_JBNDKI010000016.1, from coordinate 108,386 downwards.
CGGGCTGGGTCACGAACACGCAGCGGACGCGCGGCGGCAGGATGCCGCGAAGGATGCCGAGCAGCTCTTCCTTGTTCTTTTCCGCCAGCTTTTCTTCCAGCTCGTAGGCCTTGTCGAAATAGTCGGCGATGGCGTGCTTGTAACGGTTGGTGACAAACACCAGCGTGTCGGCACCGGCGTCGACGGCCTCATCCACGGCGTACTGAATGAGCGGGCGGTCGAGCACCGGGAGCATCTCCTTAGCTACCACCTTGGTCGCGGGAAGGAAGCGCGTACCGAGGCCAGCCACCGGAAATACCACCGTGCGCAGGGGTTGGGTCATGCGATGTCTCCACTTTCGTTGCGGCGAAGCGGCAGCACGTTATCGACCTGCGGCTCGCTCCAGCGGAACGAGGGCAGCAGCTGCGATACGCACCGACGCAGGGTTTCTTCGTCAAAGGCCCACACCGCCTCTTCGGCGCGGCCCAATTGCGTTTGCAGCAGATCCCACGAGACCTGGCGGTGTTGGGCCTGGAAGATCTTGGCGTGGGTGGTGCTCGTGTAATTCTCCAGCGGGTGGAACAGTTCTTCGAACAGCTTCTCGCCCGAACGCAAACCTGTGTAGACAATCTGTATGTCAGAACCGGGACGCTTGCCCGCGAGCCTGATCATCTGTTCAGCCAGATCGCGGATTTTCACCGGGTCGCCCATGTCCAGCGCGAAGATCTCGCCGCCCTTCCCTAGCGTGGCCGCCTGCAGGATTAGCTGGCAGGCCTCGGGAATGGTCATGAAGTAGCGCGAAATCTCCGGGTGCGTGATGGTCACCGGGCCGCCCTGGCGAATCTGCCGGCGGAACAGCGGCACCACGGAACCGGCCGAATCCAGGACGTTACCGAAACGCACGGTGATAAAACGTGTCGCCGTATGCGCCGCGAGATTCTGGCACCAGATCTCCGCCATGCGCTTGCAGGCACCCATGACCGAGGTCGGGTTCACCGCCTTGTCGGTGGAGATGAGTACGAAGGTCTCGGCGCCGCAACGCACGGCGGCATCGGCCACCACGCGCGTGCCCAGGACGTTGTTGCGGAATGCTTCGCGCAGCTGGCCCTGGAGCATGGGCACGTGCTTGTACGCGGCGGCATGGAAAACGATCTGCGGCTGGGTCTCTTCGAACAGGCGGTTAACGGCGACCGATTCACGGGCGTCGGTGAGCACGCCGTTGAAGATCAGCTCGGGATACGCCGAGGTGAGCTCCTGGCCAATGCGGTACAGGTTGTACTCGGACATCTCGACGACGGTGAGCGACGCCGCGCCCAGGCGAGCGACCTGGCGGCACAGTTCGGAGCCAATGGAACCGCCACCACCGGTGACCAGCACGCGACGGCCACTGATGGTCTCGCGAATGGCCGTCCAGTCGAGTTCCACTGCGTCGCGTCCGAGCAGGTCCTCGATCGCCACTTCCTTGATCTCGTTGAACTGCGCGCGACCGGCGACGACATCTTCCAGGCGCGGCACCGTGCGAAATGGCAAGCCCGTGCTTTCGCAGAACGCCACGATACGGCGCATCTGCGCCGTGGTGGCACCCGGCACGGCGATCAGCAGCATCTGCACCGCCACAGCCTTGGAAAGCTCGGCCAGTTGATCGACCGTACCCAGCACAGGCACGCCGCCGATCTGCGCACCGCGCAAGGCAAGGTTATCGTCCACAAAGCCGATGACGCTGTAGCGGCTGTCGCGGCGCAGGTCACGGGCCAGCGCATCGCCGGCGCGGTCTGCGCCAACGATCAGCACGCGTTTGGTCGGCACCGACTGGAACAGGTCGATGCGGCTGTCCTTCCAGAACCGGTAACTGAGGCGCGGCAGGCCCAGCAGCACCACCAGCACCACCGGGTACACCAGCAGCACGGAGCGCGGCACGCCATCCAGGCGCGCGTACATGACCATGGCCAGGCCGATGATCAGCGAGCCGATCACGGTGGCCTTGATGATGTTCCACAGATCGGGAAGGCTGGCGAAGCGCCAGACGCCTTTATAGAGACCTGTCCAGTTGAACACCGCGCCCTGCACGAGCAGGACCAGCGGGAATTCCATGGGCAGGTAGGTAACCGGCGCGGACTCGGGCATCAGCGCGTAGCGCAGCGATTTCGCAATCCACCATGCGAATGCCGCCATGGCCAGGTCGTGCGCGACGACGGCGGTGCGAGGGTGGATGATGCCTATGAATTTACGCAGAAACATGTCGCTCCCTTCGACGCAAGCACGACCGCTTGCCAGTACGCCAGGCCGCTGCCCCCAGCAGGTAGGCCACCCCGCAGCATGCGGGCGCCACCGCCGGATGGCGGAGCGCGATCCATGCGCTGGGTACACAAACGAAAAGATTCCAGACCAGGTAGCCCGTCGCCACCCTTGTATGGGTTTCCCCCCGCCTTACGAGCCATTGGTACAGGTGCTCGCGATGTGGAGTGTACCAGCGAGCACCACGCAGGATTCGCACGAGCAGCGTCAAGGTCGCGTCGATGACGAAGACCGAGGACAGGATGAGTTCAGGCCATAAGAGGTCGGTGCGCCAGGCCCACAGCATGGCCGTCAGGGCGAAGACGATGAAGCCGACCGTGGCGCTGCCCACATCGCCCATGAAAATGCGGGCCGGGGACCGATTAAACCACCAGAACCCCAGGGCCGCGGCATCCAGTGCCGCCGCGGCAATGCCGATCCCGTAGGCCCCCGCGCTCGCCGCGACGAGGGCCGTGGCCCCGCCAAAGAACATGGCCTGGATGGCGGCCATGCCGTCTATCCCGTCCATGAAATTGTGCAGGTTGATACACCACACCCCCGCAAGAACTAACGGAACCGCCCACCACACGCTGGCGGTATGGCTGGATACCGCCACGCAAAAAAGCAGGGTGGCCGCCACCTGGATCAGCAGCCGGGGCTTGATCGGCAGTGAGCCATGGTCATCCAGCCAGCCGATGGCGGCAATGGCGATCACCCCGACCGTGAACGCGCCGACCACCCCCGCCCCCGGTGACGGCGGAAGGAGCAGCAAGGCCGCAGGCATGCCCACGAGCGTACCGATGACGATACCGATGCCGCCCCCGCGCGGTGTAGGCACGCTATGCGAGCGCCGCTGCCCCGGCACATCGAGCATGCCCTTGCGATGAGCATAGGCGATGGCCGCCCGCACGCTGGCGAACGAAACGAGGAAAGCGACAAGCAGGCAGCCCGCGGCGAACACGTGCGGGTCGGGCAACGACAGGCTCATTCGTTGGCAACACCGTGGATGGGCCGTACGGTGCCCCAGTTCTTGCAGCTCGGGCACTGCCAGTGGTGCGCTTTTGCGCCAAACCCGCACCGACTGCAGCGGTACATGGCCTGGCCTTCGAGCAGCTTGCGGGTCAGGTCGCGCAGGATCAGGTAGTTCTCGCGCGCCTCGCCGGATACCTTGTCCATCGTGGCATCAATCAGCGCCATGAGTCCGCGCACGGAAGGCCGCTTGCGCAGCTGGCCGGTCAGGAAATCGATCGCGGTGCGCTCACCATCGCGCCCTTCATAAAGCCGGGTGAGTGCGAGCACCGGCGAGATGCCGTGGTAACGCACCATGATCTCGCGCAGGAACGTCTCCGCACGATCCATCTGCTGCGAGCGTGCATAGCAATGCAGCAGCGGCGGCAGGATCTCGGGCACAAACGCGATATCCGCCGCGATCGCTGCCTCGTACGAGGCGATTGCGCTGGGCATGTCGTCGTCTTCCGAAGAAAGCCGGCCGGCGATCATGTGCGCGCGAACGCAATCGGCCTGGCAGGCAAACGCTTCGCGGATGTAATCGCGCGCCTCAGTACGGGCGCCGTGCTGGCGAGACTGCTCGGCAAGCTCGCAGTAGAACTGGGCGATCATGGCGACCTCTTCTTCGCCCGTCATGGCCTCGAGCCGGCGGGCGTGGTCGATGGCCTTGTGCCATTCGCGCTCGTGTTGGTAAATCGCAATGAGATGGCGCAGCGCCGACGGCGCCAGTGCATCCATGGCCACCAGATCGGAAAACAGTGTTTCTGCGCGATCGAGCAGGCCCGCACGCATGTAGTCCTCGCCCAGCTCAAGCAAGGCGACCGTCTTCATTTCATCCGACAGCCCCTGACGCGAAACCAGGTGCTGGTGCAGGCGGATAGCCCGATCGACCTCGCCGCGCTTGCGGAACAGGTTACCCAGGGCCAGGTGCGTCTCGACCGTATCCCGGTTGTACTCGGCCAGGCGCAGGAATACTTCGAGCGCCTTGTCCTGCTCTTCATTGAGCAGGTAATTCAGGCCACGAAAGTAATCCGAGGAAAGTTCGTTGACGCGCGCGCCAGAGCGCCGGGCATCGGTACGGCGTGCCAGCCACCAGCCACAGGCAAATGCAATGGGCGGTACGAGCGCCAACAACCAGATCGGGTTCATGCGGCTTTCGCGCTGGCTACCTTGCGGTCGCCGAGGGCTCGGCGGCGTTTGCGCTGGTGGGCGAACGAAGTGCCCAGCCACGCCGTGAGGCCACCCAGCACCCAGCCGACCAGCAGGAAGGCGAGCATGGCACCACCCTTGGGCAGGGACGCCCGGGTGAACCCGAAATCGAAGGGCACGAGGTCGGCGTTGAGCGCGCCGAAAATAATGCCGGCGGCGGCGAACAACAGCAGGAAAAGTATGACGATCAGACGCATCCGGCGACTGTACCCGAATCATGAAAGGGTTGGGGTGGAACGGTTTGGAATTTGTACAGTTTTCAGGGCCAAAGGTTGCGCCCAAAAAAAACGCCGCTTAGGAAGCGGCGTCTTCGAGGGCCAGGTTTACGCGTTCGCGTAGTTCCTTGCCCGGCTTGAAATGAGGCACATGCTTACCTGGCAGGGCTACCGCCTCACCGGTCTTGGGGTTGCGCCCCATGCGCGGCGGACGGAAGTGCAGCGCGAAGCTGCCGAAGCCGCGAATCTCGATGCGCTCGCCCGTGGAAAGGGCATGGCTCATCTGTTCGAGCACGCTCTTGACGGCAAGTTCCACATCGCTGAAGGCAAGGTGGGTCTGGCGCCGCGCCAGCGCCTCGATCAGTTCCGACTTGGTCATGGGTCCCCTGGTTCTTCGATAAAGCTGACGCAAACAACAGGTTACAACAAGTGAGGGGCGGATTTCCCGCCCCTCACTCCGACTTTTTAGTCGGCCTTGTTCATCTGCTCCTTGAGGAGCGCGCCGAGCTTGGTCGTGCCACCGGCAGCGGACTGGTAGTCGGCCATGGTATCGGCCAGCTCTTCCTCGTCCTTCGCGCGGATCGACAGCTGCAGCTGGCGGCCCTTGCGATCCATGCCCGTGAACTTCGCCTCGACAGCGTCACCCACCTTCAGGTGCAGGGTGGCGTCTTCAACGCGTTCCTTGGCGATGTCGTTGGCACGGATGTAGCCCTCGACGCCTTCGCCCAGGTCAACCAGCGCACCCTTGGCGTCCACTTCCTTGACCGTACCGGTCAGGACCGTGCCGCGCGGGTTCGTGGCCATGAACTGACCGAACGGATCCTGCTCCATCTGCTTGATGCCAAGCGAGATGCGCTCACGCTCCGGATCCACGGCGAGCACCACGGCTTCGACTTCGTCGCCCTTCTTGAAGTTGCGGACGAGGTCTTCACCCGAGGCCTGCCACGAGATGTCGGACAGGTGGACGAGACCATCGATACCGCCATCGAGGCCGATGAAGATGCCGAAGTCGGTGATCGACTTGATCTGGCCGGACACCTTGTCGCCCTTCTTGTGCATGGCGGCGAAGGCTTCCCACGGGTTCGAGCGGGTCTGCTTGATACCCAGCGAGATGCGGCGACGCTCTTCATCCACGTCCAGGACCATGACTTCCGTCTCGTCACCGACCTGCACGACCTTGGCCGGGTTGACGTTCTTGTTGGTCCAGTCCATTTCGGAAACGTGCACCAGGCCTTCCACGCCCGGCTCGATCTCGACGAAGCAACCGTAATCAGTCACGTTCGAAACCTTGCCGAACAGGCGGCTGCCGACCGGGTAACGGCGGGCAATCGCGACCCACGGATCGTCGCCGAGCTGCTTCAGGCCGAGCGAAACGCGGTTGCGCTCGCGGTCGTACTTCAGCACGCGGACGTCCAGCTCGTCGCCAACGTTGACGACTTCCGACGGGTGGCGAACACGCTTCCACGCCATGTCGGTGATGTGCAGCAGGCCATCGATGCCGCCGAGGTCAACGAATGCGCCGTAATCGGTGAGGTTCTTGACCACACCCTTGACGACCGCACCCTCGGTGAGGCGCTCAAGCAGCTTCTCGCGCTCTTCGGAGAACTCGGTCTCGACGACGGCGCGGCGGCTGACGACCACGTTGTTGCGCTTGCGGTCGAGCTTGATGATCTTGAACTCGAGGTCCTTGCCCTCGAGGTAGACGGGGTCACGGACCGGACGCACGTCGACCAGGGAGCCCGGCAGGAACGCGCGGACATCCTTGATATCGACCGTGAAGCCGCCCTTGACCTTGCCGGAGATCTTGCCGGTGATGGTCTCTTCCTTGTCGAACGCCTGCTCGAGGTCGTCCCACACCATCGAACGCTTGGCCTTCTCACGGGAGAGCTTGGTTTCACCGAAGCCGTCTTCGAGCGCATCGAGCGCGACCTTGACTTCGTCACCAACCTCTACTTCGAGAGCGCCGTTCTCGTCCTTGAACTGCTCGATAGGAACAATGCCTTCGCTCTTCAGGCCAGCGTTGATCACCACCACGTCATTGCGGATTTCCACAACGATACCGGTGACGATGGAGCCGGGCTTCAGCTTCGAAATGGCCTGCTGGCTCTGTTCAAACAGTTCGGCAAAACTTTCAGTCATGTTGATTCCAGGGTTATGAAAGGCCGTACCCGGCGCAGGCGTGCATCAGTGAACGCGAGCGGACGAGGGACCCACCGGTTGTGGGTGCTTACGGAGGGGCCACATACATGGAGCCCCCGGGCACCGTTGCCAAGAACCCGCGCACACTGCGCGGGCGATGTGCCGAATGCGCCCTACGGGCGCACCACGGCGAAAACTTTTGCTACCACCACCTCAATGGGCATGCCGGTCGTATCGATGACGACGGCGCCCTCGGCGGGCTTCAACGGGGCGACGGGCCGCGACGCATCACGCTGGTCGCGGGCCTCGATTTCCCGTTGCAGGCCTGCAAGTGTAACGCTGAGCCCCTTATCCTTCAACTGCTTATAGCGCCTTTTCGCACGCTCGGCGGCACTGGCGGTGAGGAAGACCTTGAACGGGGCATCCGGGAAAATCACCGTACCCATGTCCCGGCCGTCGGCCACCAGGCCCGGGGCCTTGCGGAAAGCCAGCTGCAGGTCCACCAGGGCCTGCCGGACAGAGGGAATCACCGCGATGGCCGAGGCTGCCGCTCCTGCCGTTTCCGTGCGTAGCTCGTCGGTGGCGTCGTGGCCGTTGACCAGCACATGGGTCTCACCGCCATCGGGACTGGCCTGGAAGCGGATCTTGATGTGCTGGGCGCAGCGGGTCACGGCCTCCTCATCGGAGAGATCGATGCCCTCGGCGCCTGCGGCATAGCCCACCGCCCGGTACAGCGCGCCGGAATCGAGCATGCGCCAGCCGAGCTTCTCGGCGACCAGGCGGCTGATGGTGCCCTTGCCGGAGCCCGAGGGGCCGTCGATGGTGAGGACGGGGACGGGCGCGTGGGCCATGGGATACCTCGGTCGCGAAACCGGCATGATACAGCGTGCCGCGTTCCGACACCGCCCAATGGACACGCTTCGACACGCGTGCTACAAGCCCCCAACCTACTGCACCACGCCAGCCCGCCCGCATGCCAGACGACCTTCAGAGCCAGTTCGAACAGGCGTCGCTGGATATCACCCGGCTCGGGCACCGGCCGGATAACGACACCCTCCTGCGTATCTATGCTCTGTACAAGCAGGGCTCGGAGGGGGACGTACACGGCGACAAGCCTGGCTTCTTCGACTTTGTGGGCACCGCCAAGTACGAGGCCTGGGCCAAGCTGAGCGGCACGCCGCGGCAGCAGGCCATGCAGGATTACATCCAGCTGGTGCGCGACCTGGGCGGCTGAGCCGCGGGAGCACTCCGGCCCCTGCAGGAGCGCGCTTACGCGCGATTCGGGCTTACGGCCAGTACCCATCGCGCGCAAGCGCGCTCCTACATGGTTTTCCAGGCGGCAACGGTCAGGTCGCCAAACAGCTCGGCCGCGGGGGCCACGCCCCCTTCCCTCTTTTCCCCACCCAGCAGGCTGGTCCACCTGCCGCCAGGCAGTTCGACGGATGTGCCTTCCCAGCGCTCGGCTGGAATGGCCGGTGCCGAACTGCCGGCAAGCCAGGGCGCGAGGTGGCGCCCCACCGCGACGACCAGCTTCTGCCCGCGGTGCTCGCGAACGAACGCCAGTACCTTGTCGGCTGCGGGGCCCGTGGCTTCCAGCGGCCGGTAGGTTCCCCGGGCGAACAGCTCGGGATGCGCCTTGCGGGCACACAGCAGGCGCACGATCACCGATTGCTTCAGGGCGCCATCGCGCCACGAGCAAATCGCATCGATCGGGGCGGACTCCCGCTCCAGCGAAGCGGAGCGGGCCAGGAAATCCACCGGCCGGCGGTTATCCGGATCCACCAGGCTGAAATCCCAGTACTCCGTGCCCTGGTAAAGATCGGGCACGCCAGGGGTGGTCAGCCGTAGCACGGCCTGGGCCAGGCCATTGGCGGCGCCCGGCGTGGCGATGTATTCGGCGAACGCGTGCAGTTCCTCCGCCGCCCCGCCCGACAGCATGGCCCTCAGAAAATCCTCACACGCATCCTCATACGGCTCGTTTGGCGAGGTCCACCGGGTCCAGCGCTTGGCCTCGCGCAAAGCCTTGCGCTGCCACGCTGCTACGCGTGTGGCGAACAGTTCAAGCCCCTCGTCGTCATCCGGCGCCAGGCCCAAAGGCCACGCGCCGACCAGCATCTGGTACAGCATGACTTCGTCGGATGCGGACGGCGCCATGCGCCCCTCCGCCCGCTGGCGGAACGCCGTGTGGCGCATTCGCCACCGCTCCACCGTGATCACCCACCGTTCGGCCACTTCGGATAAAACGGCCAGCCTTGCGCGCAGGTCTTCGCCACGCTTGTGGTCATGTGTCGCGGTAGCCAGCAGGGTGTGCGGCAACGCCGCGTGCCGCTCAACGCAGCGGGCGTGAAATGCCTCAGGTGGAATCGCCATGCGCGCCGCGTCCACGCCCACTTCGTTGCGCGAAAGCAGGCGCCCATAGCGGTAGCCCGCCGTATCTTCCACGGCCTTCGCCGCGACGGGCGATGTCGCCTGCTGAAAGACAGCCATGGCGCGCTCGCGTGCGCGGCGCACGGGCCCCGGCGGCAACGCGCGCGGCGCCTCGCCACCCAGCCAGCGCGCGACGAGGTGCAGCAGCTCGGCATCCTCCTGGCGCAAGGTACGCAATGCGCCCTCGACGGCCCGCGCGAACACCGATTCATCGAACGCATCGCGGCCTGCCCCGCCCGCGTACGTGCGGTACACCGGGAAATGTACGAGCAACTCGATCAGCACGCGGCGAATCGCCGCCTGGGATACATCACGCGTCGCCACATCGGCACGCGCGGCGGCGAATAACGCCCGCGCCGTGCGCTCCAGTTCGGCTTCAAAACTGTCGACAAGGATCTGCCTGCGGGCGCGCACCGCCTGCGTGGCAAAATCCGAGGCATCCCCGGTTACCGTGCGCCATAGCTCAGTCAGGGGCGCTTCGCCGCGCTCATCGTGCAGCACGGCCGATACCTGGTCCATGAATTCATAGCCCGTGGTGCCGTCCGTGCGCCAGTCCGGCCGCAATGTTTCGTCCTCGGCCAGGATCTTCTCCACGACCAGGTACGCCGCATCGCGCGGCGCGCCGGCCGGCCGTTGCGTACGCAACCGCTCCAGCCGATGGCGAAGTTGTCGGCAATAACGGCGCGGGTCGGCAAGGCCATCAACATGATCACAACGCACGCCATCAATGAGGCCTTCCGCGTACAGGCGGAAAATCGTCCGGTGCGTATCTTCAAACACGGCCGTGCGCTCGATGCGAAGGCCGGCCAGTTCGTTGATATCGAAAAAGCGGCGGTAGTTCACCATGTCGCTGGCGAGCTTCCAGAAGGCCAGGCGGTAATGCTGCTTCTCGATCAAACCGTGCAGGCGCGCCCTGCCCTCGTCATCCTTCGGATCGTGTGTGCGCGATGCATCGTCGCCGAGGGTTGCCACCGAGGCGGGCGACAGCGGCAGGTAGTCATCATACAGGCGCAACACCCAGGCCTCTCCACGCTTCGCCAGGCGAAGATGGCCATCACGCAGCACGGCGTCGTATCCGTCGCCGAGCAAGGGCAACAGAACACGGCCGCGTACCAGCGGATCAGGTGCAAGCCAGTCGATATCGAAGTAACTGGCGTAGCGGCTCTCGCGGCCGTTGCGCAGCACATCCATCCACCACGCGTTCTCACTGCCGATGCCCATGTGGTTAGGCACGATATCCACGACGAGGCCCATGCCGTGCTCGCGTAGCGCCGCCACCAGCCGGCGCAAGGCGTCCTCGCCGCCGATCTCCGGGTTCACCTCGTGGCAATCGACCACATCGTAGCCGTGGGTGGAACCCCGGCGGGCGCGCAGGATGGGGGATGCGTAGAGGTGGCTGGCACCCATCCGTGCGTAGTAGCCCACCACGCCTACCGCATTAGCCAGCGTAAAGCCCGCGTGGAACTGGAGCCTGGCCAGGGCGCGGGGTGGGCTCACGAACGGTTCCGGGTCTGGTCGATCGCCGCACTCACCGCATGAGCGATAGGCCCATCGAACAACCGCGACGACGAATCAGGCATGCGCCGCCGCCAGTTGGGGTGCACCGCATCCGTAGGCCCCGGCAGGTTCGGCTGCTCATGCAGGCCGAGCACATCCTCCACGGGAAAGATGGCAACCGGCGCAGGGGCCTGTGCCACATGTTTTGCGGCCGCCACAACCACCGGCGAGATATCGTCTACCGCGGGCGGCGCATCCTCGTTCCATGCCGAGCCCGACGCCACCATGGCGCTCCACAGCCGATGCCGGTCGGCTTCGCGCTCGGCCACTTCATCGAGGTTAGGGTCATCCAGCCCGGCCTTCTTGCGCCACTCGATATCGCGGCCACTCCACCACCCTGCGACGGTCGGCACGTCGTGCGTACTGGTCGTCGCCATCGCCGTGGCGGACCAATCGTGCGGCGAGACGAAACCGCCATCGGCCGCACGTTCAAACCAGAGGACGCGAATGCCCAGCACGCACTTCTCGCCGATCGCCTGGCGGAAATCCGCTGGCACCGTGCCAAGGTCCTCACCAATCACGATGGCGCGGTGCAGGTGGCTTTCCAGCGCGATGAGGCGCAGCAGATCCTGGAGTGGGTAGCGCACGTAGGCGCCCTCGGTGGCCCCGGCGCCGTGCGGCACCATCCACAGGCGTTTCAACCCAAGAATGTGGTCGATACGTACGCCGCCCGAATACGCCAGGGCCGCACGCAACATGCCGATGAAGCCGCGGAAGCCTGTATCGCGCAGGCCACGAGGCGAGAACGTCGTAAGGCCCCAGTCCTGCCCAAGGCGGTTCAGCGCATCGGGTGGTGCGCCGACGGAAAGGCCCCGGAGCATCTCGGCCTGGTGAGCCCATGCATGGCTGCCGCCGGAATCCGCCCCGACCGCAAGATCGGCGATCAAACCGATTTTCATGCCTGCCTCGCGCGCGGCCTTCTGTGCACCGGAAAGCCCCTGTGCGGCAAGCCATTGCAGCCACGCGTGGAAGCCGACCTCGCGCGAGTGCTCGCGCGCGAAGGCAGCCACCTCCGGGCTGGAGGGATCATGGAAAGCGGAAGGCCAGCCCTGCCAGCCGCCCGGGCGGCCATGCGCGGTGAAGTCAGCATGAAGTGCCTCGAAGCGCGCGTGGCGCTCGAGGGCTTCACCCTGCTCGCGGCGGAACGCGGCGAACCGCTCCGAGTGGGCGAAATCCACCGAGGCCCATTCATACACCGAGCGCAGGATGGTCATGCGTGCACGCGCGGCGCGCGGCCAGTCGATGAGCTCCAGCCACTCCAGCTCGGCAAGTTCCTGGCGCAGGTTGTGTGTATCGATCACCGCCCGCACGGTCTGCTCGCCGCTGGTCTGCACCGGATCCACATAGAGCCCATTGAGGAACAGGCGGCTCGACGGCGCGTAGGGGCTATAGCGTTCCGGCGCCGCCGCGAACAGGGCATGCACGGGGCTGATCGCCAGCGCATCCGCGCCCTTCTCCGCCGCCGCCCTGGCACACAGGGTGAGCGCGGTGAAATCACCAATCCCACCATCGCCCGGGCGGCGCAGGCCGGATACCTGTACGGCCGTGCCCCACGGTCGGTGCAGCCCTTTCACATCGGCAACGCCGAAGGCACGTGACGGTGCTACGGCCAGGGTAATTTCGGCATCGTCGAGGAACAGCGTGTAGTAACCGGGCTCACGCGGTGCCGGCAGACGGCTATCGCCAGAGGCCAGCTCGCCTTCGCCGATCGTTGCATCGCCCTCACCCAGCAGCTTCCACGTGCGGCCGCGCGGCACGGGGGCCACCTGGATGTCCGTCCCCACGTCCGCGGTGATCAGCCGTGGCAGGAAGCTACCAGCCCGCTCTTCCTCAAGCCGATGCAGGCTCTCCTCGACATCGCCCGCGTTATCGGCCGGTAACCCAAGCGCCCGTAATACCGCACGCAACGTATCGGCAGGCACCGATTGGGGACGATCCAGCGCATCGCGCCAGTGCACATCAACGCCTGCTTGTTCGGCCAGCAGTGCAAGGCGATCGTCGAGGGGGGCGTTCACGGTCAGGACTCCAGGCAAGCAAGGGCGCGGTGTGCTGGGAGCAGCCCGCGTGAAAGGGAAGCGATATCCGCGGCATCGCCATGCAGCCAGGCTGCCGCGGGGGAAGGTGGTTGGGTCACCGCCGCATCGGTGTCGCCCAGGTTGATGAAGAGCGACAGGGTGCCCGTGTTACCCAACGACCACGAAGCCATGAGAGCCTTGTCGCCCAGGGCAACCGCCGCCTTGCTCGCGGCGGTGTCGATGTGCGGTGCCACATGCCTGGCACGCAGGGCGATAAGTCGCCGTACGAGCGCCATGCGCACCTCGGCCCGCTCGCTGTCGTGCGCAGGTATCGAGCGCTCGAACGTAGTCAGGTCATTGGGGTCGGGAATCGCGTCGCCGCCGAAATGGGTGAACGCTGCGAACTCCTTGCGCCGACCCTCACGCACCGCAGCCCGCAACGTCTCGTCCGGAAAGTCGGTGAAAAACAGGAACGGTGTGCGGCTACCCCACTCCTCGCCCATGAACAGCATGGGCACGAACGGTGCGAGAAGCAGCAGTACCAAGGCCGCCTCGACCACCTCCGGCGCCACCAGCGTCGTCAGGCGCTCACCGAACGCGCGGTTGCCCACCTGGTCGTGGTTCTGCAGGAAGTTGACGAAGCGCGCGGGCGCAAGGTGGCTACTGGGTTCACCGCGACGGCGGCCGGCAAATTTCTCGCCCTGGAACGCAAAGCCTTCGCGCAGGCTACGCAGGAGTTTTTCCATCGGCGCCGTGTAATGCGCGTAGTAACCCTCATGCTCACCCGTAAGCAACACGTGCAACGCGTTATGGAAATCGTCGTTCCACTGCGCATCAAAGCGCCCCCGTCCCAACAGGTTTGCCTGGTTGGCCTCGTTCTCCAGCACCAGGTGCACCTGGCGGCGGTTACCTACGGCGGCACGTACCCGCGCCGCCAGGGACGAGAGCCAGCCCGGGTTGCCGATGGCATGCACCGCATCGAACCGCAGGCCGTCGACCTGGTACTCCTCGATCCAGTACAGCGCGTTGTGCACGAAAAAGTCGCCCACCTGGGGCGTCGACACGCCAATGGCCGAACCCCAGGGCGTATCGGCCTCATCATTGAAAAACCCGGAGGCATAGGCGTGCAGGTAGTTCCCTTCGGGACCGAAGTGGTTGTAGACCACATCAAGGAACACCATCAGCCCCAGCCCATGCGCCGTATCGACCAGTGACTTCAGCTCGTCCGGCGTGCCGTAAGCCGCGGCGGGGGCGTATGGCAGCACACCGTCGTAGCCCCAGTTGCGTGACCCGGCGAACTCGGCGACCGGCATCAGCTCCACGGCAGTGATGCCCAGCTCGGCAAGTTGGGGCAGCGCCTTCTCCACGCCCGCGAAACCGCCCAGCGCCCCCACATGCAGCTCGTACAGCACGGTGTCGTGCCACGGCCGGCCCTGCCATGCCACGTGCCGCCATTCGTACGCCGCCGGGTCCACCACCACGCTGTAACCGTGAACATCGCCGCCCACCTGACGCCGCGATGCCGGATCCGGCACCGCAAGGTCATCGCGCAGGCGGAACCGGTATGCGCAGCCCGCGCCGCGCGGGCAGATGCACTCGAACCACCCGTCATCCAGGGCCCGCATGGACGCGACGTGGCCGTCCTGGCATTCCAGCGCCACGGAATCCAGGTCGGGTGCCCACAAGCGGAAACGCGTGTTGCCGTCGCCCATCGGCCGCGCACCATACGGCATGGCGTGGGCAAAACGTGCGCTCATGCCTGCTCCACCCTCACCGTGGCGGCGAGCAATACGACACTATGGCCTTCGACCTCGATGGTGGGTTCGCTCCATGCGACCTCAGGCGCCGCGGGTTCTGCGCTATTGCACCGGCGACGCCATGCCACACCAGGCTGGGGGATGTGGAACACGTGCATCTCGGGCGTCGCGTTGATCATCACGAGCGTGACATCTGCGCGCTTGTCGCCATAGGCCTGGGCACGACGCAAGGCCAGCAGGCGGCCCTCGGTGTAGCCCCAGGTCTCCTGGGTCATCTCCGAGCCGCTTTCGTCGAACCAAGCCACTTCGCGAATACCGGGTAGCACATCGGTGTCGCCGCGCAGGAAGTGCGCCGCGCGCAGGGTCGGGTGCTGTTCGCGCAGGCGAACCAGGCGGCCGACGAAATCGGTGAGTTCCTTGCCGCGATCCGACGTGGCCAGCTTCCAGTCGTACCAGGAGATCTCATTGTCCTGGCAGTACGCGTTGTTGTTGCCGTCCTGGGTGCGGCCGAACTCGTCGCCGCCCAGCAACATGGGCGTGCCGTGGGAGAAGAACAGGGTAGCAAGCATGGCGCGCTTGACCCGGTCACGCGCCTGGCGGATCGCCGGATCCTCGGTCGGGCCCTCCACGCCGTGGTTATAGCTCTCGTTATCGTTACCGCCATCGCGGTTGTCCTCGCCGTTGGCAAGGTTGTGCTTGTCGTTGTAGCTGACCAGGTCTTCCAGCGTGAAGCCATCGTGCGCGGTAAGGAAATTCACCGATGCCCAGGGTTTGCGGCGCTGGTGATCGAACAACTCGCCGGAGGCCTGCAGGCGGCCGGCCAGGATGCCACGCATGTTGGAATCGCCCTTCCAGAACTTGCGCACGTCATCGCGGAACTTGCCGTTCCACTCGGCAAACCCTGGTGGGTGGTTGCCGAGCTGGTAACCGCCCGGGCCAATATCCCACGGCTCGGAAATAAGCTTTACGTTGGCCAGCACCGGATCCTGGCGCATGGCATCGAACAGGCCACAGTTCGGGTCGAAGCCGTTTTCCTCGCGCCCAAGGCTCACGCCAAGGTCGAAACGGAACCCGTCGACGTGGAAGGTATTCACCCAGTAGCGCAGGGAATCCATCACCAGCTGCAACACCCGGGGGTGTGCCGTGTTCACGGTGTTACCGGTGCCGGTATCGTTGATGCAGTAACGCGGGTTGTCCGGCATCAGCCGGTAGTAACTCTTGTTGTCCAGGCCGCGGAACGACATGGTCGTGCCCATCTCGCTGCCTTCGCAGGTATGGTTGTAGACCACATCCAGGATCACCTCGATACCCGCGGCGTGCAGCGCCTGCACCGCGGCGCGGATCTCGTTCAGGGCGCCCTCGGCCAGGTAGGCCGGTTCCGGGGCAAAAAAAGCCAGGGTGTTGTAGCCCCAATAGTTACGCAGCTTCATCTCGGTCAGGCGGCGATCCTGCAGGAACGCGTGCACCGGAAGAAGCTCAACCGCGGTCACGCCCAGCTTGACCAGGTAATCCACGACGTAAGGATCGGCCAGCGCGATGAACGTGCCACGCTCATGCTGGCGAATGCGCTTAAGGTTGCGGGTGAATCCCTTCAGGTGGGTCTCGTACACCACCGTCTCATTCCAGGGCGTATGCGGCCGGTTGCCCTGTGTCCAGTGCATGGGCTCATCGACCACCACCGCCTTCGGCATGGCCGCGGCGCTGTCACGGCGATCGAACGACAGATCCGCGCGCGGTGAAGACACCCGGTAGCCGTGCAATGCATCCGACCAGCGCACCTGGCCGTGCAACAACCGGGCGTACGGGTCCAGCAGTAGTTTATGCGGGTTGAAACGGTGGCCCTCTTCGGGCGCGTAAGGGCCATGGGCACGAAAGCCATACAGCGTGCCGCCGCGGACGCGGGGCAAGTACCCGTGCCAGATTTCATCCGTGCATTCGGGCAGGTCGTAGCGGGCGATTTCGCGCTTTCCAGAGGGATCGAACAGGCATAGCTCGATGCGCTCGGCGTGCGCCGAGAACACGGCGAAGTTCGTCCCCATGCCGTCACAGTTGGCGCCAAGCGGATACGGCGATCCGGACTGCATGCGTTCGGGAAAAGTGGGCATCGCGTTCCTCTCTAGTCGGCCACGAACATCAACGTGGCCAGGGGTGGCAGGCTTACGACCAGCGAACGGTCGAACCCATGCGAAGGCACATCCTGGGCGTGACGTTCGCCCTCGTTGCCGACACCGGAGCCACCGTACTCGGCGGCATCCGTATTGATCGCCTCGCGCCAGCGGCCGCCCTCGGGCACGCCAATGCGGAAGCTGTGCCGCGGGGTCGGCACCATGTTGCTGATCACCAACACCGGCCTGCCGTTTTCGGCAAAGCGCAGCCACGCAAACACGCTCTGCTCGGCGTCATCGCCGATCACCCAGCGAAAACCGCGCGGGTCGGTATCCCATGCGTGCATGGCCGGTGTGGTGCCGAAGAAGCGATTGAGGTCCCGGACCAGCTTCTGCATACCCAGGTGCAGCGGCGCGTCGAGCAAGTCCCAGGCGATCTGGGCGTCGTGGTTCCACTCGTGCGGCTGGGCGATCTCGCCGCCGGTAAACAACAGCTTCTTCCCGGGGTGCCCCCACATGAACCCGTAGTAGGCGCGCAGGTTGGCGAACCGCTGCCACTCATCACCCGGCATCCGCCCCAGCAGTGAGCGCTTGCCGTGCACGACCTCGTCGTGGGACAGCGGCAGCACGTACTTTTCGGAGTACGCGTAGATCATGCTGAAGGTCATTTCGCCGTGGTGCCAACGGCGGTGGATCGGGTCGCGCGACATGTACTCCAGTGAGTCGTGCATCCAGCCCATGTTCCATTTGAACGTGAAGCCCAGGCCGCCCTCGCCCACCGGCCGGGTCACGCCCGGCCATGCCGTGGATTCTTCGGCGATGGTCATGCAATCGGGATGGCGCTCGGTCACCAGCTGGTTAACCCGGCGCAGGAACGCGATGGATTCCAGGTTCTCGCGGCCGCCATGGATGTTGGGCACCCATTCGCCATGCTTGCGCGAGTAATCGCGATACAGCATGGAAGCCACCGCGTCCACGCGCAGCCCATCCACGTGGAAGCGCTCCAGCCACGCCAGCGCGCTGGCAATGAGGAACGCGGAAACCTCGTTGCGACCGAGGTTGAAGATCAGTGTGTTCCAATCCTGGTGGTAGCCCTCGCGTGGGTCGGCATGCTCGTAGAGCGGCGTACCGTCGAAGTGAGCCAGGCCGTGGATATCCGTCGGGAAATGCGCCGGCACCCAGTCGACGATGACGCCTACGCCCGCCTCGTGGCAGCGGTCCACAAAGCGCGCGAATGCCTCGGGCGTGCCGAAGCGCGACGTGGGCGCGAACTGACCGAGCGGCTGGTAGCCCCACGAACCGCCGAACGGGTGCTCGGAGATCGGCAGTAGCTCGATGTGGGAAAAACCCATCCCGGCCACGTAAGGAATCAGGCGCTCGCCGATATCATCCCAGTGCAGCTCCTCGCCGTCCTTGCCGCGCAGCCACGAACCCGGATGGAGCTCGTAGATCGAGATCGGCGAGCCCGCGTGATGCAGGTTGCCGCGCTTGCGCAACCACTCGTCATCGGTCCAGCGGAATGCCTCGGGGTCCGCCACGATCGACGCCGTGGCGGGCGGCAGCTCCGCCGCAAGGGCAACAGGGTCAGCGCGCTGGGTGAGTGAACCATCCGCGCCCCACACCTCGTATTTGTAGCGAGCACCGGGCAGCAAACCGGGTACGAACAGCTCCCACACTCCCGCCGGGACACGCTTGCGCATCGGCTGGCGGCGTCCATCCCAGCTGTTGAAATCACCGACCACGCTTACGCGCTGCGCGTTCGGCGCCCACACGGCAAAGCGCACGCCGTGCACGCCATGGATGGTGGTGGGATGCGCGCCCAGGCAGCGGAACAGCTCTATGTGAGAGCCATCGGACAGGCGACCCAGGTCGTCATCACCGAGAAGCGTCCCGAAGGCATAGGGATCATGGGTATCGTGCGCCGCTGCAGGCCAGCGCACGCGCAGCCGATACGCCCCATCGCCATCGACGAATCCCGCGAACAGGCCGCCGTCGTGCACCTTGTGCAGTTCTGCCAGCACACGGCCGTTCGCATCGATGGCCTCGACGGCCAGCGCGCCCGGTTGCAGCGTGCGGACACTACGCCGGCCATCCACGGCGTGCGGGCCGAGCAGCGCGAAAGGATCGCCGTGGCGGCCATCGACAAGGGCATCGATGGCGGCGCGGTCGGCCAGGCCGTGGGTGCGCGGATCGATCACGTATCCTCCTCCAGTTCCTGGGCGGTATCGCCCTGGGCGGCGTGCAGGAGTCCGCGGAGCGGCACATCCAGCCAGCCGGGACGGTTGGCCGCCTCGTAGGTCACTTCGTAGGCCGCCTTTTCGATCACGAACAGTTCGATCAGTGGCGCCAGCGCATCCGCGCTCACCCAGCGCACCGGCGCCGCATCGAGCACCGCGCGGTAGGCCTGCAGGAACACCAGCGTGGCGCGCTCACGGAAGCGTGCAAGGTAATCACCAAACCCGGGGTCTTCGACCGGGGCCAGCCCATCCTCGCCGCGCCGCGCCATGGCGGCCGCGTAATCCAGCGAGCGCAGGAAGCCCGCGACATCGCGCAACGGCGTACCCTTGCTGCGCCGCTCGGCCAGCGAGCGAGCGGGCTCACCTTCGAAGTCGATGATGTAGGCATCATCCTGCACCACCAGGATCTGGCCCAGATGGAAATCGCCGTGCATGCGGGTGAGCACCGCGCCCGGGCCGGCCTTTGCCAGCCGCGCAACGCGGTCTTCAAGGGCACCGGCAAGGCCACGCAACGCTTCCACATCGGCGCGCAGGTCGTCACCCAGCTCCCTCGCGTTATCGACGGCCAGCAGCGCGCGCCCCACTTCGGCACGCACGGCATCACGCCAGCCATTCGCCGCGGCCGCGCTTGCCTCCTCCGGCTCGAACGCGGGAATACCCGAGGGCTTCGCCAGCAGGGCATGCAGCTCGCCCAGGCGCGTACCCACGGCAGCCGCAAATGCGTCATAGCCGCCTTCGATCTCGGCCTTGCGTTCTTCATCGGCCGAGTGGCTGTATTCGTCGTAGCTGCGGCGCAGGAAATCGAGCGTCCAACGCCAGGCATCACCCTGGTTGCGCAGGAAGCCCTGGAGCACGGCGATCGTGGTCCGCTCGCCACTAGCGCCGATGCGGACGACTTCACCAAGCAACGGCGAGGTGTTGGCGTAGCCGTGTTCGGTGAGGAAACGGCCCATCTCCACCTCGGGATTGATGCCCGCTGACGTGCGCCGGAACAGCTTCAGCACACCGGCGTCGTGCAGGATCATGGAGCTATTCGATTGCTCGCCGGCAAGCCAGCGGCTTTCGATCTCCGAATCAAACGTGACGGTATCGAATACGGGCGTTTTCTCGAAGCGCACCGTGCCGCCGTTGACCGGTATCTCGGTACCGTTGCGCAGGCCGATCAACAGGCCCGATGCAAACTCCGGCAGCGCGAAGCCATCGGTGAGCAGGCCAATCCGACGGCCGCGGCGCACGCGCGCCAGGGCGAGCTGCTGGACACGGGCATGCGGGTTATCGTCTTCCCAGGCGATACCCACCGGGAGGCTATAACGCTCCTTGCCGCCATCGGCCAACGTGGCTTCCACCTCGGTCAGGATCAGGTCGTCGCCGCGATCGGGCCATGGCGCCGCGTAAAGCACGTGCACGGATTCGATGCCACGGTCCTTTGAGGCAAACCAGCGGCGCACCGCCAGGTAGCCGGGCAGCACCTGGCGCTCGATCACGCCGCGGTGATGCTCCATGACCGGGCCTTCGACAAGTGCCCCGCGCACCACGAGCGTTTCGTAATCCGGCAGCGGCTCGGCCGGCACGTCGTGCCACTCAGGCATCTGTGCATTCGGGCATAGCTGGAACGCGTAAAAGCCATAGGGCGGCACGGTAAGCAGGTACGGCAGCTGGCCCACCGGCGGGAACGATGTGCCGCCGACGATATCCACCGGCACCTGGCCATCGAACGCGGCCAGGTCGAGCTCCACGGCCTGCAGCGTGCGCGACATATTCGCCACGCACAGCACATGCTCACCGCCAAACTCGCGCAGGTACGCCAGTACCTTGCGGTTACCCGGGTAAAGGAACTTGAGCGTGCCGCGGCCGAACGCCTTGTAACGGTTACGCACGGCAAGCATGCGCCGCGTCCAGTTCAGCAGCGAATGCGGGTCGCGCTGCTGTGCCTCCACGTTGATGGCCTGGAAGCCATACAGCGGATCCATGATCGGCGGCAGCACCAGGCTGGCGGGGTCGGCACGGGAGAAGCCCCCGTTGCGGTCCACCGACCACTGCATAGGCGTACGTACGCCATCGCGATCGCCCAGGTGGATGTTGTCACCCATGCCGATCTCGTCGCCGTAGTACAGCACCGGCGTACCTGGCATGGTCAGCAGCAGCGAGTTCATCAGCTCTATGCGGCGGCGGTCACGCTCGAGCAGCGGGGCCAGGCGGCGACGGATGCCAAGGTTGATACGGGCGCGGCGATCCGCGGCATAGGTCTGCCACAGGTAATCGCGCTCGTTGTCGGTCACCATCTCCAGCGTGAGCTCGTCGTGGTTACGCAGGAAGATCGCCCACTGGCAGTTCTCCGGGATCGCCGGGGTCTGCCGCATGATGTCGGTGATGGGGAAACGATCTTCGCGCGCGATCGCCATGTACATGCGCGGCATCAGCGGAAAGTGGAACGCCATGTGGCATTCATCGCCTTTGCCGAAGTAATCCTGGGTGTCCTCCGGCCACTGGTTGGCCTCGGCCAGCAGCATGCGGTCGGGATAGTGCTGGTCGATCTCCGCGCGCATCAGTTTCAGGATCTGGTGCGTCTCGGGAAGGTTCTCGTTGTTCGTTCCCTCGCGCTCGATCAGGTACGGCACGGCATCCAGGCGCAGGCCGTCCACGCCCATGTCCAGCCAGAAGCGCATTACTTCCATCACCGCCTTGAGCACGGCGGGGTTATCGAAGTTCAGATCGGGTTGGTGCGAAAAGAAGCGGTGCCAGAAGTATTGGCCCGCCACCGGATCCCAGGTCCAGTTCGATTTCTCGGTATCCAGGAAGATGATGCGCGTGCCGTCGTAGGCCTGGTCGGTGTCGGACCACACATAGAAATTGCGCGCCGCCGAGCCCTTCTTCGCGTGCCGCGCACGCTGAAACCAGGGATGCTGGTCGCTCGTATGGTTGATGACCAGCTCGGTGATCACCCGCAGCCCGCGCTTGTGCGCTTCGGTGATGAAGCGCTTCGCATCGCCGAGCTTGCCGTAATCCTGATGCACCGCCTTGTACTCGGCGATATCGTAGCCATCATCCCGGCGCGGGCTGGGGTAGAACGGCAGCAGCCACAGCGTATTCACGCCAAGGTCCGCGATGTAATCCAGCTTCTCGATCAGGCCCTGGAAATCGCCCACGCCATCATCGTTGGCGTCGAAGTACGACTTCAGGTGCACCTGGTAGATGATCGCATCCTTGTACCAGAGCGGATCCTTCGAGAACTCCGGTGCCTTTGCTTGCTTGTGCACTTTGCCGCGTGTAGCCATGGATCAGACTCCGGGTAGCCGCACATGCCAGACCGCATAGGGCTGGCCGAGGCCGAGCCACACATGCTGTACCGGACCGCGCCAGGCGATGGGTTGGGTATGCAGGAGGTCGTGGATATCGAGCGAATCGCCGGGGCCGTAGCCCCAGTCGCCAAGTGGCAGGGTCAGGTCGGCGGCCTGGGCGTTGTGCGGGTCCATGCTGATGGCTACCAGCACCACGTCATCGCCCGCGCGCTTTTCGAAGAACAGCACCTGGTCGTTGTTGGCGGGCAGGAAGCGCACGCCCAAGTGGGACTGCAGCGCAGGGTGCGCACGGCGAATCTGGTTGAGCCGGGTGATCTCGGCGACGATGTTGCCGGGCGCATCGAAGTTGCGGATACGGATTTCGTACTTCTCCGAATCCAGGTACTCCTCCTTGCCCGGCATGGGCGCGGATTCGCAGATCTCGAAGCCGGAATACATGCCCCACAGGCCCGAAAGCGTCGTGGCCAGCGCCGCGCGGATCAGGAAGCCCGGGCGCCCCGAGGTCTGCAGGAAGTATGGGTTGATATCCGGCGTGTTGACGAAGAAATTGGGCCGGAAGAAGTCCTTCGGAGGCGTGGTGGTC
This sequence comes from Luteibacter sp. 621, assembly GCF_050435445.1. Classification (NCBI taxonomy): domain Bacteria; kingdom Pseudomonadati; phylum Pseudomonadota; class Gammaproteobacteria; order Lysobacterales; family Rhodanobacteraceae; genus Luteibacter; species Luteibacter sp. 621. The sequence goes on along the minus strand of NZ_JBNDKI010000016.1, from coordinate 85,582 downwards.
AGCTCGGTCAGGTAGTCGATGAACTCCTGCTTCGAGTTACGCCAGGTGAAGTAGGTGTACGACTGACTGAAGCCCACCTTCGCCAGCCGGTACATCGGCTTGGGCCGGGTGAATGCTTCGGAGAGGAACAAGGCATCCGGGTATTTCGCCCGCACCCGCGCGATCATCCACTCCCAGAACGGAAACGGCTTGGTGTGCGGGTTATCGACGCGGAAGGTACGCACGCCCTCCCCCGCCCAGAACAGCACCGCATCACACAACGCCTGCCACAGTGATGGCACGGCGCCATCCTTGTAGAAATCGACGTTGACGATGTCCTGATACTTTTTGGGCGGGTTCTCCGCGTATTTGATGCTGCCATCCGGGCGCCAGTCGAACCATTCCGGATGTTCTTTCAACCACGGATGATCGGGTGAGCACTGGATGGCGAAATCCAGGGCCAGCTCCAGTCCGTGTGCCTGCGCCGCATCACGCAGCGCACGGAAATCTTCGATCGTGCCAAGTTGCGGATGGATCGCCGTGTGGCCGCCCTCCGGTGAACCGATCGCGTACGGACTGCCCGGATCATCCGGGCCTGGCGTAAGCGTGTTGTTCGGTCCTTTGCGGAACGCCTTGCCGATCGGGTGGATCGGCGGGAAATACAGCACGTCGAAGCCCATGTCGCGGATGGCGGGCAAGCGATCGATCGTGCTGCGGAACGTGCCGTGCTTTGCCTTGTCGCCGGTCATCGAACGCGGGAAAAGTTCGTACCAGCTGGCGAACAAGGCTTCGCGGCGATCGACCTCGATGACATAGGCCTGGGTCGTGGTCGATCGCGTGCGCGGATCGGTCACCGCCATCAGCTCGACGGTGCTCTCAGCCAGCAGCAGCTCGACGCGTTCTTCGCCTTCGGCCTTCGCCACGGCAGCAGCAAGGCTGCGCAGGGCTTTGGCCTTCGGGCCCGAGGCGTCCCTGGCGCGCGCCTCGACGATCAGGCGACCCTCCTCCAGCTCCAGGGCCACGTTGACGCCCGCGGCGTGCTTCACCTCGAGTTCGTGGTGGTAGCTGCCGTAGGGATCGTGCCAGGCCTCAAGCTGGAACTCGTGGCGGCCAATGCGTGTCGGCGTAAACGTCGCCGCGTGGATGTCGTTGTTGTCCAGCGCCATGGCCACTTCGCGCCATGCCTTCTCGTCTTGCGCGCGGTAGCGCAGCCGCGCGGCAAGCACTTCGTGCCCGTCGACAAAAATATCGGCTGTCACCGTGACCGGCTGGCCCACGATGCGCTTGGCGGGAAACAGTCCGCCATCGACCGCAGGCTGGACGCTTTCAATCGCAACGCGCGGCGCCCTCGTCGCGGCGTTGATGGCCTCCTTCTGTGCCGTGGCGCCGAGCTTGCGTTTCGCGGGCTGCCCGGGCGTGCCGGACAAGGTGAGTACCGCACCGGGTTCGAGAACCACGCTATCTCCCTGGTCGAATACCTTGCGCCCATCGGGCGTAGCCCAGGGCGAGAAGTGGCTTGCCGCACCAGCGAGCGCATCGCTGGCCGTGATGAGTGATTCGCGATCGAGCGAGGCGTTGACGATCGTCAGCGTGGCGTGGGCAGCCGTACGCGGATCGGCACCCTCCACCGTGAGGAAGGTCGCTATGCCGCCGTGGGCACTGACGAGCGGTGTGCCAGGGACTTCTTCGCCGACTGCCTTATTGGCGGCCTTCACCGTGTCGGTCAGGTTCGCGGCCGCGCTGCTCGCAAGATCCTTCGGCAACAGGGGCTTGCCACGCCGCGGATCGAGCGCATCGTGCACGGCGAACTCGAAACCCATCGGCATGAGCCAGCCCGCGGGTGCCGTGGCCGCGAACGCGATGGCGCGACGGTAAGCGTGATCGAGCTGGTTCTCTTCACCCAATTCATCGCCCAGGCGCGTGGCGAACGGCGCTTCGGTGCACGCCAGCGCGGGCGCAATGGCCTGAAGCCGCGTGGCTTCGTCGGCGAACCAGTGCGCTTTGAAATCCCACCAGGCGGCGGAATTCACGACCGCGTCGAAGCCTGAACCCACCAGCGCCGCCAGTTCATCCGGCGTGCTGCCTGGGGTCCAGGCGACAAAGCCGACCCCGGGTGATTCGGCATGTACAGCGTCAATCAATGCCTTCCACCGCGCGGCACCCAGGCGCTGTGGGTGCATCAGGCGAAAGCCAAGCACCCCGGCTTTAGCCCAGCGCCGCAAGCGCTCTACCCACCATTGTGTCGCGGCCTGTGCCACGTCGGGGTCATTCAGGCGCCAACGCGCACTGTCGCTTTCGCTCGGCGTCCAGCGCGGATCGGGGGTGCCGTGTTCGGTGGCAACAGCGCGAAACCAACCGGGGTTTTCCTGGCGCACGGGTGCATCAGAGGCCAGCTCATCGAGCGGCAGATCGAGCCACAGCTCCAGGTTGCGCGCCCGGCAGGCTTTTGCGAGCTGTTCGATGCGCGTGCTCGCATCGCCATCGGCGGCAAGCGCAGGGTTCAGTCGATCGAAATCCCGTGTGACAAACACATCACCGGCGGGTGACGTTTCGAAAGGCGGCGCGATGAGCAATTGCCGGAAGCCGAGCCCGGCAGCGTGCTCAATCCACGCATTCCACCCCGTCATCGGGCCGGCGATCAGCGGATGCAGGTAATAAATGCAGAAAGGCGCACGCATGCTTGCCGACATTGCCTCGTGTTCCCAAGGGGGTTGGACACAAGCATGCCGGGCCGGATGTGTGCATCGTGCCAATGACCCGGGCACGCGAAGCAATCACATTGGCGCAGATGGGTGTTGCTATTTCGTGAATGCACCAAGACGGGGCGCGTGGCGCCTCGGGCCCTGGCGTTGGTGAGGGGCATGCCCCCCAATCGCGCGCGAGCGCGCTCCTACACGGATCGGGGCTATTGGCCGAACTTTATTTCTTCGCCTTCGTGGCCGCGGTCCCAGCCACGCAGTTCATCGCGGATGTGGGCGATGCGCTGGCGACCCAGGGCATTGCGCTCTTCATCGAGCACGAGGCCATCGAGGAGTTCGGCAAGGCGCTGCGCCGTGGGCAACATGGCATCCCATGCATCCAGCGCAGCGACGGGGCCCGGCAGGGCCATGAAGAACGAGAGGCCCGGGGTCTGCAACGTGGCGATGCGCGCCATGTCGAAGTTGCCCGGCTTCACCAGGTTGGCCACGCTGAAGATCGGGCCCTTCTCCGGGTGCCCATCCACAAGGCGGTGGTAGATACCCATATCGCCGAATTCGAGGCCGGCCTTCTCGGCGGCCACGACGAGATCAGAGCCCTGGAAACGCTGGCCTTCGCGGGAAACCACGTACAGGCTGACGATGCGTTCCACCGGTGCATTGCCCGGACGACGGCCAAGGTCGGAACGCGGCGGCGTCCGGGCCGGCTGCGGTTGCGGCTTGGGTGCGGGCGCAGGTGCGGGTGCGGGGGCCTGCGGCGGCGTGGGCGCGGCGGCCGTTGCGCGCGGCACGGCAGGCTCATCCAGATCAAACGGTAGATCCAGGTCGATACGCGGTTCGGTACGCTGCGCCGGGCGTGGCGACGACGCAGGCGCGGGCGCTGGCTCGGCCTCATCATGAGCGGCCTGCTTGCGCTCGCCCGCAAGCGATGCGCCCAGGCGCTCCAGTTCCGCGCGCAGATCCACATCGAGCTCGCCCTGCTTGGGCGAAGGGCGGAACAGCGGGTCGTTGGCGTCATCGTCGCGCGATTCGGCCAGTTCATCGCGCGCCTCGAAGCGATCATCGAAGTGATCGTTATCGCGGGCGCTGAACGACAGTTCGTCACCTGCCATGGGCTCCTCGCCGCCGAATACCGGTTCGCGCCGCTCGCGGCGCTGCTCGGGCTGCTCCGGCACCGGCTTGCGCCGGCCCTGCTCCTTGCGCGGCTGGCCGAAAAGCCAGATCAGCACGAGCACGACGATGCCTACGAAAAGCATCGGGATGCCGACGGCAGGGTTCCAGGCGAGGCCGATGGCGGGATTCATGGGGCGGTAGTTCCTTTGGTAGTGCTCAGGCGACGCCGGCGAGCTTGGACGCTTCGGCCAGGTCGACCTGGACAAGGCGCGACACGCCCGGCTCGCGCATGGTAACGCCGCACAGCTGGTGCGCGGCCTCCATCGTGGCCTTGTTGTGGCTGACGAAGATAAATTGCACCTTCTCGCTCATTTCGCGGACCATCGCCGAGAAGCGGCCCACGTTGGCTTCATCCAGCGGTGCGTCCACCTCATCGAGCAGGCAGAACGGCGCGGGGTTAAGGCCGAAGATAGCGAAAACGAGTGAGACGGCCGTGAGGGCCTTCTCACCACCGGAGAGCAGCGTGATGTTCGACACGCGCTTGCCCGGCGGGCGGGCCATGATGGCGACGCCGGTATCGAGCAGATCTTCACCCGTCAGTTCGAGGTAGGCATGGCCACCACCGAACAGGCGCGGGAACAGTTCCTGCACACCGGCGTTCACGCGATCGAAGGTTTCCTTGAAGCGCTGGCGCGTCTCGCGATCGATCTTCTTGATCGCGCCTTCCAGCGTCTCCATGGCGCTGGTCAGGTCGGTGAGCTGCGAATCCAGGTATTCCTTGCGCTGCGATTGCTCGGCGTGCTCCTGGATCGCGGCAAGGTTCACCGGCTCCAGGCGGGCGATCTTCTGCGCCAGGTCGGCCAGCTGCGACTGCCACTGCGAAGGCTCGGCATCCTCGGCCAGTTCGGCCAACAGCGGCTCAAGCTCAAGGCCCGATGCGGTAATGGCCTGGGCGAGCTGTTCGGCGCGTAGCTGCAATGCCTGGGCGGCAAGGCGCTTTTCGGCCACGTTCTCACGCACCTGGCTGAGCACGTGCTCCACGCGCTGGCGTTCCTGTTCCAGGCGGCGGAACTCCGCGTCGCAATCTTCCAGCGCGCGGCGGGCATCAACCAGCTGCTTGTCCACCAGCAGGCGCTGGTCGAGATAGGTCTGGCGCTCGGACTCCAGCTCGGCGATGGGGTCGCTGCCAGCCGCAAGCTGTTCATCGATTTCCTCGCGGCGCATCGTCACCTGGCGCAGCTGGGTATCCAGGCGCGCAAGCGCCTGCTCCAGCGAGGTGAGCGCAGCGCGCTTGGATTCCATGCTGAGCGCCAGCTGGTGCGCCTGGTCGGCGGCCTCGCGGGCGTTCATGCGGGCTTCTTCACGCGCCTCGAGCAGTTCGCGGCGCTCGTTTTCCAGGCCGCGGCGCTCGTCTTCGCGGTCACCCATGTGGCCCACGGCTTCATCCAGGCGTGCACGCGCTTCGCGGGTCTGGCCCTGCAGCTCATCGAGCTGCTCGACCAGCGTGCTGATCTCGCCGCCGACCTTTTCGGCACGCGCGCGCGCGGTTTCCATCTTGCCGCGATGGCTTTGCAACTGGCCGGCGAGCTCGGAAAGGCGGCGGTGCGCTGCATAAAGATCACGCTGGGCGTCATCGCGCTGGCGTTCGGTCTCGAACTTGCGCGTGCGCAGGTCTTCAAGCTGCTCGGTACGTTCCTCGATCGTCGCTTCGAGGCTTTCAATCTGTTCGGCCAGCTGGCGGATATCGCGCTCGCGGGCGAGCACGCCCACCTGGTTGCCCTGTGCACGCAGCACGCGGGTCCAGCCCGGGCCCATCCACGCGCCATCGCGGGTGATCACCGACTGGCCGGCGGCAAGCGAGGCCGCGCGGGCCACGGCCGCGTCGACCGAATCGGCGACAAACACATTCGAGAGCAGCGCTACCGCCGCGGCCGGACCGCGAACATGGCCGGCCAGGGTACCGGCGGCACCCGGGCCACCCTTCTCGCTGGCGAAAAGCGCTACATCGGCTTCGCCAAGTGCGTTGAATTCAGGCGCAAGCGCCGACGGCGAGTCAACCAGCACGCCATCGAGCACGCCTGCGAGCACGGTTTCCACGGCGGATTCGTATCCCGCATCCACCTGCAGCGATTCGCCCAGCCGGCGCGCATCGGCCAGGCCAAGGCGCTTAAGCCAGCCAGTGGCGGCCGATTCTTCCTGGCCCAGCGCGGCGGTCTGCAAGGCCTCCAGCGAGGCCTGGCGGCCGCGTGCGGTCTGCAACTGCTGGCGGGCATCGTTCAGTGCCGACTGCACCTGGCGCTCGTCATCGAGCACGCGCTCGTAGGCCACCTTGTGCTGGTCGAGCACGCCACCCAGCTGTTCCACGCGCTCACGCTGCGTATCGTGTTCAGTATCGAGCTGCTCCGCCGCCGCATCCAGTGCGGCCACGTCAGTCGCCTTCTGCTCGGCCTCGAGGGCTTCGCGCCGGCGCGAAAAGTCCACGGCCTGGCGATCGAGGTAGGCCAGCTTGGTGCGCTCCACTTCCGCCGCGCGGGTGGATTCCGACGCGCCGCGGGTGTGGGTATCCCAGCGCTGCTGCCAATCGGCCAGTCGTGATTCGGTGCTGCGCTGCGCTTCGCCGGTGTCATCCTGGATCTGCTGCAACGATTCCAGCTTGGGCTCGCCCTCGGCCAGCGCCATGCGCAGGGTTTCCACCTGCTCACGGTCAGCGTCGATATGGCCCTGCAGTTCACCGAGCTCGCGATCCGTTTCCGCCTTCGAGCGGGTCAGCCGCTCTGCAAGATCGCGGTTGTGCCGCACCTGCTGTTCAACACGGGCGATCTCGGCGCCGACCTTATAGACCTCGGCCTGCACCTGGTTCAGGTGCTCGCTGGCGCCCTGGTGGCGTTCGCGCACCGTCTCCATCTGCGCCTCGACCTGGCGCTGGGTGGCGGTGTGCTTTTCAATTTCGATTTCGTACTCGCGCAGGCCCGAACCTTCGCCCTGGCGCTGACGGTCGAGCGTGCGGTACTCGAGCGCGCGCAGCTCGGCTTCGCGGCGGGTCTGCTCTTCCTTGAAGGCCTTCCAGCGTTCGGCGGCGCGAGCCTGGCGGTTCAGGTGATCCAGCTGCTTCTCGACCTCATCCCGCACGTCGCGCACGCGGTCGAGGTTCTCGCGGGTGGACTTGATGCGGCTTTCGGTTTCCTTGCGGCGCTCCTTGTACTTGGAGATGCCGGCGGCTTCCTCCAGGTGGGTGCGCAGTTCTTCCGGCGCCGCTTCGATGATCTGGCTGATCATGCCCTGCTCGATAATCGAGTAGGAACGCGGGCCCAGGCCAGTGCCGAGGAACAGGTCGGTGATATCGCGGCGGCGGCAGCGCGCGCCATTGAGGTAATACGACGACTGGCCATCGCGGCTGACCACGCGCTTCACCGAGATCTCGGCGAAGCTGGCGTATTCGCCCTGTATGGTGCCGTCAGCGTTATCGAAGATGAGTTCGACCGCCGCCTGGCCCACGGGCTTGCGGGCGCTGGAGCCGGAGAAGATGACGTCCGTAAGCGAGTCGCCACGCAGGCGACTGGCCGCGGATTCACCCATGACCCAACGGATGGCGTCGATGATGTTCGACTTGCCACAGCCATTCGGACCGACGACGCCGGTCATGTTGGTGGGCAGGTGCAGCGTGGTGGGGTCCACGAAGGACTTAAACCCCGCCAGCTTGATCGTGGTCAGACGCATGTTTGGTTCCGTTGGGACGCGGGCTTTCAGCCACCCCTTGGCTGATCGATCACTTTGCCAAAGGGGTTACCCTGGCGCAATACGCGAAATTACGCGAGGATAATAGCGTAACTGACTGATTGTAGGAGCGTGCTTGCACGCGACACGGACTGCGGCCGGTGTGATCGCGCGCAAGCGAGCTCCTACAGGGCCCCGCAGGGGGCCGGAAGACCGTGGTTCGGCCTTATTCCCCGGGAGCCTTGGCGTCGATCGAAAGGGCGTGGATGCTATCGGGCATCATATCGCCCAGGGCCTGGTAGACCAGGCGATGGCGCTGGATGGGGTTTTTGCCGGCGAACGCCGGGCTGACGATACGGGCAAAGAAATGGCCCTTGCCCTCGCCCGAATGGCCGGCGTGCTTGTGGCCCTCGTCGATCACATCCAGCTCGACCGGGGCCAGCGCCTCGGTCAGGCGCTGGCGGATCATCGCGACTTTCTCCGCGGTCACGGCAGGACCACTTTGAAGGGGCGAACCGTCACTTCCTTATAGACGCCGGCCGCAATGTACGGGTCGGCCTCGGCCCAGGCCTGGGCGGCCTCGAGGCTTTCGAACTCGGCCACGATCAGGCTACCGGTGAAGCCGGCCTCGCCCGGATCCTCCGAATCGATGGCCGGGAACGGGCCGGCCAGCTTCAGGCGGCCTTCTTCCTTTAGCGCGGAAAGGCGGGCCACGTGGGCCGGGCGCACCGAAAGGCGGTTAGCCAGGGAATTCGGGTGATCGATACCAGTGATGGCGTAGAACATGGGATCAGGCCTCGGGGCGCATGGTCGGGAACAGCAGCACGTCGCGGATAGACGACGAACCGGTGAGCAGCATCACCAGGCGATCGATACCGACACCGAGGCCACCGGTGGGCGGCAGGCCCACTTCGAGCGCACGAATGTAGTCGGCGTCGTAGTGCATGGCCTCGTCATCGCCGGCATCCTTCGCATCCACCTGGGCCTGGAAGCGCGCGGCCTGGTCTTCCGAGTCGTTGAGCTCGGAGAAGCCGTTGGCAATTTCCTTGCCGTTGATGAACAGCTCGAAGCGATCGGTGATGCCCTTGTCGGTATCGCTCTCGCGGGCGAGCGGCGAGACTTCCACCGGGTGATCGGTGATGAAGGTGGGCTGCACCAGGGTGTGTTCCACCGTGGCTTCGAAGATTTCGAGCAGCAGCTTGCCCCAGCCGTACGACGGCTTGACCTGGATACCCAGGCGCACCGCATGGGCCGCCATGGCTTCGCGGTTGCGCAGGTCGCCCGGCTTGATCTCCGGGTTGAGCTCGAGCACTGCATCTTCCATGCGCCAGCGGCGGAACGCCGGGCCAACGTCGATGCTCGCGCCATCCCACTCGATGACTGTGTTACCGATGACATCGGTGGCAGCCGAGCGGATCAGGCCCTCGGTGATATCCATGATCTCGTGGTACGTGGCATACGCCTGGTACAGCTCGAGCATGGTGAACTCGGGGTTGTGCCGGGTGGACACGCCCTCGTTACGGAAATTGCGGTTGATCTCGTACACGCGGTCGAAGCCGCCCACGGTGAGGCGCTTCAGGTAAAGCTCCGGCGCCACGCGCAGGAACAGCGGGATATCGAGCGCGTTGTGGTGCGTGGTGAAAGGGCGTGCCGTGGCACCGCCCGGGATCACGTGCATCATCGGCGTTTCGACTTCCATGAAGCGGCGCGGCGCCGCCTCGAGCCAGCGGCGGATGTGGCTGACGATCTTCGAGCGAAGCTGGAAGGTGCGGCGCGCTTCCTCGGTCACGATGAGGTCGACGTAGCGCTGGCGGTAGCGCTGCTCCACGTCGGCCATGCCGTGGTGCTTGTCCGGAAGGCCACGCAGCGACTTGGTCAGCAGACGGATCGATTCCACCTTGACCGAGAGCTCGCCGGTCTTGGTGCGCATGAGGGTGCCCGTGGCGCCGACGATGTCACCAAGGTCCCAGCGCTTGAACGCGTTGTATGCCTCTTCACCCACGGTGCCCTGGTGTACGAACAGCTGGATGCGGCCGGTGCCGTCCTGAAGCGTGACGAAGCTGACCTTGCCCTGCCCGCGCATGAGCAGGATGCGGCCGGCCACGGCTACCTGGCGCGGCGCTGCTTCAATCGCCTCGGCCGTCCAGGTGTCCTTGTCCTCGAACTCGGCCTGTAGGTCGCCCGCGAAACTATCGACCTTGAAATCGTTCGGGTAGGCAATGCCCTGCGCGCGCAGCGCTTTCAGTTTCTCGCGGCGCTCGGCAATCAGTCGGTTCTCGTCGGAAGTGCCGGTGGTGTCGTCGCGGGTTTCGTCAGTCATGGCTTCGCTTGGGTTGCTTTCGGGAAACGGGGGCGCCCATGCGCCCCCGGGGTTTCATCAGGCGTCGATGCGCTTGGAGCCGGCTTCGAGGCCGGCCTTCAGGCTTGCTTCGACGAATTCATCGAGATCGCCATCGAGCACCTTCTGGGTGTCGGAGCGTTCGATGCCGGTGCGCAGATCCTTGATGCGCGACTGATCGAGCACGTAGTTGCGGATCTGGCTGCCCCAGCCAATATCGGACTTGGTGGCTTCCAGCGCATCCTTTTCGGCGTTGCGCTTCTGCACTTCCAGCTCGTACAGCTTCGCTTTCAGCATCTTCATCGCACGATCGCGGTTGGCATGCTGCGAACGTTCGGTCTGGCAGGCCACGACCGTATTGGTCGGGATGTGCGTGATACGCACGGCCGATTCGGTTTTGTTCACGTGCTGGCCGCCGGCGCCCGACGAGCGGTACACGTCGGTCTTGAGGTCGGCCGGGTTGATATCGATTTCGATATCGTCGTTCACTTCCGGCGAAACGAACACCGAGGTGAAGCTGGTATGGCGGCGGTTGTCCGAATCGAACGGGCTCTTGCGGACAAGGCGGTGCACGCCGATCTCGGTCTTGAGCCAGCCGTAGGCGTAATCGCCTTCCACGCGGAACGTGGCGGACTTGATACCGGCGACTTCGCCACCGGACACTTCCATCAGCTCGGCCTTCCAGCCACGCGATTCGGCCCAGCGCAGGTACATGCGCAGCAGGATTTCCGCCCAGTCCTGGGCCTCGGTACCACCGGCACCGGCCTGGATATCGACGAAGGCGGCGGAGTTATCGAGTTCGCCGGAGAACATGCGCTGGAATTCCAGCTTGCTGATCCGGCCGTCAACCTTGTTCACGTCATCGACAATGGAGGCTACGGTGGCCTCGTCGCCATCGGCGGCGGCCATCTCGAGCAGCTCCTTCGCATCATCCAGCGCGGCGGTCATCTCTTCGACGCCGGTGACGATGGTGTCGAGCTGGGCGCGTTCGCGGCCAAGCTCTTGCGCGCGCTTCGGATCATCCCAGACGGTGGGGCTCTCGAGTTCGCGGTTGACTTCCTCTAGCCGTTCTTTCTTGACGGCGTAGTCAAAGATACCCCCTAAGCGACTCGACGCGGCCCTTGAGGTCCGCGATCTGCGCGAGGATCGGATTGGTCTCGATCATGGTTAGCTTGCCTGCAGGTGCGGCGCGGGAGGCGCCGCCGAAACGTCCAATGCTACCAAATCACGGCCCTTCCTTGTACGGCCGGGCCCTGTAGGAGCGGGGGGGGGGGGGGGGGGGGGGGGGGGGGCGGGCCCCCCCCCCCCCCCCCCCCCCCCCCCCCCCCCGCTCCTGCAGGGCATGGGCATCAGGCTGGCAGGGCCTCCAGGTGCACCCCGCGCACGGCCCGGCCCGAGGGGTCAGCGGCCGCCGCGAAGGCGGGATCCCAGGCCAGCGCAGCCGGGGATGAGCAGGCGATGGACTTGCCACCGGGGACCGTGGCGGCGCAGGCCTCGCCCGGGAAGTGCTTCTCGAAGATCGTGCGGTAGAAGAAGGCTTCCTTGGTGGCCGGGGTGTTCACCGGGAACCGGGCGGCCGCCGCGGCAAACTCGCGGTCGCTGACCATGGCCTCGGCGTGGGCCTTCAGGCCATCGATCCAGCCATACCCTACCCCGTCGCTGAACTGCTCCTTCTGCCGCCACAGGATCGATTCCGGCAGCGCGCCCTCGAACGCCTCGCGGAGAATGCCCTTCTCGATCCCCTTGCGGGCCACCATCTTGGCCTGGGCATCGAAGGCCATGGCCGCCTCGAGGAACTCGGTATCGAGGAACGGCACGCGTGCCTCCACGCCCCAGGCCGCCATGGATTTATTGGCGCGCAGGCAATCGTAATAGTGCAAGGCATCGAGCTTGCGCACGGTTTCCTCGTGGAACTCGCGGGCGTTGGGTGCCTTGTGAAAATACAGGTATCCGCCGAAGACTTCGTCAGAGCCTTCACCGGAGAGCACCATCTTCACGCCCATCGCCTTGATCCGGCGAGCCAGCAGGAACATCGGCGTGGAGGCGCGGATCGTGGTCACATCGTAAGTCTCGATGTGCCGGATCACTTCCGGCAACGCATCCAGGCCCTCCTCGAAACTGTAAATGAAGCCATGGTGCACGGTGCCCAGCGCCTCGGCCGCCACCTCAGCCGCCTTCAGGTCAGGCGAGCCTTCCAGGCCGATCGCGAAGGAATGCAGACGCGGCCACCAGGCTTCATCGCGGTCATCGTCCTCGATGCGGCGGCGGGCGAAACCCGCCGCCACCGCGGCCACCAGCGAGGAATCGAGCCCACCGGAGAGCAACACGCCGTACGGCACGTCGGTCATCATCTGGCGGTGCACGGCCGCTTCGAACGCGGCACGCAGGTCGTGCGGCTCGATGGTCTTGCCCTCGGTCGCCGTGTAGTCGCGCCAGGCGGGCGTCCAGTAACGCGTCGTTTCACCGGTCGCGCTGTCATACACGTGGCCCGGCGGGAACGGGGCTACATCGGCGCATACGCCCACCAGCGATTTCATTTCCGACGCCACGCACAGGCGGCCCTGGCGATCGTGCCCCCAGTAGAGCGGGCAGACGCCGACCGGGTCGCGGGCAATCAGCACGCGCTGCTTCGCGGCATCCCACAGCGCGAAGGCGAAGATGCCGTTGAGTTTGCCGAGGAAATCGGCGCCATGCTCGCGATACAGCGCATTGATCACTTCGCAATCGGAGCCGGTCGTGAAAGCGTAGTCGCTGGCGGCGCGTAGCTCGCGATGGTTGTAGATCTCCCCGTTCACGGCCAGGGCGAGCTCGCCATCCTTTGAGCGCAACGGCTGCGCACCGCTGGCCGGGTCGACGATGGCAAGGCGCTCATGGACGAGAATCGCACCCTCGCCGACATAGACGCCGCTCCAGTCAGGGCCGCGGTGGCGCTGGCGCTGCGATAGCTCCATCGCCTGCGTGCGTAGTGCCTGGAGGTCGTCGCCGGCCGCCAGGCCGAACATCCCGAAGATCGAACACATGGCCTTGCTCCTGGATCAATGGATGGAAGAGGAAGAACGCGCAAAGAAAAAGGCCCGCCTGGTGAGGGCGGGCCTTTGGTGATTCGGTGGTTTCAGTTGCAACCGCCTACACGCCGACCCTCCCGAGGTTCCGGGCATTATTGGTATTGGCGTTATTGGCGTTGAAACGGATCATGGGTCGACTAAACCACGTTTTCTGATGCGCTGCAATAGGGCGTTTTCTGTGGGGGCTATCGCTACATTGCCGCGAGCTTTTCCACCGTGCGGCGGTAATCCACGGCGGCGCGTGCCTCGGCCACATGCGTGTAGTCACGCACCCGCCACGCGCCACCTACCATCACGTCCCGCACCAGCGGTGTGTTGCCAGCGAACAGGAACGTATCGATTACATCGGCCTCGTCGCGCGCGGCGAGTAGCGGCGCGTTCTCATCCAGCACCAGCAGATCGGCGCGTGCACCCTGCCCCAGCCGGCCGATATCCGCGCCGGCGGCCCGTGCACCGCCATCGAGCGCGCGCTGCCACAAGGTGACACCGGTGCTTTCCTCGGGCTTCCGTGATGCAACGTTGCGGTGGCGGGTCATCAGGCGCTGCCCGTATTCCAGCCAGCGCAGTTCTTCCACCGGCGACACCGAGATATGCGAATCGGAGCCGATGCCGAGCGTGCCGCCCGCGTCGATGAAATCCGCGAGTGGAAAAAGGCCATCGCCAAGATTCGCCTCGGTGGTGGGACACAGGCCAGCCACCGCGCCACTCTGTGCGATGCGCTGCGTTTCATGCCCGGTGAGGTGCGTGGCATGGATCAAGGTCCAGCGTTCGTTGACGTCCGCATGATCGAGCAGCCATTCCACCGGGCGAGCACCCCGTACCGCAAGGCAATCCTGGACTTCACCGATCTGCTCGGCGATATGGATATGGATGGGCAGACCCTGCGCGATACCCGTAGCCAGCACGGCACGCATCGCCTCCTCGGGCACGGCACGCAGCGAATGCAGCGCGATGCCTACCTTGAGCATGTCGTTCTGCATCGGGACCAGCCGCTCCAGCAGCGATACATACTGGCCCACGTCGTGGCGGAACCGCTGCTGCCGCTCGGTCAACGGGCGGCCATCAAAACCACCGGTCATGTAAAGCACCGGCAGCAGCGTAAGGCCGATACCTGCCTCCTTCGCCGCTTCGATCAGCGCCAGCGACATGGCTGCCGGATCCGCATAGGCCACGCCACGCGGGCCATGGTGCAGGTAGTGGAATTCGCAGACCTGGGTGTAACCCGCCTTCACCATCTCGACATAGAGTTGGGTGGCGATGGCTTTCATGTCATCCGGGTTGATCGCTTCGGCGAAGGCGTACATGGTTTCGCGCCAGGTCCAGAAGCTGTCCTCGCCGGGACCGCGGCGCTCCGCCAGCCCGGCCATGGCGCGCTGGAACGCGTGCGAATGCAGGTTGGGCATGCCCGGCAGGATGAACCGGCCAATGCGCTCGCCGGCCTCACCGTTGCGCGGCGCGAAGCGGCCATCGCGGATCCCTAGCCCTCCCTCGGCCCAGGCACCATCGGACCAGAGGAAATCGGCGGTGAAGTGGGACGGGGTCATCGGTGAGGCCTTTGTAGGAGCGCGCTTGCGCGCAATGGGATCGGCACAGGATAGCGTGCCCGTGTGAATGGCTTCACGCTGCAGGGGCATAATAGGTGGATGAACGAGACCACGCCCGCCCAGCCCCCGAAACTCAACCTGCGCCTGGCGCGCCCCGCGGATATCCCGGAGCTAGTAGCCCTTACGGCCCGCGTCTACACCGCCGAGTGGGGCCATTCGGCCGAAATGCTGCAGGGCCAGCAGAACAACTTCCCCGAAGGGCAGTTCGTGGTTGAGTACGAGGGCCATATCGTAGGCTTCTGCGCCACATTCCGGATCAACGAGGCCGTGGCCCTGGCCCCGCACACCTGGATGCAGATCACGGGCGGCGGCTTTGCCTCCCGCCACGATCCCAAGGGCGACTGGCTGTATGGGATGGAAGTGGTAGTGCACCCCGATTACCGCGGCATGCGCATCGGCCAGCGCCTATACCAGGCACGCAAGCGCGTGTGTACGGACCTGAAACTGCGCGGCATCGTCTTCGGTGGGCGCATGCCCGGCCTTTCGCGGGCCATCGGCCGCTACGGTAGCGCGGAGGCTTATGTGCAGGCCGTGGTCGATGGCAGCCGCCGCGACCCTACGCTCAGTTTCCAGCTGCGCAATGGCTTTGAGGTGATCGGCCTGCTGCGTGAGTACGTGCCCTCGGACCACGAATCGCTCGGCTATGCGGCGCACCTGGTGTGGCGTAACCCGCACCTGTTGAACCACCCGGATACGCCGCGCGTTTCGCATAGCCACCGCCTGCCGGATTCGGTCCGCGTCGCCTCGGTGCAGTACCAACAGCGCCGCATCACCTCATTCGCCGAGTTCGCCACGCAGGTCGAATACTTCGTCGATATCGCCGCGGATTACGACGCGGACTTCGTGGTGTTCCCCGAACTGCTGACGCTGCAGCTGCTTTCGATCGAGAACGCGGAGCTCTCGCCGGTCGATTCGATCCGCCGCCTTTCCGAGTACACGGATGAGGTGAAGGCGTTGTTCCACCGCCTGGCCGTGCACTACAACATCAACATCATCGGCGGCTCGCACCCTACCCGGCAGCCAAACGGCGATATTCACAACGTCTGCTATGTGTGCCTTCGCGACGGCTCGATCCACGAGCGCGAAAAGCTGCACCCCACGCCCAGCGAACGCAACGTGTGGAACATCACCGGCGGCGATTCGGCAGCGACCATCCAGACCGATTGCGGCCCCATCGGCGTGATGATCTGCTACGACTCCGAGTTCCCCGAAGTCGCGCGCCACCTCACCGACCAGGGGGCGCTGATCCTGTTCGTGCCGTTCTGCACCGATGTGCGCGAGGGCTACCTGCGCGTGCGCTACTGCTCCCAGGCACGCGCCATCGAGAACCAGTGCTACGTCGTGCTATCGGGCAACGTCGGCAACCTGCCTGGCGTGAACAATTTCGATATCCAGTACGGGCAAAGCTGCATCCTGACGCCGAGCGATTTTCCGTTCGCGCGCGATGGCATCGCGGCCGATTCCACGCCGAACATCGAAACGGTGCTGTTCGCCGACCTGCGCCTTGAAAACCTCGCGAGGGCGCGCAATTCCGGTGCGGTGCAGAACCTGAAAGACCGCCGCTACGATCTTTACCAAGTGCGCTGGGCGCGTACGCCGGAGGGCCGGTGAGCGCCGTGCCGGGGGATACGCCCCCGCTATCGCGACTTGATCGCCTGCGACGCAACGAGTGGCTTTCGCCCGAACAGTGGCGGCGGCGGATCCTGTTCTGGACCGGCGCAGTCATCGTCGGGCTGGCGGCCGTGTTCTTTGCCAAGGCGGCCGATTACGCGTTTGAGCTTTTCCACGGCGTTGCCAGCCACGGCTGGTGGGTGCCGCTACTCATAACCCCGCCGACGTTCGCCCTGCTCTGCTGGCTTACCCAGGGCGCACTGAAGGCGACGCGCGGCTCGGGCATCCCCCAGGCTATCGCCGCACTTAAGGTGGAAGATGAAGGCTTCCGCACTCGCCTGCTTTCGTTAAAGGTCGCCCTGGGCAAGATGGCCTTGACGCTGGCCGCGCTGCTGGGCGGAGCATCAGTCGGCCGCGAAGGCCCAACCGTGCACGTCGGTGCGGGCTTGCTGTACTCGATGGGCAAGCGCTTTGGCTTCGCCGACCCCACTGCCGCCGGCCGATTCATCCTCGCGGGTTCCGCCGCTGGCCTCGCCGCGGCGTTCAACACGCCGCTGGCGGGCGTCGTGTTCGCCATCGAAGAAATGTCTGGCACGTTCGAACACCGCATGAGCGGCACGCTGCTCACCGCCGTTATCGTCGCCGGTGTGGTCTCGCTCGGCGTGGTCGGCAACTATGCGTACTTCGGCGATATCACCGCTGCCCTGCCGCTGGGCAAGGCGTGGCTTGCCGTACTGCTCACCGGCATCGTTGGCGGGCTGGCTGGCGGGCTGTTCGCACGCCTCATCATTCCGTCCGCCAGCGGGTTCCGCGGTGCGCTCGGGCGCCTGCGTGGACGCCAGCCCGTGGTGTTCGCCGCCTTCTGCGGCCTGGCCCTGGTGCTGCTGAGCATGGCCAGTGCCAACGGCTTGTACGGCACCGGCTACGCACAGGCACGCGCTATCCTGGAAGGCCATTCCGATACGGGCCCGCTGTTTGGCGTGCTGAAGTTCCTTGGCAATATCGCATCCTCGTGGGCGGGCATTCCCGGCGGCATCTTCTCGCCCGCCCTTGCCGTGGGTGCCGGCCTGGGCGGCAATATTGCCCACCTGCTGCCAGGCGCGGATGTCTCCGCCGTGGTGCTGCTTGGCATGGCTGCCTACCTGTCGGGCGTGACCCAGGCGCCGCTCACCGCCGCGGTCATCTCGCTGGAACTGACTGCAAACCATCAGATGGCCTTGCCGATCATGGCCGCCTGCCTGCTTGCCCGAGGCGTATCGGCGCTCGTCTGCCGGGTGCCTGTGTACAAGGCGCTGGCCGAGACGTTGATGGCAGGCTTTGAAGAAGAACGCGCAAGGCGCGACGCATCCACCCCGCAAGAAACCAGGCCGTCATGACCACCGATACTCGCTGGGATTACCTGCTGCTCGATGCTGGCCTCGCTACGCTCGTCGATAACGGCACGCCCTATGGCGCCATCGGCGAGGGTGCCCTGGGCATAAAGGATGGCCGGATCGTATTCGTGGGCGAGCGCGCCAGCCTCCCGGGCGAGCCACACGCACTCGCGCACCGCGTGGAGTCACTGCGCGAAACCTGGATCACGCCCGGTCTCGTCGACTGCCACACACACCTCGTTTTTGGCGGTGATCGCGCACAGGAGTTCGAGATGCGCCTTGAAGGCGCGACCTACGAGGAAATTGCGAGAGCCGGTGGCGGCATCGTCTCCAGCGTGCGCGCCACGCGGAGCGCCAGCGAGGACCAACTGTTCCAACAGTCGTTGCCACGAGCGCGTGCACTGCTCGCCGATGGCGTGACGACACTCGAGATAAAGTCGGGCTACGGCCTGGAGCCGGAGGCCGAGCGGCGCATGCTGCGCGTTGCGCGCCGCATCGGGCGTGAACTGGGAATCGACGTCCGCACCAGCTTCCTCGGCATGCACGCGCTTCCGCCAGAATACGCGGGCCGCCGCGATGAGTACGTGGCGCTGGTCTGCGACACGATGCTGCCGTCGCTCGCCGATGAAGCGCTGGTCGATGCCGTGGATGCTTTCTGCGAAGGCATCGGGTTCACCCACGCCGAAACCGAGCGCCTGTTCGAAAAGGCGACAGCGCTGGGGCTGCCGGTGAAGCTTCACGCGGAGCAGTTGTCAGACCTTGGAGGGGCTGCGCTCGTCGCCCGCTATAACGGCCTCTCGGCGGATCACCTTGAGTGGACGAGCGACGATGGCGTGCGGGCCATGGCTGCCGCCGGCACGGTGGCGGTGCTCCTGCCCGGCGCGTACTACGCGCTGCGCGATACACGGCCGCCGCCGATCGCCGCGTTCCGCGAGCACGGCGTGGCCATGGCCGTGGCCACTGACCTGAATCCCGGCACGTCGCCGTTGCTTTCGCTGCGCCTCGCCATGGGCATGGCTTGCACGTTGTTCCGCCTGACCCCGGAAGAAGCACTTCGTGGCGCCACGCAGTATGGTGCCCGCGCGCTCGGTCTCGAGGATCGTGGCACGCTGGCGGTAGGCCAGCGCGCCGACCTAGCGGTGTGGAACATCCAGCACCTGCCGGAACTGTGCTATTGGATCGGTGGCGGCCTGCTCAGGGAAACCTGGAGTGCCGGCGAGCGCCTGGTGTCCTGATCAGGCGCCGGCTTCCGTCTTCGCTATCGGCGCTGCGTCGGCGGGCGGACGCTGGGCCGGCACGAAGAACGCCGAAATACGATCGGCAAAGAACAGCAGCGCCAAGCCGATGGCGGTATGGACGATCGCGTGGTTCAACGAGCCAAGCGACGTGATACCGCCTGAGTAAAGGCCTTTCAGCACGTCGTATGCGCTGATGACGTAGGTCACCGCGGTAAGCACGCTCGAGGCACCCAGGTAGCGCAGGACCAGGGCGAACCATTGGCGTGGGGTCATGTTGTGTCTCCTTTCCGTCGGTATATCCGTCAAGCCCGCGACAGTAGCCTATGACTACGCGTACTGCCACGGCCTGAAATCCGTCGCATTTTTCAGAATCCTTCCATCGATTCCCGCGAGTACGTTTCCTAACATCGACAAGCTCAGGCCGCGTCCCAGGAAGCTTGTTGATAGCCGCACTGCCACTTCGCAGGGCTTTGCCCCGCGCATGCCTTTTCGTGTTTGCGCTTGGCGCGGCCGCGCTGGTGGCCGCGTGCTCAGAAGAAAGGGATACCGGCAACGAAACGGCCGAACGCGCCCGGCAGATGCGTGATGTCTCGCGGATGCTCGATGCCATGGAAACCCCGCCCAAGCCGGGCGCGGTAGCCACGCGCCCGGTTACGCAGCCCATGGCTATCGATCCGGATACGCCTGCAAAGGCCGCGCCGGACGACGTGTCCGTTCCGCTTATGAGCTGGGCGGCCGTTTGTGCCGCAGCCGTTGGCCTCACCGGCGTCCTGGCACTCGCCTGGCGCCGCCGTAAACATCGAGCCGGCAAGGTCACACCGCCGCGTGTTTCGATCGCCCCCGCGTTCGCACCCGCGGCATCCGCGGCACCCGACGTACCTTCCAGTCCAGACACCCCCATGGAGGATGCCGCCATCGCAAGGAACCCGACCACGCCCGAGTGGACGTACCAGCGCACCGCATTCGAAACACCCTCGCTGCAGCTGACCCTGGAGCCGGTCGACCTGCTCGCGCGCCCGGTCGTAGCGGCCGAAGGCCCTTCGCCATCGCTCATCACGCGACTACACGCGCCCGGCACACCAGCGACGCTGTACTTGAGTGGCGATCGATACCATCCGTCGGTCCGCCACGTCGGTACGCACGGTAACGATTTCCTCGAATGGGAAACCATCCTCCGGGAAACGCTCGAGGCACCCGGTGACGATGGGCGGCTTGCACGCTGGCTGTTTCCCGCGCTGCTGTGCCTGCGCGCACCCTGCCTTGGGCGTAAGGACGCCCTTGCCAGCCTCAACGAAGCGGTGCGCTTTTGCCACGCCATGTTTGACGACAGCACGGCTGACGAACGACCGTGGTGGCGCGCACAGACGCTTCGCGCTGAGCTGGCACGCCTTACCCGCAGCTCGGGCGCCACACGTTTGCTGGCGCTACGCGAGTTGGGTAGCGACGCCGATGACGACCAACTGCCCGCCCTGGATGCATGGGTCGATGTACACCTCGCGTGGTCTGCATGGCTGGTAGGCATCGCGGCGAAAGAAAGGCTGGGCCTCGCCGACCAGATATGCACGCGCTTATCGCCGATCGCGCCCGCTCGCGCCGCCCGGCGCCGCGCCGAGGTGATGATGCGGCGAGCCACCCTGTTGAAGGGCGAAGCACGCCTTGCTGATCTCGACCACGCCATGTCGCTGCTGCATGCCGCGATGGGTGAAGGCGACGACCCCGTGACCCTGCTGCTGTTCGCCGAGTGCGCGCACCGGCGCGCCCCGCTCCTTCCGCCCGACGAAGCGGCGGAAGCCTGCTCGTTCGCCCTGGCACATGCGTTCGCAGCCGGCCAGCACGCCGCGTGGCACATCGCCTCGCTGGAAATGCGCATCGCGATCCAGCAGACCTACGATCAACTCACCGTCGCCAGGACGCCCAGCGACATCATCACTGCGTTGCGTCGCGAACTCGCCGACGCCCGCGCCCTACTCCAGACGGGACCCGCATGACTCGCGCCAAAGCCTCGCCGTTGCTCACCACCCGCTACGGCATAGCCGCCCCCAATGCCAGTGACACACCCGCCGCCCGCGCCCTGCAGCTTTACGGCGAGTGGGCGGAACAGGAAACGGACCTGTTGAGCGGGGTGGTCACCGATGGCCACCACGTGCTTGAAGTCGGCGGCGACCATGCGGCGCACACTCTGTGGCTCGCCCTCGCCGTAGGCGATACCGGCGCGGTGCATGTGGTCGAGCCGCGCCGTCTTCCGTTCCAGCAGCTCTGCGCCAACATCGCACTGAATCAGCTGGCGAACGTGCATACCCACCATGCCTACCTCGGCGCAAATGATGGCAACGAAGGTCTCGCCAGCGAGACGACACGCCGCATCCGGCTCGATAGCCTCGCGCTTCCTGCCCTGCACCTTCTGAAGGTGAATATCCCGGATGTCCTTGAGGATCTCCTCAAAGGTGCTGGCGCCACCCTGGTCGAGCACCGCCCGCTCGTCTACGCCCGCCTGGGCGGCCCGGCCAGTGCCGAGCGCGAAGTCGATGCCGTGAAGGCGTGGGCTATCGGGTCTGGTCGCACACACCCGCCCTGTTCAACCCAGATAACCACGCGGGGGTCGCCCGCAACATGTTTCCGGGCCTGCTCAGCTGCAACATCGTTGCGGCGCACCCCGAGGGCGGCATGGACTTCGACTCGCTGACGGAGCTGTAGCCGGGGGTCGACAGTCACGCCGCCGCGGCCCAAGCTGTCGCGACGATTCCTGTGGCGGGGCCCTCCATGGCAAAGCTCATCTTCGCAATGAACCAGTCCCTGGACGGCTATGTAGACCACCAGGCGTTTGCGCCACCTCCGGCACTCTTTCGCCACTTCATCGATGACGTGCACCAGCTCACCGGCATGGTGTACGGCCACGGCCTGTATGAGGTCATGCGCTACTGGGACGATGAGGTGCCCGGGTGGGATGCGGCGGAACGCGAATACGCGCAGGCATGGCGCAGCAAGCCCAAGTGGGTCATATCCCGCTCGCTCCCGACCGTTGGCCCGAACGCCACCCTCATCGCCGACGAGCTGCCGGTAGCTATCCGGCGGCTGAAGGCCGAGCTGGGTGGCGATATCGAGATCGGTGGCCCGGTCCTGGCACACGCCCTGGGCGAGCTCGGCCTTATCGACGAATACCGGCTGTACATGCACCCGGTGGTGCTAGGGGGCGGCAACCCCTACTTCGCGGGCGCCCGGCCACCGCTGCGCCTGGCGGCCAGCGAGCTGGTCTGCGACGGGATCATCCGCCTTACCTACGTGCCGGCTTGACCACAGCCCCACACCGGCCCAACAAAAAACCCCGCCGGAGCGGGGTTTTTCGTGTCACGCGAAGAAGGGATCAGGCCTTCTTGCGCGGAGCGGCAGCCTTCTTGGCCGCTGCCGGCTTGGCGGCGGCCGGCTTTGCCACGGCAGCACCGGTCACGATATCGGTGTGCGGACGGGCAATGCCGTAGCTGGAACGGTAGATCTTGCCGCGACGGGTGCGGCGGTCGCCCTTGCCCATGGGAAACTCCTTAATTCGGGTGATGAAGAGGAACGGCCGGTCATCGTATCAGCGGCCGTGTAAAGCGCAAGGGCCCGGCGTGAAGGCCGTTCAGTGGCTGTGCCGGCCGCCATCCTGGCCGCAACCCTCCAGCTCGTCAGGGCACTCGCCCGGATCGAACTGCACCGTGGCGTGGCCTACCTGCCAGCGTTCGCTGAGCGTCGTCTTGATCGCCGTGAGAACGCGGGCCTGGTCCGCCCCCGGGGCCAGTTCAGCGTGCAAGGTGGCCATGCGCGAGCCAGCCGTCATCTGCCAGACGTGGACGTGGTGGATATCGAGGATGGCCGGATCGCACTCATGCAGCACTTTCGTGACCTCATCCAGGTGCACGCCATCGGGCGTGCCCTCCAGCAGGATGTGGCCGGAACGCCGCACCAACGACCAGGCGCTGCGCAGGATCAGCAGGGATACCAGGATCGACAAAGCGGGATCGGCCCAGAGCCAGCCCATGAAGTACACCGCCAGCGCCGCGAGCACAGCCGCGACCGAGCCAAGCAAATCGCCCAGGACGTGCAGGCTGGCCCCAGCGATGTTCACGTCATCCGGGTCGTGGCCGTGCAGCGTACGCAGTACCACCACGTTGGCGACCAGGCCTACCAGGGCAACCACGAACATGATCCCTGACAGGATCGGCTCGGGGTGGAACAGCCGCTGCACCGCCTCGTAGATGATGAAGGCGACCAGTGCGAACTGGGTCAACGCGTTGACAAACCCCGCCAGCACTTCGATGCGGCCATAGCCGTAGGTGCGCTGGGCATCCGCCGGCCGCGCGGCGAAGCGCGCACCGAGGAAGGCCAGCAGCAGGGCCAGGGCGTCCACCAGCATGTGGCCGGCATCAGCCAGCAGCGCCAGCGAACCGGATACGAGGCCGCCGCCCGCCTCCACCACCAGCATGACCAGGGTGAGGACGAACGCTAACAGCAGCTTCTTCTCGCTGCTGCCCTCGATAGGGGAGTGATCGTGCGAATGATCGTGCGCGTGGCCGTGGGAGTGGCCGTGCGCGTGGGCGTGGTCGTGTGCCATAGGGCGAAGGCTAGGTGCTGCGGCCGCGGTTACACAATCACGGGTGGGCGCAGGTCGGCCCGTGGATATGCCCGGCGTGGCCGCTGCGGTCCACTTTCAGATTGATGAAGTGCGCCGTCGCTACCAGCAGGCCGCCGGTGGTGACCAGCACGCTATGCACAAGCAGCGATCCGCTGTGCAGGAAGGTCACCCCAAGCACCAGCAAGAGCAGCCCCGGCACCGCGAAGGCGAACGGAAGGCGCCGGTGATGGCGGCGGTAGCCCGAGACCAGTGCCGCGGTGGCAAGCACACAAGCGAACGAGACAAACACTTCTTCGAACCGGTGGTTGGCCAGGAACGAGAGCCCCAGCAGCGGCAACACCGCGATGACGAACGGCAGCAGCGCACAGTGTATGGCGCACAGGAACGACGCCGTCGCCCCAAGGCGGTCTGCGGCGTGCCACCAGCGGCGGCGGGTCTCGGGGGCGAGCGTTGGTTCGGTCATGGAGTGCATAGCGTGACTATTTGCACAGGTCGGGGCAAGCGATGATACTTTATAACATTGCAAAGTCCAACCGATGGAGCTCCACCCGATGCGTAGAACCCTTTTCGCCCTGACCCTTGCCGCGACATTCGGCAGCTCGCTCCCCGCCATGGCGGAAGACGCACCGCAGGACGCCACAGCCCCCGATGTGGGCACGAAGGAACCGCAGGGCAAGTCGAAGAAGCATGTCGACAAACTGGAAGGCATCGTGGTCAACGCGGTACCCGGCGGCCGCAACGCCGACCAGATCGTCGCCCCCGTGGCGGTACTGGCCGGATCGGCCCTGGATGACGCCAAGGGGGTTTCGTTGGGTGAAACCGTGTCGTCCATCCCCGGGGTACAGACCTCCGCCCTCGGTACCGCCGTGGGTCGCCCGGTGATCCGTGGCCTGGATGGGCCGCGCGTGGCCGTGCTTGAAAACGGCCTTTCCTCCCAGGACGTGTCCAATGTCAGCCAGGACCACGCCGTCACCCTGGAACCCTTCCTCGCCGACCAGATCGAGGTGCTGAAGGGCCCCGCCACCCTGCTCTACGGTTCGGGCGCGATCGGCGGCGTGGTGAACGTGGTCGATGGACGCGTACCCGAGAAGGCGCCCGAGAACGGCTTCGAGGGGCGCGCCGAGGTGCGTACCGATTCGGTCTCGGACGGCAAGACCGGCCTCGCCCGGTTCGATGCCGGCAACGACCAGTTCGCCATCCATGTCGATGGCATGCACCGCGACAACAAGGATTACGACATCCCCGGCGGCACGCTGGCCAACAGCGCGGTGAAGACCACCTCGGGCGCAGTCGGCGCTTCGCTGCTCGGCTCGTGGGGTTACGTGGGCCTGTCCATCTCCCGCTTCATGGACCTGTATGGCAGCCCTGCCGAACCGGGTGACCCGGCCGAGGGCGAAGACCCGGTGCACATCAAGATGGCGCAGACCAATTACACCCTGAAGGGCGGCCTCGTTCAGCCGTTCGAAGGCATCAGCAAGATCGAGTTCAACCTGGGCCACGGCGATTACCAGCACGTGGAATATGAAGGGGACGAACCCGGCACGACGTTCACGACCCAGAGCAACCAGGGCCGCCTGATCGTCACCCATGACGAACTCGCTGGCTGGAACGGCGCGTTCGGCGTGCAGACCCAGCACCGCCAGTTCGCCGCCGTGGGCGAGGAAACCTTCGTACCGGCGACCACGACGAAGGGGGTTGGCGTGTTCCTCACCGAAACGCGCGATTTTGGTCCGCTGAAAGTCGAACTGGGCGCACGCCACGACAAGCAGAGCGTGGAACCGATTGACGGCGCGAAGCGCAACTACTCACCGAATAGCTTCTCCGCCGGCTTCGCCTACCGCTTCACGGACCAATGGCACGTGTCGCTGAACCTGGACCACGCCGAGCGCGCACCGTCGGAAGAAGAACTGTTCGCGAATGGGCCGCACGAGGCATCGAACACGTTTGAAATCGGCAGCGACCTGGGCAAGGAGAAATCCAACCAGGCTGAGCTCGGCCTGCACTTCCATGGCGATGTCGTCGAGGGCAAGGTCGCCGTGTACTACAACAAGTACAAGAACTTCATTTACCTCGCCGATACCGGCGAGATTGAAGATGACCTGCCGGTGCGCATCTGGTCGCAGAACGACGCGACGTTCCGCGGTGCCGAAGCCGAGGCCACGTTCCACCTGGCACAGGGCCCGTCGGGCCATTGGGACCTGCGCGTGTTCGGCGACACCGTGCGCGCCACGCTGGATAACGGTGGTGGCAACGTGCCGCGCATTCCAGCCGGCCGCGTGGGTTCCACGCTGAGCTGGAACGCCGATGGCCTGCGCGCGAGCGTGGGCGCCGTGCGCTACATGAAACAGGACAAGGTGGCCGCCTTCGAAACCGACACCGCCGGCTACACGCTGGTGAATGCGCACTTCGGCTGGACCTTCGTCAATGACGAACGCAGCCAGTGGGAGGCCTTCGTGGATGGCAACAACCTGACCAACCAGACGGCACGTCCCGCCACATCGCTATTCAAGGATGTGGCGCCGATGCCGGGCCGTAACGTTTCCGTAGGCGTGCGCGCCTACTTCTGAGTCCACTGAGTTCCCGGTCCCTGACGTCCCACTCCTCCCTCCCCGGCAGGGGCCGGAAACAAACGGGGCGCCGCAAATAGCGGCGCCCCGTTTTCTTTTCCTACATGGTTACGATTCGCGGCAGTTCTTGCAGATGCCGTGCACTTCAAGCGTCTGCGCCTGCGGGCGGAACCCGAACGCTTTCGCCTGCGCCTCGATCAATTCGGCCACGCGCTCGTCGCACACTTCCTGTGCACACTGGCATTTGTCGCAGATGAGGAAAGGCACCTGGTGCGACTCGGCCGGGTGGTGGCAGGAAACGTAGGCGTTGATCGATTCCAGCTTGTGGATGAAGCCGTTCTCGAGGAGAAAATCGAGCGCGCGATAAACCGTGGGCGGCGCGGCGTTGCCGTGCTTTTCGCGCAGACGGTCGAGCAGGTCGTACGCCTTGACCGGCTTGCCCGCCACCGCCACCAGCTCCAGCACCTCGCGGCGCAGCGGGGTCAGGCGCAGGCCACGCTCGTTGGAGGCAAGCTCCACCGCCTCGACGAAGCCGCGGGCGTCATCGTGGTGATCGTGGGCATGGTGGTGGCTGGCGTGGGTGCTCATGGCGTCATTCTAACATGAGGACCTTTCAGGGCTTTTTCGAGCCCGGCAGGGGCGGCGGCCCTTTACCCGGCCTACCCGGACCAGGCGCGGCGGTGCGTTGCGGCAGCGGCGGAGGAGCCGCGGGCTTGTGCGGCAGGAACGGGACGGCCCAGCCAAACGGCCCCAGCACCAGGGAGGCCACCACGGTGGCGGCAAACCGGCCACGCCACCACCCGAGAACAGCGCCAACGGCAATGAATACCACCTGCCAGATGATGAGCTGGCCCCAGGGAACCAGCCGCATCAGGTTCATGAAGATGGTGAGGAACGCGCCCGGGGCCTGGGGATCGACCCCGGCCATGGCCTTGGCCAACAGCTCATCCATGGGCGCAGTTCCTGTAGGAGCGGGGGGGGGGGGGGGGGGGGGGGGGGGGGGGGCCCCCCCCCCCCCCCCCCCCCCCCCCCCCCCCGCTCCTACACGTGCGTTCATGCAGCAACTGCCGTCACGGGGCGCGTACGGTCATGCGGCCTTGGCAGCGGCATCGTCGATACGGGGGAGGGCCACGTCGCGGCCGCACAGGTAGATCGTGTGCTCGATGGACGGCGAGACCTGGGTGCCGGTCATGGCCACGCGCAGCGGCGCGGCGACCTTGCCCATGCCGAGCTCCAGCGCGGCAGCGGTGCGCTCCACGGCACCGTGCACGGCTTCCGGCGTCCATTCCGCCAAGGCCGCCAGCTCTTCCTTCGCCTTCGCGAGCACGGCCGGTGCCGTCTCCGTGCGCAGGTGCTTCTCGATGGCCTTGGGGTCCCACTCGGTGATGGGACCATACCAGAGCACCGCACGCTGGGCCATTTCCACGAAGGTCTGCACGCGGTCGCGCAGGGCCACGACCACGTCCGCCGGGTTAGGGCCGGTGGCCGGATCGATGCCGATGCGCTGCAGGTGATAGGCCAGCTCGGGGCCGAGCGCCGCCGGGTCATCCGTCTTCAGGTAATGCTGGTTTAGCCAGGAAAGCTTGGTGACATCGAAGCGCGATGCCGCCTTGTTCACATCGGCCACGTCGAACAGCTCAATCATCTGCCCCACCGAGAAGATCTCCTGGTCGCCGTGCGACCAGCCCAGGCGGACCAGGTAGTTCAGCAGCGCGTGCGGCAGGAAGCCATCTTCACGGTACTGCATGACGCTGACCGCGCCGTGGCGCTTGGAGAGCTTCTGGCCATCGGGGCCCAGGATCATCGGCAGGTGCGCGAATTCCGGCACCGGCGCGCCGAGAGCCTTGTAGATGTTGATCTGGCGCGGGGTGTTGTTCACATGGTCATCGCCACGAATGACCTCGGTGATACCCATGTCGATGTCATCGACCACCACCGCGAAGTTATAGGTGGGGAAGCCGTCCGAGCGAAAAATCACCAGGTCGTCAAGTTCGGTATTCGCCCACTCGATGCGACCCTTCACCTTGTCATCAAACACCACCGAACCCGAGGTAGGGTTCTTGAAGCGGATGACGCGGTTCGGGTCGTCACGCAGGGGCTCGTTGCGATCGCGGTAGTAGCCGTTGTAACGCGGCTTTTCGCCCGCGGCCATGGCGGCATTGCGCATGGCCTCGATCTCGTCCTTGGTCTCGTAGGCGTAGTAAGCCTTGCCCTCGCGCAGCAGCTGGTCGGCCACTTCGCGGTAACGGTCCATGCGCAACGTCTGGTAGTACGGACCCTCGTCATGCGCCAG
This sequence comes from Luteibacter sp. 621, assembly GCF_050435445.1. NCBI lineage: Bacteria > Pseudomonadati > Pseudomonadota > Gammaproteobacteria > Lysobacterales > Rhodanobacteraceae > Luteibacter > Luteibacter sp. 621. The sequence goes on along the minus strand of NZ_JBNDKI010000016.1, from coordinate 57,382 downwards.
GCCCAGCCAGTTCATGCCGTCGAGGATCGCCTGGACGGCCTCCTGCGTGGAGCGTTCACGGTCCGTATCTTCGATGCGCAGGATGAACTCGCCGCCGCGACGGCGCGCTTCCAGCCAACAGTACAGCGCGGTGCGCGCGCCGCCGATGTGCAGGTAGCCGGTGGGACTGGGGGCAAAACGGGTGCGGACGGTCATCGTGGGGTCATGGCTTTAGCGGTCAGACCAGCGATTTTATCCGGTTCGGGCACAACCTGCTGTGCTCTGCACCTTACCCGGACGCAAGGCGGGCCCGTTCCGGCCGATTTGGCAGGTTCCTGTCATCTGCCAGTCATGCCGCCATAACCGCCGCGACACGGCCGCGCGAGAGCATGAACCAAGCCAGGCCAGAGGGCACCGCCATGCGAGTTGGCATCGTCACCGAGACCTACGCACCGGACGTGAACGGCGTAGCCCTTACCGTCCAGTCCCTTGCCCGCGGCCTTGTCCGCCGCGGCCACAGCGTCGACCTCGTCCGCCCCATCCACCCGGCAACGCCGCCCATGGCCGATGCAGGCATGGATGTGTTTGAAGTGGATGGCGCCTCCCTGCCGCGCTACGCAGGCCTTCGTTTTGGCCTGCCAGCCCGCTTCCGAATCGAGCGCCGCTGGCGCACCGACCGGCCGGATGCCGTCTATGTGGCCACGGAAGGCCCCCTGGGCTGGAGCGCGGTAAGTGCCGCCCGCCGGCTTGGCATCCCGGTCGCGACCGGCTTCCACACCCGCTTCGATTTCTATGTCGGGCATTACGGTTTTGGCGCGCTCACGCCAGTGGTACGCAGCTACCTGGCCCGATTCCACCGCCGCGCGCAGACCACCCTGGTGCCGACCGGCCAGCTTGCAGACGAACTTAACGACCTGGGCGTACATGACGTGCGGGTACTCCGCCGTGCAGTCGACACCGTGCGCTTCCACCCTGATCGACGCAGCGACGAGCTGCGTGCCTCGTGGGGGGCGGGCCCGGATGCGCCGGTAATGATCTGCGTGGGTCGCGTGGCCCCCGAAAAGAACCTGCATGTCGTTATCGACGCATGGGAGGCATTGCGCCGCCGCGCCCCCGATGCGAAGTGCGTCATTGTCGGCGACGGCCCGGGCCGGGCCGCGCTGGAAGCTGCACATCCCGACGTGATATTCGCCGGCACCCGGCGCGGCGACGACCTGGCCGCCTTCTACGCCAGCGCCGACCTCTTTGTGTTCCCCAGCCTCACTGAAACCTTTGGCAATGTCGTGCTGGAAGCCATGGCATCGGGCATCCCGGTGGTTGCGTACGCCGAAGCGGCGGCACGCGAATACATCCGCAATGGCCAGAACGGTATCCGCGTCGCGCCTGGCAATGAAGGCGGCCTGGTAGAACGCGCCGCCACGCTCGGCGCGGATGCCACCGCATGCGCGGCGATGGGACGCGCCGCGCGTGCATCCGTGGCGAGCTTGTCACCGGAATCGGTCGTATCTGATTTCGAATCCATCATGCAGTCGCTCGCCCAGGAGAACATCCATGAACGCAGCACCGCCGTCGCCGCGTAGAGCGAACCTCGATCGCCGCATGTGCGTGGCCGCCAACCGCTGGGGCGCGCGCCGCGCCATCGGCGTGTTTTTCGGCATCGTCAGCCGGTTGGGCGATGGCGTGTTCTGGTACGCGTTGATGACCGTGATCGCCATCGTAGGCGGGATGCATGGGCTGGCTGTGGCCGTGCAGATGGCACTGACCGGCCTCACGGCCCTGATGATGTACCGCGTGCTCAAACGCTGGACGAAGCGCCCTCGCCCGTTCCGCTCGTGCCCTGGTGTGATCGCTCACGTACCGCCGCTGGATGAATTCAGTTTCCCCTCGGGGCATACACTGCAGGCCGTCTCATTCACGGTCGTCGCCGTCGCGCACTATCCGGTGCTGGCGCCCTTCCTGATTGGCTTTGCAGCGCTGATCGGCGCCTCGCGCGTCATCCTTGGCCTGCATTACCCGAGCGATGTGCTGGCAGCCACGGCGATCGGCGGCGGCCTTGGTACGCTTTCGCTGTGGCTGGAGCGGATTATTTTTTAAGGATCGGCGGAATGCCGATCCACGATCCTCACACGGACGTCCAAACGCGGACACGCTTTCGTCCGCGGACACTGTTCGCAACACAGTGAGACTCGCGAAAACGGCTTGATTCCACGTGTTCCAGGGCCTCCCCGCCGTTGGCACGAGCGATGCAACCTCTCAGGCGAAGGGCGCAGGCGCCCGCGTTACCACCCGCTACGGAGACCAGCCATGAAAGCCGAATTCATCCTGCTGAAAACCTTGTTTGCCGTTACCGTCATCGCCTGCGTGCTGACGATGGGCGCGATGGTGACGACCAGCGTCTCGCAGATGCCAGTCACGGCGATTGCCGCTTCACGCTGACCGCGCCGCGAAATCACCGGGCGGAGACGGAGCCGCCACATACGGCGCCACAGCCGCGGGCGAAGCGGTACCAAGCCCGACGTGGACTGTTCCCGCCATGGTTTTGTAAAGGCCAAAGAGAAGCCCGAGCACGGCAGCACCGCCCAGCACGAGCGCCTTCCAGGTTTTCAGGTCATCAACATCTTTACGGGTAGCCTCCGCGACCTTCGTGAGGTGTGCCAACTCCGTTTCGATGCGCGCGATGGCGTCTTTCATCTGGATGAGGAGGGACGACGAAAGGTCGCCGCCAGCCAGACCTGCGGAACCCGTGGAAGCATCGCCCGGCGCGCCGCCTTGCGCATGTTTGAATGTACGGCCCCTGCTCATATCGTACCCTTCATGTGAAACGTTCCCCGGATGGTGGTCGCCCATCGAGACATCATCGATGGGCGTGACGAAAAAAATGGCCATGCTTCCCTCCCCTTGCGTTTGCGTACGTTGCGTCGAGCCACGACCGCTTGTCCATCCGACATAGCTCAAGGCCAATACGCCCCGGTTCAGATGCCAAAATTTTCTCTTCAAGACAATTGCATACGGAATAATGCCGCGCGCTTCGTCGGCGCGGGGCGGCGAAGAGAGACGCGTACGGAATCAGGCGCACTGAGATAGCACTCAGCCGCACGCTAGCCGCGCCGCCGATGAGTGACGGGCAGCCTTTTCACCACGGCAAAAAAAACCCCGCCGAGGCGGGGTGATTTCGATCAGGCGGCGTCTACACGTGGCATTTTCTCAAGAATGCCGAGCATGGCGCCGAGCTTCTCCCGCATCTCGCGGCGATCGACGATCACGTCGACCGCGCCGTGGTCTACGAGGAACTCCGAGCGCTGGAAGCCTTCCGGCAGCGTTTCGCGAACCGTCTGCTCGATGACGCGCGGGCCGGCGAAGCCGATCAGCGCCTTCGGCTCGGCGACGTTCAGATCGCCGAGCATGCCCAGCGATGCCGACACGCCACCGGTGGTGGGATGGGTCAGCACTGAGATGTACGGCACACCGGCCTCGTGCATGCGCGCGATCGCCGCCGAGGTCTTCGCCATCTGCATCAGCGAGAACAGGCCTTCCTGCATGCGCGCGCCACCCGTGGCCGAGAAGCACACCAATGCGCTCTTCTCCGCCAGGGCTTTCTCGGCGGCACGGGTGAACTTCTCACCCACCACCGAGCCCATGGAGCCACCCATGAACGAGAACTCGAATGCCACCGAAACCAGGGGACGGCCAAGCAGTTTGCCCGACATGGCGATCAGCGCATCCTTTTCGCCCGTGTTCTTCTGGGCGGCGATGACGCGATCCTTGTACTTCTTCTGGTCCTTGAACTTCAGCGCATCCACCGGCTCCATCTTCGCCCAGAGTTCGGTCGTCGAACCTTCGTCAAAGAGCGCGGCCAGACGCGCGCGCGCCGAGATCGCGTGGTGATGGCCACACTTGGGGCACACCATCAGCGACTTTTCCAGTTCCGGCTTGTACAGGACGGTGCCGCAGCCCGCGCACTTTTCCCACACGCCCTCGGGCACCTTGCCCTTGCCAGCGCCCGCTGCCGGGCCGCGGGTCTTCGGGGTCATGATTTTCTGAAGCCAGTTCATGCGTTGTCTCCGATGGTGCGTGTGGGATCGCGCACGGGCGCGCTCCTACAAATGCCTGAATGTGGTGCGGTGGTGCGAGATTGCCCGGTCAGCGGGCGTCGAGCGCCGCGCGGATCGGGGCCAGGAAATCCTTCGCCCGCGACACGGCATCGTCCGCCGAAGCCGCACCGGCGAGCCGGTCGACCAGGGCACTGCCAATGACCACGGCATCGGCGAACTCGCCGATCGCCTTGGCCGAGGCGGCATCGCGAACGCCAAAGCCCACCGCAACCGGTGCCTTCGAACGGGCGCGGATACCGGCCACGCGCTCGGCGATCTGGCCGGTGCTGAGCTGCGCGGCGCCGGTGATGCCAGCGAACGACACATAATACAGGAAGCCCGATGCGGCCTCGCAAAGCCTGGCCAGGCGGCCCTCCGCCGTGGTCGGCGAGGCGAGCAGGATCTGGTCGAGGCCCGCCGCGCGCAGGGGTTCCAGTACGTGGGATTCCTCCAGCGGACAGTCCACCATCAGGACGCCATCTACGCCGGAATCAAGCGCATCTTCGGCGAACGAGCTGTAACCGTACATTTCCACCGGGTTGAGATAACCCATCAGGACAATCGGCGTTTCGTTATCCGTCTCACGGAAGGCGGCGACCCATGCCAGCACATTGTGCAGGCCAACACCCTTGGCGATGGCGCGCTCGGAGGCATGCTGGATCACCGGGCCATCCGCCATGGGATCCGAGAAGGGCACGCCCAGTTCGATGACGTCGGCGCCCGCCGCGACCAGCCCGTGCAGTAGCGGAACCACATCCTCGGGCGACGGATCGCCCGCGGTGATGAAGGTGACCAGGCCGGTGCGGCCGGCGGACTTGAGGGCCGCAAAGCGGCGTTCAATGCGGCTCATCAGAGTTCGATCCCCTCGCGCGCGGCGATGGTGTGTACATCCTTGTCGCCACGGCCGGACAGGTTAGCCAAGACCAGGCCATCCTTCGGCAGTTCGCGGGCCAGCTTGATCGCTTGGGCGATCGCGTGACTGGATTCGAGCGCGGCAAGAATGCCTTCGGTGCGAGCCAACAGATGGAAGGCCTCAAGCGCTTCGTCGTCAGTAATGCCTACGTACTCGGCACGGCCGGCATCTTTGAGGAAGGCGTGCTCCGGGCCAACGCCCGGGTAATCCAGACCGGCGGACACCGAATGGGTCTCCACGATCTGGCCGTTCGCATCCGACAGCACGTACGTGCGGTTGCCGTGCAGCACGCCCGGCTTGCCGGCGGCCAGCGACGCAGCGTGGCGACCGGCCTCAATGCCATCGCCCGCAGCTTCCGCGCCCACGATGCGCACATCGCGGTCGTTGAGGAATGCGTGGAACAGGCCGATGGCGTTGGAGCCGCCACCGACGCAGGCCGTGATGACATCCGGCAGGCGACCGAACTGCTCCAGCGTCTGCTCACGCGCTTCACGGCCAACAATGGCGTTGAAGTCACGCACCATCTGCGGATACGGGTGCGGACCGGCGACGGTTCCGATGATGTAGAACGTGTCGTTGACGTTGGTGACCCAGTCGCGCATGGCCTCATTGAGCGCATCTTTCAGCGTCTGCGAGCCCGAGGTGACCGGCACCACGTCGGCGCCGAGCAGGCGCATGCGGTACACATTGATCTTCTGGCGCTCGATATCGACAGCGCCCATGTACACGACGCACTTCAGGCCCATGCGTGCGGCAACCGTGGCGGAAGCCACGCCGTGCTGGCCCGCACCGGTCTCGGCGATGATGCGGCTCTTGCCCATGTGCCGGGCGACGAGCGCCTGGCCCACGGTGTTGTTGATTTTGTGCGCACCGGTGTGGTTCAGGTCTTCGCGCTTCAAAATGATGCGCGCGCCGCCCACGTGCTTCGTCAGGCGCTCGGCGAAATACACCGGGCTGGGGCGGCCCACGTAGTACTTCAGGTCACGGTCGAGCTCGGCGATGAATGCCGGATCCTGGCGCAGGCGCTCGTAGGCGGCGGTGAGTTCAGCCAGCGGCTCCATGAGCGTTTCGGCCACGTAAATGCCGCCGTAATCGCCGAAGCGCCCGTGCGCGTCGGGGTAGGCGTGGAAATCCGGGATCTGGGTCATTGCTATACCGTGTGTTGCTAAAAGGGGCTCACGCGCTGGGGACGGCGCGCACGGCGGCGAGGAAGCATTCCATCTTAGCCCGATCCTTCAGGCCCGGCGACGTCTCGATGCCGCTGGACAGGTCCACGCCCCAGGGCCGGGCCAGGCGGATCGCCTCGGCGACGTTATCGGCGGTGAGTCCGCCCGCGAGCACGAGCGGTTGCGCAAGGTCGCGCGGCATGGCCGACCAGTCGAAGCGCTGGCCGCTGCCACCGGTCTCGCCCAGGCCATGGCCATCGAGCAACAAGCCCGCCGCGCGCGGGTACGCGCGCAGGCGCGGCAAGGCGCCCTCGCCCTCGCCCATGGCGATGGCTTTGAGGTAGCGCACGCCATGGGCCGCGCACGCCTCGTCGGTCTCCGCGCCATGGAACTGCAGCATGTCGGGGCGCACGCGGCGCACGATCTCATCGACCCATGCCGGCTCATCGTCCATCACCAGTACGACCGTGGTGACGAACGGCGGTACGGCATCGCGTAGCGCCACGGCCTGCGCAAGATCGACAAAGCGTTTGCTCTTGCGGGTCATGACGAAGCCGACCGCATCCACGCCGAGGGCGGCGGCGGCCTGCACATCCTCGATGCGGGTAAAGCCGCAGTACTTCACGCGGGTCACAACGTCACCTCCGCCGGCAGGCCCCAATGCGCTTCGTAGCGCGGCCCAAGGAAGGTAAGGCCTTCGGCGGGAGCCGTCGCACCGGCTACGTCGCGATTGCGGCCTTCCAGCAGTTCGGCCATCCATTCGACGGGCTGCTCGCCACGGCCGATCGGGATCAGCGAGCCAACGATGTTGCGCACCATATGGTGCAGGAACGCATTGGCTTCGATCTCCACGACGATGTGGATGTCATCCTGGTAAACCCGGATGTTCATCACGTTGCGGCGGGCATGCGCTGCCTGGCAGGAGATGGCGCGGAAAGCGGAGAAGTCATGCTCGCCGATGATGGCCTGGGCCGCCTCGTGCATGCGCGCGGCATCCAGCGGCTTCTTCTCCCACGCCACGAAACGCGCATCGAGCGCCGGGCGCACATAGCGGGGCAACAAGCGATAACGATAACGGCGGGCACGCGCTGAGAAGCGCGCGTGGAAATCATCCGCAACAGGCTGCGCCCAGGTCACCGCGACCGTGCGCGGCAGGTTGGAGCAGGCGCCCAGCACCCAGCCACGCATGTCGCGCGGCACATCGGTATCGAAATGCACGACCTGGGTACGCCCATGCACGCCGGCATCGGTGCGGCCGGCGGCGGTGACTTCGATGGGCTGGTGGGCGACGAAGGAAAGAGCTTCCTCCAGCGCGCCCTGCACGGTCTTCGCGTGGCTCAGCTTCTGCCAGCCAAAGAAGTCGGTGCCGTCGTATTCGACGCCTAGGGCGATGCGCATGGGGTCACGGGGCGGTGGAAACCGGGAAGGTTACCACCGCCGAAGCCCCCTCGGCACGATCAGGCGATCCCATCCAGGATGCGACGGGCCGTGTCCTTCTGCATCTGGGTGCCTTCGCTGATCACCTCATCGAGCATGAGGCGGGCGCCTTCGGCGTCGCCCATGTCGAGGTAGGCGCGGGCCAGGTCGAGCTTGGTATCGACCGGATCATCGCTGAAGCTCTCGGGGCCTGCGGTGTCCACCGGCTCTTCGTCGGGGAACGTGGGCTCGTCGAAACGCGGCGGCTCGGTCGGGGTGACCGGCGTCGCGTGGTGCGCCTCTTCGTCGAACGACCAGGTGGAGCGCTCTTCCACCGGCGCTTTCTCTTCGGCCAGGATATCGCCGAAGGCCGGCGCCTCGTGCGCCTCGGTATACGGCGACTCCGGCGCGTCCACATCGAACACATCCGGCGCATGCGGGCGGCGATCGGCCTCGGTGCGCTGCGCCGGGGTCAGGTCGAAGTTGAAGTGGTATTCGCTGTGCTTCTGCGGGGCCGGCGGGGCCGGATGGGTATCGTCATCCGGGCTAGTCACGTAGCTGCCCAGATCGAACGCCTCAAGGGCCTCCGCGTTCTCGTGTTCGCCGTGCACCGGGGTGTACGTATCGCCCTCGTACGGCTCGTCGATCTCGTCCACCGGCTGGCCACCGAACAGCGGATGCGACGGGGCGAGCGCTTCGCCCATCATCACCACTTCGCGCCATTCCGGCTGCTCAGGGTCGGCCACGTGCGCATACATCGCTTCCGCGGCAGCTTCGAAATGATCGACATCGCGACGGCCGTAATACAGGCTCACCAGCTCAAGGTGCAGGCCAATATCGTCCGGATGTTCGGCCAGCGCATCGATGATTTCGCGCTGGTCCGGATCGATGGCTTCATCCCGCTCGGCGTCGAAGCTGCCGAAGGTCGGCTCGCGGCTAAAGCGATCGGCCAACGAGCTTGGCGCGACGGACGCCGTCGCCGGCTTCTTGCGGCGGCCGAACACGGCGGCAACGAGCAGCAACAGGATGACAACGGCACCGCCGCCCCATGCCCATGGCTGCATGAACCACGGATCTTCCTCGACCGGGGCCGGCGCGGGAACCAGTTTCTTCGGCGGCTGCGTGGCGGGCGGCGTGGCCTGCTGGGCAGCGGCCGGGGCCGGGGCCGGCGCGCTCGCGACGGTGGCGGTATGTGCAGGCGCACTCGCGGCCGTTCCCGGCGCGCTTGCTGCCGGAGCCGGAACGGGCGCCGCAGCGGCTACCGACTGCGCGGCGGCAGGCGCGGCAGCGGGGCTCGCCGCGGCCGGTGCCGGTGCGCTGGACGCCACGGCCGGCTGGCCGGCGTTCTTGCGGGCTTCGGCGAGCTTGTGCTGCAGCTCGGCGATTTCCGAATCCTTGAGGCTCAGCAGGCGCTCGTTCTTGGTATTGATCGCCTCGAGGTCACCGATGCGCGACTTGAGTTCGGCACCCTGCTGCTTGAGCGAGACGACGGCCTCCTGCGAGGTGCTCAGCTCCTGCTTCAGGCCGGCAACCTGCGCATCGCCCGTGCCGCCCTTCACGCCAGCGCGGGTGGATACGGCTTCGCCGCCCTCCTTCGCCGGGACCAGGGCAAGGCGATCGCTTTTCGCGGCGCTGGCCTTGGCCGGCGCTTCGCTCCCCGTGGAGGCGCCATCCGCGACTGAGGCCGGCGCGCGCGCGGCGCCCGAGCGCCAGGCCTCGTTCTGGCGGCGGACTTCGGCGAGTGCCGCCGCCGCGGTCTGTGCCTGGATATCGTCCTGCGACGGCATGCGCAGCACGGCGCCGGTCTTCAGGGCATTGATGTTGTCGCGGTAGAACGCATCCGGGTTCGCCTTGTGCAAGGCGACCAGCATCTGGTTCAGGTCGGCGCCGTTGGCGTTGTCGCGGGCGATGGTGGAGAGGGTCTGGCCACGCTGGACCGGGCCGATGCTGCCGTTGGCAGCCTGCGCGGATGGGGCGGCAGCCGTCTTCGGCTCAGTGCTGGCAGCGCGCGGGGTGGCGGCCTTGGCCGGCACGCGGGCCGGAACGGCCTCGGTGCGCGACGGGCGCTGCGCTGGGGCCGAATTCGCTGCCGGGGTGGCCGGGGCACCCGGCGGATCGAGCAGCATGGTGACTTCGCGGATGGCGGAGCCACCCTTGCCGCTGCTGACTTCGACCAGGAAATCGAGGTAGGTATCGCGCACCGGCGCGCCACTGGTGACGTGGATCACCGGCTGGCCGGCGGCATTCTTGCCGACGGTGAAGCTGAGCTGCACCGGCATGCCTGACTTGTTCAGGCCAGCACGGGAGAAGGCTTCATCCGACGCCAGCGTGACCTTGATATCGCCCGGGTTACCGGTAACGCCGGTAAGCGGGATATCCGCGGAAAGCGGCTGGTCCATGGTGGAATGCACCTGGACGGCGCCAAGGCTCTGCGCCAGGGCCTGGCTGCCCCCCATGGCAAGCGCCAGCATGATCGACAGCTTCAAAGTACGGTTCATCACTCGCATCCCCCGAACAATTCCACGCTGGCGGCGCGCCTCTACGGGCGGTCGGCCGCGAAGGCGCCACTGTAGTGCACCCCAGCAACAACTAACAATAGCGGCTACGGGCATTTACGCGACAAGTTTGACTCGTTCGCGAGGCCCGTACACGCCCCCCTTACATGTTTACCCTTACGGGTGCCGCGCGGCTTCCAACTGCCGTTCGAGCTCCGCGATCTTTTGATCACGTTCCTCCAGGGCTTTCCTGGAGGCCTGCGAATTCGTTTCGAGCGCGTCGACGCGCTTCTTCAGGTCCTTTACGTTCTTATCCTCGGCCTGGGCCTGCCCGCGGGTGGCATCAAGCTTTGCGCGGGCGGCCTCGTCCGGACCGGCCTGCGCCGCCTTCGGCCCGGCCTGGCCCGAGGCGACCGCAGCGAGCGGCAGCGACAGGAGCAGGCAGGCGATGGCGGCGCGGCCGGGGGTCATTACAGGTAATCCCTGATCAGGATTTCCGCGATCTGCACGGCATTGAGCGCCGCGCCCTTACGGATGTTGTCGGAGACGACCCACAGATCCAGGCCCTTTTCGTGCGAGATATCCTCACGGATGCGGCCGACGTACACCGGATCTTTACCGGCGGCATCGCTGACCGGGGTCGGGTAACCACCCGCCTGGCGCTCATCGATCACCACCACGCCCTCGGCCTGCTCCAGCAGTTCGCGAGCCCGTTCCGCGGTGATCTTGTCACGGGTTTCAATGTGCACCGCCTCGGAGTGGCCGTAGAACACAGGCACACGCACCGCGGTCGGGTTCACCTGGATCGAAGGATCTTCAAGGATCTTCCGGGTCTCCCAGACCATCTTCATTTCTTCCTTGGTGTAGCCGTTGGCCTGGAAGTCGTCGATGTGCGGGATGACGTTGAAGGCGATCTGCTTGGGGAACTTGTTGGACTCGACGTCCTGGAAGTTCAGCATCTGCGCCGTCTGCTTGCCCAGTTCCTCCAGGCCGCTACGGCCTGCACCGGAGACCGACTGGTAGGTGGCCACGTTGATCCGCTCGATGCCCACTTCGCGGTAGATCGGCGCCAGCGCCACCAGCATGCCCATGGTGGAGCAGTTGGGGTTGGCGATGATGCCGCGAACGGTGTAATCGGCGATGGCGTGCGGATTCACCTCCGAGACCACCAGGGGAATGTCGTCCTGGTAACGGAATTCGGAGGTGTTATCGATGACCACGGCGCCCGCGGCGGCGGCGCGCGGCGCGTGCTCACGGCTTACCGAGCCACCGGCCGAGAAGAACGCGATGTCCACGCCCTCGAAGTCGAATTTGGCCAGGTCTTTGACGACACAAGGTTTTCCTGCGAAATCGACGGTACCGCCCGCCGAGCGTTCGCTCGCCAGGGGAATCAGCTCGCTGACCGGGAAATCCCGTTCGGCCAGGATCGACAGGAGGGTCTCACCGACCGCACCGGTCGCACCGACCATGGCCACCTTGTAACTCGTCTTCTTGCTCATCTTCGCTCTTGTTGGCGGGGGTAGAGGGTCAGCTGGCGTCGGCCAGCACACCCGGATTGAGGATCGTGGGTGGCCGGCCGGCGCAGGGACCATGCCCAAACGCCGCCAGCACATTGTCCACAGCCAGCGACGCCATGCCGCGACGTGTGTCGCGACTTGCGCTAGCGATGTGCGGACTTAGCACCACATTGTCGAGTTGGAGCAGGTCCGGATGGACCTTCGGCTCGCCCTCGAACACATCGAGGGCCGCCGCGGCGATCTCGCCATCGGCCAGCGCCCGGGCCAGGGCCTCGTCATCGACGATACCGCCACGGGCGATATTAATGAGGGTAGCCGTCGGCTTCATGGCCTTCAGCTCGGCCGCGCCGATGGTGTGCCGGTTGGCCGGCGTGAACGGCAATACCAGGACCAGGTGATCGGCCTGCGCCAGCAGGGTGGCCTTGTCCACGTAGGTGGCGCCGCACTCCTTCTCTATGGCGGCATCAAGGCGCGAGCGGTTGTGGTAGATCACCGGCGAGCGGAAACCCTGCGCCCGGCGGGCGATGGCCTGGCCGATCCGGCCCATGCCCAGGATGCCGATGGTCTTGCCGTGGACGTCGGCGCCAAGCCAGCCTTCGAAGCGCGAGCCCTTCCACTGCCCTGCCCTGAGCCAGCGCTCCGCCTCACCCACCCGGCGGGCCGCGGCGAGCATGAGCGCCCAGGCGTAATCGGCCACGGTCTCGTTCAGCACATCCGGCGTGTTAGAGGCACCCACGCCCGCCTCGGTCAGCGCATCGAGGTCGAGGTTGTTGTAGCCCACGCCCAGGTTGGCCACAAAGCGCAGCTTGGGGGCGTGCTTGAGCACGTTGGCGTCAATCCGGTCGGCCAGGCCGACGATCGCGGCGTCGGCGTCGGCCAGGCGCGCCATCAGTTCCTCGGGCGTGAACGCCCGCTCCTCGGTCTCGGCCACCACGTCGAAGTGCTCACGCAGGCGATCGACGATATCGGGGAAGAATGGCCGGGAGACCCAGGCCTTCGGCTTGCTCATCACTTACTCCTGCAACGTGCCCGGGATCTGCGGCGGCACCGGCGCCACGTCGCCACACTGGGCGCGGTGGCGCAGGGCCTGGTCCATCAGCACCAGGGCCAGCATGGCCTCGGCGATCGGGACGGCGCGGATGCCGACACAGGGATCATGCCGGCCCTTCGTGACCACTTCGGTGGCATTCCCTTCGCGATCGACGCTGCGGCCGGGCACGAGGATGCTGGAGGTGGGCTTGAAGGCCATGGACACCACGACCGGTTGGCCGGTGGCGATACCACCCAGGATCCCGCCCGCGTGGTTGGAAAGGAAACCCTGCGCGGTGATCTCATCACGGTGCTGGGTGCCGCGCTGGTGCACGGCATCGAAGCCATCGCCAATCTCCACGCCCTTCACGGCATTGATCGACATCATGGCGGCGGCGAGCTCGCCATCGAGCTTGCCGTAGATGGGCTCGCCCCACCCCGCCGGCACGCCCTGGGCCACCACGGTGACCTTCGCGCCCACGGAGTCGCCCGATTTGCGCAGGGCGTCCATATAGGCCTCGAGCTCGGGGATCTGCTCGGCAAACGGCCAGAAAAACGGGCTGGTTTCGATGGCCTCCGGCTCGAAGCTGCGCGGAACCACCTCGCCGATCTGGCTGACGTGGCCCTGCACCGTCACGCCGTAGCGCTGGGCGAGCCATTTCTTGGCGATGACGCCGGCGGCCACGCGCATGGTGGTTTCGCGGGCCGAGGAGCGGCCGCCGCCACGCGGGTCGCGCACGCCGTACTTCTGCCAGTACGTGTAATCCGCGTGGCCCGGGCGGAATGTATCGAGGATGTTGCCGTAATCCTTTGAGCGCGCATCGGTGTTGCGGATGAGCAGCGCGATGGGGGTGCCGGTGGTGACACCCTCGTACACGCCCGAAAGGATTTCGATGTCGTCAGCTTCCCGGCGCTGCGAGGTGTGCCGGGAGCGGCCGGTGGCGCGCCGCTCCAGGTCTGCCCGGAATTCGCCCGCCTCCAGCGGCAGGCCAGGGGGACACCCGTCGACCACGCACCCGATCGCCGGGCCGTGGCTTTCGCCGAAGGTGGTAACGGAGAGGAGCTTGCCGAACGTATTGGAGGACACGGTACTTCCGTTGGGTGGTTAGTTCCGCGCGGCGCGTGCGGCGCGGATTTCCGCGGCGTGCGCGACCAGGTCGCGGCGTTCGAGGGCGAAAATACCCATCTGGCCTACCTTGAACTCGATCCACACGAACGGGACGCGCGGCAACAGGTTGACCAGGGCATGTTCGCTGTCGCCCACCTCGACGATCAGCAGGCCATCTTCGCTGAGGTGGCTGGCGGCTTCGTCGAGGATGCGCAGGGTGATATCCAGTCCATCATCGCCGGATGTCAGGCCGAGGACCGGTTCATGGCTGTATTCGGCCGGCATGGCGGCGTATTCATCGTTGGTGACGTAGGGCGGGTTCGACACGATGATGTCGTAGACCTCGTCCTTCACGCCGGAGAACAGGTCGGACTTGACCGCACGGACGCGGCCTTCGACGTGCTGGTAGGCGATGTTTTCGTTGGCCAGGCTGAGCGCATCGTCGCTGATATCGACGATATCGACCTGCCACTCCGGGTTGTATTCGGCCATGGCGATGCCGATGCAGCCGGAGCCGGTGCACAGGTCGAGGGCGCGCTCCACGTGGCGGTCATCGAGCCAGGGAGTGAACCGGCTTTCGATGAGCTCGGCGATCGGCGAGCGCGGGACGAGGGCGCGGCGGTCGCTCTTGAACTTGAGGCCAGCGAACCAGGTTTCGCCTACCAGGTAGGCAACCGGGACCCGATCGGTGATGCGCTGCTCAATGAGGGCGAGGACTTTCTCGCGCTCTTCGGCCACCAGCTTGCCCGCGCCGTAGGCCGGGGGCAGGTCCGGCGGCAGGTGCAGGGCCGCCAGGACCAGGTGGGTGGCCTCGTCGATCGGATTGTCATGGCTATGGCCAAAGGTGAGGCCGGCGGCGGAGAAGCGGCTGGCGCCGTAGCGGATGAAATCGATGATGGAGCTGAGTTCGCTGGTCACGGGCGGGGGCTTTCTTGGGGCTGACTGGGGAGTATAGCCGTCTGTCGCCCGCTCGGCCTCCGGCAGGGCTCGCCTTCGGTTATTTGGGGGTAAGCCCCTGAAAATGGCATAGCCAGATTGCCGATACGCGGGATCACGGTCGGCGCGTAGAGTATTTGCGGCCCTTTCAAGCTAAGGACTTCGCCATGATTTTCCGCTGGCGCGCCCTGCTTTTCCTGCTGGCATCCGCCGGCCCAGTTCATGCTCAAGAAATGCACGATCACGACCACGGCATCCCCGAGAAGCTGGGTACGGTGTCGTTTCCTGTTTCGTGTGCTGCCTCCGTGCAGCAGCCCTTCAACCGTGCCGTCGCCCTGCTCCACTCGTTTGCCTACGGCGCGGCGCAGAAGGCGTTTCGGGACGTTGCCGCGAAGGACCCGAAGTGCGCGATGGCGCATTGGGGTATCGCCATGACCGATTTTCATCCGGTGTGGCAGCCCGCGCTGCCGCCCGAAACGTTCGCCGCCGGGCAGAAGGAAATGCAGGAGGCGGTGCAACTGCAGCCAGCCGCGGGGCGCGAGCGGGAATATATCCATGCGCTTTCGTTGCTCTACGCGGCAGACGCGAAGCTCAAGCCTGAGCAACGCACCATGGCCTATGAGGGGGCTATGGCGAAGCTAGCGAAGGACCACCCCGATGACGTGGAAGCTCAGGTGTTCTACGCGGTGGCGCTGCTAGCGAATGCCTCGATGGCCGACAAGACCCATGCGCGGCAGAAGCAGGCGGTGGCCATCCTCGATCCACTCTTCAAGAAGTACCCGGACCACCCAGGCATCGCGCATTACCTCATCCACGCGTGTGACAGTGCGGAGCTGGCACAGCATGGCCTGGACGCGGCAAGAAAATACGCCGATATCGCACCATCGGCATCGCATGCGCTGCATATGCCCTCGCACATTTTCACGCGCATGGGGCTTTGGGAGGATTCGATCCGCTCCAACCTCGCCTCCGAGAAAGCCGCTCGCACGCAAGGCGACATGATGGGCGAGCTGCACGCGATGGACTATCTCGTGTACGCCTATGTGCAGACGGGGCGTGACAACGAAGCCCGGCAAGTCATCGCTGATATGAAAGCCCTGCCCCGCCTGGACATGACCAACTTTGCCATCGCCTATGCGGCCGCAGCCATGCCGGTTCGTGTCGCCGTGGAAGAAGGCCGCTGGGATGAAGCCGCGGCGATCACACCGCCGCCCGGGGCACCCGACTCGGTGGCGGCGATTTCCGTGTGGGCGAAGGGGCTGGGCCTCGCGCGCTCCGGCCACCCCGACCAGGCCGATGTGCAGGCGGCACGGCTGCGTGCCATGGAAGCCCGGCTGAGGACATCGGGGGATATGTACTGGGCGGACCAGACGGGGATCCTCGCTACCGAGATTGCGGCGTGGTCCGCGCAGGCGCGCGGCAAGGGCGCCGGGGCCGTTGCGTTGCTGAGCGATGCCGCCGAGAAGGAAGATGCGCTGGAGAAACGCCCCGTTACGCCGGGGCCCATCGTTCCGGCGCGCGAGCAGCTCGGCGAGCTGATGCTTGAACAGAACAAGCCCGGGCCTGCGCTTGCGGCCTTCCAGGATGCGTTGGCACAAGCGCCCGGGCGGGCAGGTGCGTTGCGGGGCGAGGCTAAGGCCAAGGCCGCGCCGTAACCGAAGCCCGCTTACGCTTTCCGCGGGCCGGGGTCGCTCGTGGCGGGCTTGCCATCTTCGTGGTGGCCCGCAAAACGACGCAGGTAGCGGGGGGCTTCGGGCGTGGTGATGGTCACGTCGTACCAGCCCGAGCTCGGCGCAAGATCGAAGGAAACCGCTTCCGTGGCGCCCACGTCAATGTTCACGTGCAGCGGTTCGGCTGCGCCATACGCATTAGCCACACGACACGTGGCCCGGACCTTTCCGCTGTTGGTGATCGCGACCTCGATGCGCCGCTCATTGGGAACACCGCGTATGACGGCTTCCAGCGCATCATCGGTGAAGCCGCGGAATGCGGCGTAGTAGCCGTTCGGCCCATGGATGCGCCGATCGTACGCGTCACCCTTCGCGGCCAGCGCCCACGCGTCTTCGATGCGGTCGCCGGCGGCAGCGGTATAGCGGCGCGGTGGCGCGTCGCGATCCAGGCCATCGTAGACGAGGAATGCCGCGCCCAATACGCCAGTGTTCCGAAAAGCGATGCGGCTCTGACCACCATCGAGGCGGTGCTCAACCGACCACGCGTAACCAAGGGCGCGCGCGGGACGCTGGCCCGGCTCCTGCGAGGGCATCACCTGATCGGTGGGTACCGTGATCGGCTTCTTGCCGTCGGACCCAGCGGGCACCGCGATGGCGGGTACCTTGTCATCGTGCGTGCCGGCGAAATCGAAACAACTGGTGAGGTCGCCGCACACCGAGCGACGCCAGCCGCTGATGTTCGGCTCTTCGACACCGAAGCGCTTTTCAAGGAAGCGGAGCACGGAGGTATGATCGAACGTTTCGCTGCACACCCAGCCGCCGCGGCTCCATGGGGATACCACGATCATCGGCACGCGATTGCCAAGGCCGACGACCTGAAGGCCATTCGGGTCACTGCCGGGGACGATCGGGTTGGAGATCTTTGGGTGTTCATCGAGATCCATCACCTCATCGACAAGGCTGTCGGCGAGGGCGGCGGAAACCACACCTCCCTCGCCGTTTTCCAGCGGCGGTGCAGGTGGTACGACGTGATCGAAGAACCCGTCGTTCTCGTCGTAATTAAGGAACAGGACGGTGCGGCTCCATACCTTTGTATTCGCGGTCAGCGCATCGAGCACGGCCCGGATGTAGTACGCACCATCCGCCGGCGATGAGGTCGGATGCTCGCTGTATTTGTAGGGGGCAACGATCCACGTGACCTGCGGCAGGCGGTCGTGGATCACATCATTGCGGAGATCACGCAAGGTGTGCGTGGAGACGCCATTGCGCACCAGCGGGCTTTTCGGATCCGCGCCTTCCTGCACCTGGTAAGCCGCAAAGAACTCCAGCGAGTTGTCGGTGTAGTTGTCGGTCGGCGAGCCGGGCTCGCCGGTGCCACCCTGGTAAACGCGCCATGTGATGCCGGCCTTCTCCAGCCGCTCGGGGTACGTCGTCCACGTGTAGCCATTCGTGTTCGCACGCTCTTCCGTGCCGGGGCCATTGGGTTTGGCACTCAGCCGACCGGAGGGATCCGACGTGCCACTCCACAGGTAAATCCGGTTGATAGCCGTATCTGCCAATGCGGAGGCGTGATACGCATCGCAAACGGTGAATGCGTCGGCCAGCGCATAGTGGAATGCGGCGTCGTTACGACGCAGGTAGGCCATGGTGAGCACATCCTGCTTCTGCTCGATCCACTTATCGTTACGCCCCAGGTTCCACGAGCCATGGCCCGTGCTCCAGCCGTGGTCCGTGCCTTCGTGATGGTCGCCGCTTGCTCGTGTATCGAGGTGGAAGGGATAGACCCATCCCGTATCGGCGCCTATACCGCGCGGCTTCCAGAACTTTGTATGGATCGCGGTGGTGGGCTGCTTCCACACCGGATCACCATCGCCGAGCTCAAGTACGCGCGGGTCGTTGAAACCGCGCACACCGCGCAAGGTGCCGAAGTAATGATCGAACGAGCGGTTCTCCTGCATCAGGATCACCACGTGCCCCACGTCGTCGATGCTACCGCTGCGTCGGTCTGGCGCGGTCGCCAGCGCGCGGGCGATGCTCGCCGGGATACCTTGCGCGACCAGCGATGCGGCGGTGGCGGCGGCAGCGCCTTGCAGGAACCGGCGGCGGTCGCGGGAAAACATGGGGCTAGTCCTTCAAGGAAGCGATGATCGCAGCATGCAACTCGGGGGTGGCGGCCGCCACCACGCGCCCACCGCTGTCGAGGCCAAGTGCGCGCCCCTCCCAATCGGTCATGACGCCGCCGGCCGCCTCGACCACCGGGGCGATGGCCAGGTAGTCGTACGGCATAAGATTGGACTCGATCACTGCATCAATGTGACCGGCCGCCAGCATGCCGTAGCTGTAGCAATCGCCACCGAAGCGGCGGGCATGCGCGGCACGACTGGTACGCTCGAAACGGGCCCATTCCTCCGCCGTGAACATGTCCGGCGTGGTGGTGTAGAGCGTAGCCTCGGCCAGCGCCTGGCAACCGCTGGTGTGGCAGCGCACCCCGTTCATGGTGGTGCCCACGCCCACGTGACCTACCCAGCGCTCATCCAGCACCGGCATATCGAGCACGCCAAGTACTGGCTTGCCGTGGCGAAGCAGGGCGATCAGCGTGCCCCACAGTGGCCAGCCGGAGATGAAACTGCGCGTGCCGTCGATCGGATCGATGGACCAGACAAACTCCGCATCCACGCGGGTAGCGCCGTATTCCTCACCGAGCAGGCCGTGGGTCGGCCAGGCCATCTCAATGCGCTCGCGGAGCATGGATTCCACACCACGGTCCACGGCGGTCACGGGGCTCATGTCCCCTTTCAGCGTCACATCGACCGGGCGGCGGAAACGTGGGAGTGACAAAGCACGTGCATTGTTGGCGATGCCGGTGGCAAAGCCTTCGAACTCAGCCCGCTCATCGGCGGACAGCGAGGCGTGGACGGTCACTCTGGACTCCAAAAAGACGTGCGCGATCTAGCGTTTGCACGTTTCACATTAATGACGAAATCGAAAATTTTCCTGTGGACTCGGAGTCCACATGTTTGCAAATATACCCAAAACGCCACACGGGTGGGTGATCTTTTCCACCGTGTCGCCTAGGAATTAACCCCAGGGTCTTCCATGCGTCCAGTCCACCACATCGCCAGCACCACCGCGCTGCTTGCCCTGTGTGCCTCTGCGCACGCGGGCAGCCTCACGGTGTATTCGGCGCTGGAGAGCGACGAGATCGCCACCTACATGGACGGCGCGAAGCAGGCGCTCCCCGGCGTGGATATCCACGTGCTGCGCCTTTCCAGTGGGGACCTGGCCGCGCGCCTGCTGGCCGAATCGGCTGAGCCACGCAACGACGTGGTGTGGGGCATGGCGGCCACCGACCTGCTGGACCCGCGTATTGCCGCGCTCTTGCAGCCCGTGCATAGCCCCGCGATCGATGCCTTGCCCGCCCGCTTCCGTGGCGCCGACGGCCGCTGGTTCGCCCCCACGGGCTACATGGCGGCTCTGTGCGTAAACCGCGAGGCGCTGGCGGAGCATGGCCTGCCAATGCCGCGGACATGGCGCGACCTTGCCTCGCCCAGGTACCGCGGCCAGATCGCCATGCCCGATCCGGCGTCCTCAGGCACGGGCTACATGGTGCTGTCGTCGCTCAGTGATGCCGGGCGCGATAGCAAGGGCATGCAGCTGGTGACCGATATCGCCGCCAACCTGGGCCAGGTCACGCTTTCCGGATCCGCGCCGTGCAAGCTCGCACGCATCGGTGAGTTCCCCATCGGCGTGTCCTTTGCCTTCTCGGCCATGCAGTCCATCCGCCAGGGCTACCCCATCACCATGGTTCTGCCCGCGGATGGCACGGGTTACGAACTGGAAGGCTCAGCCCTGATGAAGGGCGCCACCAACGTCGCCGATGCGAAGCGCTTCCTCGATTGGACCGCATCGCCAGCCGCAGCCGCGCTTTATCGCGGCTACAAGGAAATCGTGGCGGCACCGGGCAGCATGCCCACCGAAGAACAACAGCGCGCAGGGTTGCCGGCCAATGTGGTCGCCACCCTGCCCGCGCGTGATTTCGAAGCCGCGGCGCGCGAGCGTGCGGCACTTATAGCTCGATTCAAGCACCTCACGCGCTAAGGCGCGGGTTGCGGGGGAGATAACGCTTCATGCATCTGCGCATCGAAGACATCAGCAAGGCCTGGGGCGGCCAGACGGTGCTCGACCGCGTGTCGTTCAACGCGGGCGCCAGTGATTTCGTGTGCTTGCTGGGCCCCAGTGGCTGCGGCAAGACCACCCTGCTGCGCATCGTGGCCGGGCTTACCGAAGCCGATGCCGGGCGTGTGCACCTGGGTGGCAAGGACATTTCCCGCGTGCCTGCCCGCGAGCGTGGCATGGGCATCGTGTTCCAGTCGTATTCCCTGTTTCCCGACCTTACGGCCGCGGCGAACGTGGGCTACCCCATGCGCCTGCGCGGTGTGCCTGCATCCACCATCGCGACACGCAGCACCGAGCTCCTTGCCAAAGTGGGCCTGGGCGGCTTCGGCGGGCGCTTTCCCGATGAACTATCCGGCGGCCAGCAGCAACGCGTTGCGCTTGCCCGCGCGCTTGCAGCCGAACCGGCGTTGCTTTTGCTCGATGAGCCGCTGTCGGCCCTTGATCCGGCCATCCGCGCGCAACTGCGTGGCGAGATCCGTTCGCTGCAGCGCTCGCTGGGCATTCCTACCATTATGGTCACCCACGACCAGGATGAAGCACTGGCGCTGGCCGACACCATCGTCTGCATGAAAGCCGGCCGTATCGAGCAGATCGGCTCGCCGCGGGATCTGTACGAGCGCCCCGCTTCGCGTTTCGTTGCCGACTTCATTGGGCATGCGAACCTGCTGCCCACGGCGTTCGTACGCGAAGCCATGCCGGGCTTCCTTGAACGCCGGCCACCGGGCGCGGACGGTACATGGGAACTGTGCCTGCGCCCGGAAGATCTGGTGGTCGAGGCAAATCCCCGCGGCGATGCCGTGGTCGCGGATGTGACCTTCCTCGGCAATCTTGCCCGCGCGGGTATCGCATGGCGCGGCCAGCGCGTGGTCGCCGAGTTGCATGGGCGCAGCACGTTGTCCCCGGGCGAAGCGGTCTCCATCGATGCCATCCGTGGCGCGTGGGTGTGTACATGAGTTCCGTTACCACGCCGCACGCCGTAGCGCGCACGCGCAGCGTGGCGTGGCTATTGCTGGCCGTGCCTTGCGCCGGCTTGCTCCTGTTCTTCCTGCATCCGTTGCTGACCGTGGCATGGCGCAGCCTCACCGATGCCTCCGGCGCTTTCACGCTGGCTAACTACGCAAAGCTATGGGACGACCCAGGCCTGCCGCGCGCCGCATTGCACAGCGTTGAAACCGGCGTGGCCACCACCGTGGCGACGGTATTGTTCGGCCTTGGCATTGCCATGGCACTGCATCGCTCGCGTTTGCCTGGCAAAGCATTCATCCGTGCGACGCTTCTGCTGCCCATGCTCGCGCCTTCGCTTGTGCTCGGCCTGGGCCTGGTACTGCTGCTAGGCAGGAACGGCCTGATCCACCGACTCACCGGCTTGCCTACCGACATCTACGGTTTCCCCGGCCTGGTCATCGCCAATACGCTGTACGGGCTTCCGCAGGCGGTGCTCATCATCTCCGCAGCGCTCGGCCGGACGCCCGCGCGTCACTACGATGCCGCCGCATCGATGGGCGCGACACCGTGGCGCCAGTTCATCGACGTTACGCTGCCCCGGTTGCGCTTCGCCTTGCTCGCTGCGGCCTTCCTGGTGTTCACCGAAACGCTGACCGACTTCGGCAGCGCAGTCATCGTGGGCGGCAACTACCGCGTGCTGGCCATGGAGATTTACAGCGAGGTGGTCGGCCAGCTGGATTTCGCCATGGGTGCCACGCTGGGCATGGTGCTGCTGCTTCCTGCCCTGTTCTCGGTCTGGCTTAGCCGGCTGGCAAAGCGTCGCCAGGATAGTGGCGATGCGAGCCCCGGCCGCACGCTCATGCCTGCGCGCCATGCGGGCCGCGACACCGTGCTGGCCGTGGTTTCGCTCGCCGCGCTCCTGCCGATGATCGCCGTCGTGGGCACAGTCGCATACGTCTCGTTCGTCAAACTGTGGCCGTACCAGCAGGCGTTCACGTTGGCGAACTACACAGGCATGACCGAAGGGTTTGGCCCCGTGTGGACCTCCCTCAGCATGTCGTTCATCGCTGCCGTGGCCGGCACGGCGCTGGTGTTCGCGCTGTGCGCCGGCCTGCGCAAGGCACCGCCTGCGCTCGCCCGGCCCGTGCAGTTCATCGCATCGCTGCCTGCCGCGGTGCCCGGCATGGTGATCGGCCTGGGTTATGTCATGGCCTTTAACCACGGCCCATGGTCCGGGTGGCTCTACGGCAGCCTGATCATCATCGCGGCCTGCAGCCTTTACCACTACCACGCGCAGGCCTTCCTCACGATGCAGACGGGCATGCGCCAGGTGCCGGATGCGCTCGAGGACGCCGTCGCTGCGTTCGGCGGCGGCACCCGCGAAGTCCTTCGCGATGCCGTGCTCCCGTTCACCGCACCTGCCGCCATCTCAACGTTTTTCTACCTGTTCATGCGCTCCATGGTGACCCTTTCCGGCGTGATCTTCCTGGTCACCGCCGATGTGGGCCTGGCCTCGGTCACCGTGATGCGCCTGGACGAAAACGGCTTCCTGGCCCAGGCCGCCGCCTACGCCATGTGCGTGGTGGTGGCCGGCGCCCTCGCGCTCGGCGCCATGCGCCTGCTTTTGCACACACTCAAGGAACGACGCCATGTGGCATGAAGAACGACACACCCGCATCCGTGACCTGCTGCGCACTAGCGGCCAGGTCTCCGTGGAACGCATCGTCACCGAACTCGGCGTGTCACGCGAAACCATCCGCCGCGACCTGCTGGAACTGGCCGAACGCGGTGAAATCCGCCGTGTCCATGGCGGCGCCGTGCTCACGTCGGATGAGCCACCCATCGATGTGCGCCATGCGACCCGCGTTCGCGAGAAACGTGCGATCGCGAAGGTCGTGGCCAGCCTGGTGGAAAGCGGCCAGACGATCTTCATGGATGCAGGCAGCACCATGAATGTCGTGGCTGAAGCGCTGGCCACGCGTAGCGGCCTCACCATCATCACCAACGCGGTGGATGTCGCCACGCGTTTCGCCGCGCGCGAAGGCAATACCGTGCACCTGCTGGGTGGCCGCTTCAACGCCCAGATCGGCTGCACGATCGGCGCCGGCACCGTCGCCGAGATCTACCGGTACCAGGCGCACGTCGCCATCCTTTCGCCAGTGGGCGTGGATGCGAAGGCCGGTGCCAGCAGTTTTGAGCACGATGAAGTCGAGGTGGCCCGCGCGATGTGCACCAATGCACGCCAGGTCATCCTCGCCGCCGATCACTCCAAGATCGGCGTTCGCAGCCGCGCCAGCTGGTGCGCCCCTGAACGTATCGATGTCCTCGTTACCGACCGCAAGTCGGAAAAATCCCGCGCTTTCGCTGCCGTCCGCAAGGCGGTCGGCGAGGTCGCGCTCGCCTGATCCACCTACAACAACGCGCCAGGAAGGCCGCTTTACGCCTGTCGTTTAAATCGATTGAACCTCACTGTCACAGACCAAAGCCTTTCCGGAGCATCCCATGAGTTCCCTCCCCGCCCTCCGCCGTACCCTGCTGTGCGCCGCGGTCGCCGCGACGTTCAGCGGCCTGGCCAATGGCCAGGCCACCACGGGCCGCATCACTGGCTCGGCGCCTGCCAGCGCCGGTGAAACCGTGCTGATCGAAGGCAGCAATGGCCTTACCCGCGAGGTGGCTGTCGATTCGCGCGGCCGTTACAGCGCTGAATCCCTGCCGCTCGCCACCTACAAGGTCACCCTGCGCGCCAACGGCCAGCCCGTCGATACGCGCGACAACATCACCCTGCGTGTCGGTGCCGCCACCGAGGTGTCGTTCGATGCTGCGTCCACATCCAGTGCGCAGGACCTGAGCGCCGTTACCGTGTCGGCAACCTCGCTGCCCAAGATTGACGTCGCCACCGTCGCATCGAGCACCGTGATCACCTCGGCCGACCTGGCCCGCCTGCCGCTGCAGCGTTCGGCCGAGGCCGTCGCGCTGCTCGCACCCGGCGCCTCGCCGGGTTACAGCGGCTTCAAGAACGCCTTCGGCGGCACCCTGGTGAGCTTCGCCGGTTCGGCGGTCTCCGAGAACGCGTACTACATCAACGGCATGAACACGACCGACCCGCTCAGCGGTTTCGGCGGCGTGACCCTGCCCTACGGTGCTATCGACCAGCAGGAAATCCTGAGCGGCGGCTACTCCGCCATGTACGGCCGCTCCGATGGCGGCGTGATCAGCCAGGTGGGCAAGCGCGGCACCAATGAATGGCACTTTGGTGCCCAGGTGTTGTGGGAACCGGATTTTGCCCGTGCCAGCGCGCGCAACATCACCTACGGCCACGACAACCCGGCGCCCCCGGGCACGATCAACCAGCGCAACGACCGTAACCACGAGTGGTCCTCCACGATCAGCGCCTACGCCGGCGGCCCGCTGATCAAGGACAAGCTCTACGCCTTTGCCGCGGTGGAAATGGAGCGCACCCAGGGCAACAGCCTGGGCGACGTGAACCACGCCTACGACACCAAGTACACGTACAAAGACCCCAAGTGGTACGGCAAGCTCGACTGGAACATCAACGACAACAACATCCTCGAGCTGACCGGCGTCAACCAGACCCACCGCTCCAACGGCAACAAGTACAACTACGATTACGACACCAACACGATTGGCGATTACGCCAGCGAAGATACGACGTACAAGACCAAGGCCATGGTCTACGTCGCCAAGTACACCAGCTACATCACCGATGACCTGACCCTTACCGCGCTGTACGGCAAATCCAAGCTCACCTATTACAACGAGCCGCCGGATACCGGCGTCACCGGGCCGTTCATCGGCAACGTGAGCCAGCAGAACCCGGCACTGAACGGTGGCACGCCGATCAGCAACGGCCAGACCCTGGATACGATCGATAACCCGGACCACGAATCGACCAATCGCAACCTGCGCGTCGATCTGAATTACAAGATCGGCAGCCACTCGATCACCGCCGGTATTGATAACCAGGATTCGAAGGATATCGACGACGGCACCACCATCGGCGGTGACGGCTACGAGCTGTGGTACGCCAAGGGCGACCCCAACCTCAACATCAGCGACAGCCCGTTCGTCGGCAAGCCCGGCGACTACCCGGGCGGCCAGACCGGTTACTACGGCTACTACCGCCACTACAACACGCTCGCCTCGGTGCGCGTGAAGCAGCGCGCGCAGTACATCATGGACGACTGGCAGCTCAACGACCGCTGGCTGCTCTCGCTCGGCATCCGCAATGACCAGTTCACCAACTACAACCCGTCGGGCCAGCCGTACCTGAAGCTGACCAAGCCGCAGTGGGCTCCGCGCCTGGGCTTCAGCTGGGACGTGAACGGCGATTCCTCGCTGAAGGTGTACGGCAACGCGGGGCGTTACTTCCTTGCCATGCCCGCCTCGGTGGCGCTGCGCACCTCGGCCGGCTCGCTGGCCACCAACCAGTACTTCACCTATACCGGCATCGATGCGAACGGCATGCCCACGGGCGTCAATTTCATCCAGTCGGCCACCGGTGGCGCTGTGTCGCCTAACGGCGAGT
Source organism: Luteibacter sp. 621 (assembly GCF_050435445.1). Taxonomy (NCBI): domain Bacteria; kingdom Pseudomonadati; phylum Pseudomonadota; class Gammaproteobacteria; order Lysobacterales; family Rhodanobacteraceae; genus Luteibacter; species Luteibacter sp. 621. The sequence goes on along the minus strand of NZ_JBNDKI010000016.1, from coordinate 31,395 downwards.
ACGGCCAGCCGCCCGATCCCAAGACTGTCAGCGCCAAGAACATCAAGTCCGAGTACCAGGACGAGTTCATCCTGGGCGCGGACAAGCAGATCAACGCCGAATGGGTGGCCGGTGCGAAGGCCACGGCGCGCAAGCTGCGCAACGCGCTGGATGACGTGTGCGATAACGGTGCGATCACCCGCGCCGCCATCGCCCAGGGCGCCGATATCGATGCGGTGACGGTGGGCAGCTGCTACCTGAGCAACCCGGGCCGGGCGAACGTGTATCAGCTGGCCAACGCGAACGGTGGCTACACCAACGTGACCGTGACCAACGCCGATTTCGGTTTCCCGCACCTGAAGCGCAACTACTACGGGCTGGACCTGTACCTGTCGCATCCGTTCGATGGCAAGTGGTCGGGCAAGGTCGATTACCTGTGGTCGCACAGCTACGGCAATACCGAAGGCCAGGTGCGTTCCGACGTGGGCCAGGGCTCGGTCGCGGCATCGCGTGACTGGGATTACGCCACGCTGATGAACTACGCCAACGGCGACCTGGGCAACGATCGCAAGCACCAGCTAAAGCTGTACGGTTCGTACCAGATCGCCCCGGAATGGCTGGTCTCGGCCAACATCCTGATCCAGTCGGGCCTGCCGAAGTCGTGCCTGGGCCGTTATGGCGCGAATGAAAGCGATCCGTCGGGTTATGGCAGCTACTACCATTTCTGTTTCGGCGTTCCGTCGGCGTACGGCGCCAAGGGCCGCGAGCCGTGGGAAGAGCTGGTGGACGTGAGCACCGAGTACCGCCCGCTGTGGGCCGACAAGAAGCTTGCCTTTACCGTGTCGGTGTTCAATATCCTGAACCAGCAGCGCTCGCAGCGCACCAACCCGGTCTCGGGCAGCACGAACTCGGTGAACGATGGCTACCAGCAGGTCATCAGCTACACCCAGCCGCGCTACGCCCGCTTCGGCATCACGTACGACTTCTGACGGAGCGTCCATGCATCCACTCCTGCGACTGGGTATCGTCGCACTTGCCGCCGGGGTCCTCGCGACCCCGGCGGTCGGTGGCGAAAAGACCTACAAAGACCTGCCCACGGAAATCCCGGCACACTTCACGCCAACCAACCCGGGCTTCAATTACGAACGGCGCACGGTCGATATCCCGATGCGCGATGGCGTGAAGCTGCATACGGTGATCCTGGTGCCCAAGGGCGCCACCCACGCCGGCATCCTTCTCACCCGCACGCCGTACGGCGCCGATGGCATGGGCCATCGCTCGGATAGCCCCAACCTGGATTCGGCGTTGCGCGGCTACGACAACCCGGCCGATATCATCGTCCAGGATGGCTATATCCGTGTCATCCAGGATATCCGCGGCAAGAACGGCTCCGAAGGCGACTTCGTGATGAACCGGCCGCCCATCGGCCACGGCAATCCCACATCGATCGACGAATCGACCGACATCTACGACAGCATCGACTGGCTCGTGAAGCACGTGCCGGAATCCAACGGGAAGGTCGGGATCATCGGCATCTCGTACGATGGTTTCGAGGCCATGATCGCCACGATCCATCCCCACCCAGCCCTGAAAGTCGCCGTGCCGATCAATCCCATGATCGATGGCTGGATGGGTGACGACTGGTTCCACCGTGGCGCGTTCCGCCAGCAGATGATCCCGTACATCTACGGCATGGTGAATTCGCGCAAGAGCAATATCGGCTGGACCACCGGCTACCGCGACGACTACGACCTGTACCTGCAGGGCGGCTCGGCGGGCGACATGGGTCGTGCTTACGGCATGGAAGCGCTCGGCTTCTGGCAAAAGGTACTCGCCCACCCTGCTTACGACAGTTTCTGGTCGGAGCAGGCGCTGGACAAGATCGCGGCGAAGGAACCGATGACCGTGCCGACGATGCTCGTGCACAGCCTTTGGGACCAGGAAGACAACTACGGCGACATGGCGGTGTACCGTGCCCTCGCGCCACGCGATCCGAACCACGAAAAGCTGTGGCTGGTGCTCGGCCCGTGGCGGCACGCGAAGACCTGGGAGAACGCAAGCACGATTGGCGCGATCGAGCTGGGTAGCGACACCGGCAAGACCTTCCGCCAGACCATGCTGCGGCCGTTCCTTGCGCAGTACCTGAAGGATGGCGCACCCAAAGCAAGCATCGCCCCGGTCAACGCGTTTGTGACCGGCGAGAACACGTGGCGCCAGCTGGATTCGTGGCCGTCCTCGTGCCGCGATGGTTGTGCACCGGCCATGCAGCGCTGGTATGCAGAGCCGAACGGCGGGTTCGCGACCACGGCGCCCGCCGCGGGCGATGACGAATACGTTTCCGATCCGGCCAAGCCGGTGCCCTACCGCGTGCGCCCCATCCAGTCGTGGTCGCATGGCGTGGCCGATCGCGAGGATTCTTGGCCGGAATGGCTGGTGGATGACCAGCGCCAGTTCGCGACGCGCACCGATGTGCTGACCTATGTATCGCCCGTCCTGGAGCAGCCGATGGGTGTCTCTGGTGAGCCGCTCGTGCATCTGCTCGCTTCCACCAGCGGCACGGATAGCGACTGGGTCGTGAAGCTGATCGATGTGTATCCGGACGAGGTCGAGGAAAAGCCTTCCATGGGCGGCTACCAGCTTCCGGTCGCGATGGAGATCTTCCGCGGCCGCTACCGCGAGGGTTACGACAAGCCCAAGGCGCTGGAAGCGAACAAGGCCCTCCCCTTCAGCTTCCCGCTGCCCACGGTGAACCACGTGTTCCAGCCGGGCCATCGCGTGATGGTGCAGATCCAGTCGAGCTGGTTCCCGCTGTACGACCGTAACCCGCAGACCTTCGTGCCGAACATCTTCAACGCGAAGCCCGCGGATTACGTGAAAGCCACGCAGAAGATCGTTCGCGATGGCGAGAACGGCACGTACATTGAACTGCCGGTGGTTAAATAAGGGAATGCAGGAGCGCGCTTGCGCCCGATTCGGGCCTGCCGCGAGTACCCGTCGCGCGCGAGCGCGCTCCTACAGAAGCAGATCCGCTAGAAATCCCAGCGCAATCCGATATTCGCCGACCAGCCGCGTGCACCGGCATCGCCGATGTTGTCCTGCCAATCGCCTTCACCGTAAACCGATAGCTTGTTGCGCCAGGCCCACGTGCCACCCAGGCCTAACTCCACCATCTGGCCAAACTTGCCGCCAGCGAACTGCTGGGAGACGTCGAAGCCCTCTGCACCGACATCCACCTTCGAGATGCCACCCCAACCCTTGATGTAGTTGGCGCGGGCATAGGGGATAAACCGGCTGCCTGCGGCCGTCGTCCATGTGCGATCGAAACGCAGGCCCGCGCGGCCCACGGTCTGCTCGAACGGCTCATAGCGCGTCGTTACCTGGTCGGTATCCACCTGGTCGCGCAGGCCGATGTGCTGGCGGATCAGCTGAAACTGCGGCTCGAGTTCCCAGCCGCCATCGAACCGAAATGGGTAACCGGCTTCCACCGAACCGTTCCATCCCGAACCGCGGACACGTGCAGTGCCCTTCATGCGCGCCGTGTCCACATCGCCTGCATGGCGGTCGCCCGAGGCGATAACATCGATGTAGAACCCGTTGACGTGCTGCCAGGTCACGAACATGGCGATGGAGTTGGTGTACAGCTTCGCATGGCTGTAGCCATCGGCCGCTTTCGGGTCCAGTTGCGTCGTGCCATGGGTATAGGCCACGCCCGCGCGCAGCGCGGAGTGATCCGCATCCAGCGCGAAGATGTTGGTGCCCACCTGTACCGCGCGCATGTCGATGTCGTAGTCGTACCCGTAGTCCCGGAACGCCCGGTTGGTGGCGTAGTGGTAGTCGCCACCGAAGTAACGGACGAAGGTCTCGCCACCCAGGCCCTCGCCAGGGCCATCCATGTTGCGCACCTCGCCGAGACGGCGGTGCAGGTTATCGATCGCGCGATAGCCGTAGAACGAGAGTGCGGACGGGGACACGATGGACGTGGGTACCTGCGGCACGACGGCAGGTCGCGCATCGGCCTCAGCTAACGGGCCGGAAGGCGGGGGTGGCGCAATGTACGCCTGCCCGGGTGCCGGCGTGGGCGCGGGAGACTCCGTGGTGGGTGCCGGGCATGGCCCATCGCAGACAATAACGTTGGCGAGGCGGTAGTCCCAGTAAGCGTCGCCCGACGTCGCGCCGCCGACGACGCGTTGCGGTGCCTCGCTCGATCCCGGCTGGAACGCGTAGAGGCCGTATTGGTAGGGCCCGAACGCGAGATATCCCCCATTGAGGCGGAACGCACCGCCGCCGGACCCGCCCGCCACCTGCACGACCGAAATGCCCTCGTCCGCGCCCACGTAGCCGTTGTGATTGGTATCGGTGATGGCACCGGTGCTGAGCGACGAGGGCGTGATGTCGAGCACGGTCTCGCCACTGGCATCGCCTTGTACCAACAAGCGGTCAGTGGTTTGCGCCGCCAGTGCGCCACCCGTATTCAGCATCGTGACAAGCCGCAGCCGCCCCATGTCGCCGGTGTAGTTTCCGTCGATGGTAAGCGTATTGCCTGGTGAACCCGCCCCGTTGGTGAGATCGATGGTGCCTGCGTTGGTTACGCTCGCTCCGCCCGGTGTCGCAGCGGAGATGACCGAATGCACGCCATCGCCTGCGAACAAGGTAGACGAACCGTCGATGTTCACGTCGCTCCCGGCAAGCACGAGTTTATCGGTCAACGTGAAGCCTGCTCCCTGAAACAGGTTGAAGGTGTTCCATCCCTGCAGGTTGATCCCTTTGGCCAGCGTATCGCTATCGAATGTACCGCCACGCGCCTGCGTGCCGTCGAACGTGAGCGTGTTGCCACCGCCGGAGCCGGCCAGCAGGTGGTACGTGGTCGACGTGTCCACCGCACTCACCGTAGCGGTATTGCCCGCGCTCCCCATCGTCACGCCACCCTCCAGCGTGCCACCCGTCCAGAGGAGGGTATCGCCACCCTCACCCGTTGCCAGCTCGCCGCGCACGCCGCCGGATGAGAGCGTGATGGTGTCGGCGCCAGCACTGCCTTGCACGGCAACCGCACCGGGCAACGTGGCCAGGATGCTGCCGGTGTTCGTGAGCGATGTGCCGGCGCCGTTGGAAAGGTCGACGACGGGCGCCACGGTGCTTGCCGACGACAAGGTGCCACTGTTTACGACCGACGATGCCGTCCCCGCGACCAGCGCGGACCCTCCGGCGGGGTTGAGGATGCTCACCTCCGCGGCCGTATTTACGGTGCCGCTGGTCAGGGCCTGAATCCCCGTGCTTCCGGTGCCGTTGCCATGGATCGTGAAGCCACTGCCGATGGCAAGGTCGCCATCGGTGACCGAACCATCGGCACGCCGGAAGGCGTAGCCAACGCCACGGCCATCGACTTCGAAGGTTGCCGTCGATGCCGGATCGATCGACGCCGCGGTACGCAGGCCCGCGCCATTGCCTGAATGCAGCGTGGCACCATTCAACGTGATCGCGTTCGTTTCCGCGGCATTCTCGATCGCGTTGCCGCTACCCAACACGGTGATGGTGGTGCCGTTGGCCACCAGCGATGTCGCGCCCACGTCGACGAGTACACCATGGGCACTGCCCCCGGTCGTGATGGCGGAGTCGCCGGCGCCCAAGGTGAGGCTGGCTCCCGAGGCAAGCCAGACGCCGGCATGGCCATCGTCGACCGTGATGGACCCGGCGGGATTCAACACCGTGCCCGCGCCCTCAATGCGCACACCCGTACCATTCCCGACCGCGATGCTGCCCGTGTTGGCGAGTGAGCCTGCGGAGCGAAGGATGGCACCCGTGGCCTCGGGACCACCCAGGTTCACCATGCCACGGTTCGTCGCTACCGCGCCGGTCTCGACGATAAGGCCGGTCGTGTTCGCGCCAGTGAAGTTAAGCGCGCCCGCGTTCGTGAGCGTCGCCTTGTTGCGTGCGATCAGGCCGATGACGCCCGCCGTTGACGAGTTCAGTGTCGCGAGGTTGTTGACGGAAGTCACGGTTGATAGCGCGCCCGATGCCGCCCCGGTCAGGTCGTGTTTCTGCCCATCGGCGATACCGGCGACCGCTCCGGCGCCGGTCAACGACATCGTCGTCGCCGCGTCGATCGTCGCCGTCGAACCACCCTCGGCAACGACACCTTGCGCGCCAGCACCGCTGACGTTGATGACGGCGTTACGCGTATTGAGCACGGAACCGGCGCCCGAGCCGAGCACACCGGTCGCCTGGGATCCCGATACCGATACCGTCAGGCCCGTACCATCGAAATCCGCACCGCTGTCCAGTCGAAACAGCGTGGACTGCGGCGTAGACACGTCGAGCGCTGCACCCGCGCCCACGTTGATCTTCGCGTTGTTGCCGAATGCAAAGAAGCCAATCTGCCTGCTGCCGGACTGGAACGTCGGTGCGGCGCCTGCCGCGACGTTGACCGTTGCACGGCCGCGCGCGTGGATGCCGATGGCGCCATCGCCCTGCAGGTTGACCGGGCCCTGGATATCGCCCGTGGCGGTGGCACTGCCCTGCCCTTCGACCCATACACCGTAGTTTCGCGTGCCGCTGGCGGGATCCGCGCCGCCGGCCACGTTGATCGTGCCGGTGGAATGAATCAACGACGGCGTGCCAGCGGTCGACACGGCCTTGAGCGCCGTGCCATTCACCCCGGTGACGTTGATGGTTCCCGTGTTGCGGATGCCTGGCCCGGTCGCCCCGGCATTGACCACCGAGATGCCGATATTCTCGCGAGGCACGGCCGCGGCGCGCCCTGCGATATTCAGGGTGCCGGCATTGGTGACGTTCGCCGCGGGTGCCGTAACAAGTATGCCCGCCGCGTTCTGCGTCCCGGCACCGATCGTGATGGTGCCCTGGTTGTTCACGGTGGCGGCCGTGGGCACGTTGATACCCGTGGTGATCGTACCCTGGTTGATCGCCACGTCTGCCGGTGTATCGCCGGATGCGTACTGCGGCCCGCGACCGATGTAGATCAGGCCGCTCGCACTATTGGTGAAGGAGGCAGTGGCATCGTTGAGGTATACCCCATCCATCGACCCGTTGGAACGTGAACCGGTGACACCCACGTTGACGAAACCGTCGTTCGTGGCATTCGCGTTGGCACCCACCCGGATGCCCGTGGACTTGCCGGCACCGTTGGTCGTACCCGTCGCGAGGTTGATGATGCCACCCGCGGCATTGTTGAACGTGCTTCCGGATTGCACATCGACGATGTTCGCACCGAACGCGCCGCTCGATATACCGCCATCCGCGTTCGGGTAGAAGTTACCGTTGATGACGCCCGCGTTCGTTCCCGAGCTGGCCCCGGTAAGCACCAGCGCCGAACCGTCCCCGCTACTGTGCTGCGCGCCAAGCGAGCCCTGGTTGACGAACGTGGCGCCACTGTCGGCACGCACGGCACCGCCGTTGGCATTCATCACCTCCAGAACGGCGCCGGCGTTGATCGTGCCATGCGCGTTCGGCCCCACCAGGCGCATGACGATGCGATCGCCAATGGGCTGTGCCACATCATCCGGGGGGCTATCGGCGGTGATGCCGTAGGTAATCTGTTCGGTGGTCGAGGTATAGCCGAGCGAGAACAACGTGATGTACTGCGCGGGATCCAGCTTGCCAGCCTGGATCTGCGCGATCAGGAAATTGTTGTAGTCGCGCAACTGGGCGTCGTTGGTCACCGTGTGGGACGCGGTGCCGTCGGCGGTGGTGACGTTGAACGTGCCGCCGTAATGGGCCACGAATGAGACGCCGTACGTACGCGGCTGGGTCGGGTCGGCGACTTCGCCGTTGAACGTAATGCGGTTCTGGCCCGCCCATAGGATGTTGCTGGCTGCCGTGCCGGTGCCATCGGCGTAGAACAGATCGGTTTGCTTGGCTGCCATGCTCCAGGCGTTGGTAGCGGCCTGGCTATTGGCGCCGGAGCCGATAGCCACCGTGAGCGTGCCGCCACCGGCGCCGACCTGGCCTACCCGCGCATCGATGTATTGGTTGTCGCCGACGTTGACGATGTCGGGCACCACCGTGGCGTACGCGACCGGGGCCAGTGCGAACAGGTTGCTGGTGTTGTAGACCGAGACGACGCGATTGGTACCGGTAATTGGATCCTTCACCGTGATGCCGAAGTTCTGGCTGCCGGGATTGAGCCGGGCGGCGCCGATCCACTGCTGCCCGGCGATGATCCGGCCCAGGTCGCTCAGCTGCTGCAGCGTGGTGTCTTGCGTACCGGTCTGACCTGGCTGGAACTGTTGCGGCCCGTTGATGGTGACGTTGCCACCGGCGGGCACGTCGGTGCGTCCCACTTCAAGGTCGTTATTCACCGGGTCATAGGGCGGCACGGTGACGGTCTGCGCCCGTATGGCGGCGAAGGGCCCGAGCAGCGCGGTGGCAATGGCGAGCGCAAGCACAACACGGTTGGCGCCGCCCAGGGTGGGGCGGCGGAGTAGCGCATCACAGGTTTTCATCTTCTTATCCCGTTAGCGCCGCCGTCCGGAGCGGCATGGCGCACGGGCGGGCATGGTTCGCCCGGGTACTGCGAAAGGCCCCCTTCCTCCGCTCCCACCCCCGGGGCCTCATGGCCCTTCCGTGCAGAGCGGCGGACCGCACATCCCGTGCGGTTCGCCTCCGATTGCGTCTATAGGTGCGGGAACATGAAGAAAATGTGCAGAAGGCGGCCGCCGGGTCAGAAATCCCAGCGAACGCCCAGGGTGGCCGACCAGCCACGCGCACCGGCCTCACCGAGGTTTTTCTGCCAGTCGGCCTCTCCGTAGACCGACACGTGGTTTCGCCATGCGTAGGTTCCGCCCAGGCCCATCTCCAGCGCCTGCCCGAACGTGCCGCCGACGAACTGCTGGCTGATGTCATAGCCCTCTGCACCGACATCCACCTTCGGTCCGCCGCCCCAACCCTTGATGTAGTTCAGGCGGGCGTACGGCGTGGCCTTGCTGCCGCCATCGGTCACCCATGTCCGGTCAAAACGCAGGCCAGCGCGGCCAATGGTCTGGTCGAAAGACCGGTAGTGCGTGGTCACGCCTTCCAGGTCCACCTGGTCACGCAACCCCACGTGCTGGCGGGTGAGCTGCAGTTGCGGCTCAAGCTCCCAGCCGCCCGCGAAACGGAAGGGATAGCCGGTTTCCAGCGAGCCTTCCCACCCACTGCCGTGCACGCGCGCCACGCCTTTCGACCGGGCGGTATCCACATCGCCCACATGGCGATCGCCCTGGGCAATCGCATCGATGTAGAAGCCATTCTGCTGTTGCCAGGTAACGAACATCGCCACCGAGTTCGTATCGAACTTCGAGTGGCTGTAGCCGTCGGCCGCTTTCGGATCCAGCCGGGTGGTGCCGTGCGTATAAGCCACGCCTGCACGCAGGCTGGAACGGGCCAGGTCCAGGTCAAAGATGTTGGTACCCACCTGCACTGCCCGCGTATCCACGTCGTAGTCAGCGCCGTACTGGCTGAACGAGCGGTCGGTGGAGACATCGTAGTCGCCGCCGAAGTAGCGCACGAAGGCCTCACCGCCCAGCCCCTTGTCCATGTCGTCGATGTTGCGGGTTTCACCAAGGCGACGGTGCAGGTTATCGACAGCGCGATACCCGTAAAGCCCCAACGCCGAAGGGGTGGCGATGGCGTTCGGCACCTGTGGCGCGAGCGCCGGGCGCACCTCGATGGGCGTTGGCGCGCCGGTCGCGACCGGTGGCGCCACGTACGGCTGGCCAGGCGGGGGCGTTGCCGCGGGCGTCGATGTCGTGGGTGCCGGGCATGGCCCGTCGCAGACCAGGACGTTGGCGAGGCGGTAGTCCCAATAGTTACCTCCGGTCGTGGCACCACCGACGACGCGCTGCGCCGGATCACTGGCACCTGGCTGGAACGCATAAAGCCCGTATTGGTAGGGCCCGAACGTGAGGTAACCGCCGTTCAACCGGAATGCACCACCCGTCGATGCGCCAGCGACCTGTACCACGCTGATACCTTCGCCCGCCCCCACGTAGCCATCACGATTCAGATCGGTCAACGCACCCTTACTGAGCGTCGCTGGCGCGACATGAAGGATCGTTTCGCCGCTGGCATCGCCGTTCACGAGCAACCTGTCGGTCGATTGCGCGGCGAGTGCGCCACCTTCGTTGAGCTCACTTGCCAGGTTCACGCGGCCGCCATCGCCGCTGTAATTGCCATCGATGGTGAGCGAGTTGCCCGGCGAACCTCCACCGTTCGTGAGGTCGATGGTCCCGCGGTTGCTGACCGTCGCCATGCCAGGCGTCGCTGCGGCGATCACAGGGTGAATATCGTTGCCAGCCTGTAGCGTGGAGGTGCCATCGATATCAACATCGCTGCCTGCCAGCGTGAGGTTATCGGTAAGTTCGAACGCCGCACCATTGACCAGGCTGAACCTGTTCCAGCCCGCTATCCGTATACCCTTGTCGGGCGTATCGCTATCGAACGTACCGCCGCGCGCCTGCGTGCCGTTGAAGGTGAGTGAGTTATTGCCACCGGTGCCGGCCAGCAGATGGCGGGTCGTGGATGTGTCCACGTTGCCAAGCGTCGCGCTGTTGCCGGTGCCATTGCCCATGGTCAGGCCACCCTGAAGGGTGCCCCCGCTCCAGTTGAACGTATCGCTGCCTTCACCCATCGCTACCTCGCCGGTCACCGCGCCTGCCGACAGGGCGACCGTGTCGTTGCCCGTGCTACCTCGCACGGCTTCTGCCGCGGGCGACGCCGCGGCGATGATCCCGCTGTTCGTCAGGGAGGTGCCGCTGCCATCGGAAAGGTCCACCACGGGTGCCACGAGGCTCGCCGACGTGAGCGAACCGGCATTGGCTACGGACGCCGCCGAACCGGCGACGAGTGCCGAGCCGCCGGCCGCATCGAGGATGTTGACCGTCGCCGCGGTGTTCACCGCGCCGCTGGTAAGTGCCTGGATGCCCGTGCTACCTGCCGCATTGCCATGGATGGTGAACCCGCTGCCGATGGAAAGGTCAGCCGCCGTCGGCGAACCATCCGCCCGGCGAAATGCGTAGCCGGTGCCGCTGCCATCGATGTCGACCGTAGCGGTCGAGGAAGGGTCGATCGCCATAGCGGTACGCAGGCCAGCGCCATCACCCACGCGCAGCGTCGCGCCATTCAGTGTAATGGCACCGGTCTCCGCGGCGTTCTCGATCGCGTTGCCCGTGCCTAGCGTGGTGATCGTCGTGCCATTGGCGACCAGTGACGCTGCGCCCGAATCCAGCAGGATGCCGTGGGCGCTACCGCCGGTTGTTATCGCCGAATCACCACTGCCCAGCTGAAGCCCTGCGCCATCCACCAGCTGAACACCTGCCACACCGTCATCCACGGCAACGGTGCCCGCCGGATTCAGTCGCTGCGTACCGGCGCCTTCCACGCGCACGCCTGTACCGCTGCCTACGTGGATGCTGCCCGTATTCGCCAGCGTTCCGCCCGTGCGCAGCACGGCACCCGTGGCGCCTGGGCCGGACAGATCCAGGGTGCCGCTATTGGTCGCGGCACCGTTGCTTTCCACGACAAGGCCCGTCGCATTGGCCCCCGTGAAGTTCAATGCACCCGCGTTCGTCAGGGACGCGCTATTGCGCGCGATGAAGCCGGTGACACCCGCGGTCGCCGAGTTGATCGTGGCCAGGCTGGTCAGCGATGTGGCCGAGGAAGGGGCGCCAACGTTCGCACCCGTGAGATCGTGCTTCTGACCATCCGCCACGCCAGCCACGGCACCATCACCACTCAGGGTGACGTTCGTGGCGGCATCGATCGTGCCCGTGGCTCCGCCTTCGATGCGGACGCCCTGCGCCGACGCGCCGCTGACGTTGATCGCTGCATTGCGGGTACTGATCACCGAGCCGGCGCCAGATCCCAGGATGCCTGTCGCTTGCTCGCCGGATACCGCGGCCGACAATCCCGTGCCATCGAAGTCCGCACCGCTATCCAGGCGGAACAACGTGGAGCGCAGCGTGGATACGTCGAGGCTGGAGCCCGTAGCGACATTGATATGGGCGTCATTCCCGTACGCGAAGAAACCGATCTGATCGCTTCCATTGGCAAACGTCGGCGCGGCCCCGGCCGCTACGTTCACCGTCGCCCGCCCGCGGGCACGGATACCGATCGCACCGTTACCAGTCAGGTTGACATGGCCCTGCACATCGCCGGTCGCCATGGCCGTGCCCTGCCCTTCAACCCATACGCCGTAGTTACGCGTGCCGCTGGCAGGATCCGCCGCACCCGATACGTTGATGGTTCCCGTGGTGCGGACAAGCGACGCCGTACCCGCCGTGGAGAGGGCCTTGATGCCGGTGCCGTTCACACCCGCGACGTTAATGGTGCCGGTGTTGCGGATACCCGCACCGGTCGCGCCCGCGTTGATCACGGAAATGCCGACGTTGTCGCGCGGCACGGCGGCCGCACGTCCGTTGATATTGATGGTGCCCGCGTTCTCGACGTTCGCGCCCGGTGCGGTGACCAGGATGCCGGCGGCGTTCTGGGTCAGCGAGCCCAGGGTGATCGTGCCCTGGTTACTCACGGTGCCTGGGCTGGCGACATTGATGCCCGTGCTGATCGTGGTCTGGTTGAGCGCGACATCGGCAGGGGCGTCCGTCACGGAGGCCTGTGGGCCGCGGCCGAGGTAGATAAGGCCACCGGCGCTGTTGGTGAACGATGACGTGGGCGTGCCGATGAATACGCCGTTGATCGAGCCGTTCGACCGCGAACCCGTGACCCCCACGTTGATCGCACCCTCATTGGTCGCCGTCGAACGTGCGCCGAGGCGGATGCCATTGCTTACGCCCGCCCCGTTCACGGTACCGAGGGCACTGTTGATGATCCCCGACGCGCTGTTGGTGAACGTCGAACGGGTCGTCGCCGTTCCGTTAAGGTCAACCGCACTCAAGCCATATGTGGTCGGGAGCGAGGTCGTCGTGCCGAAGAAGCCGCCATTGATGACGCCCGCGTTCGTTCCGCCCGCACCCTGTAGTTCCAGCGCGACGCGATCACCGCTGGTTCCCGCCGTACCGATCGTTCCCAGCACGTTGACCGTGGCGCCGTTGCTCGCGCGGATGAGTCCGCCGTTGGTGTTCACCCCTTCAAGCGTCGCCCCGGCCGCGACGGTGCCGTGCGCACGCGCGCCATCAAGGCCCATGACCACGCGCATGCCGACGGGCTGAAAACCATCCTGCTGGTCATCCGCCGAGATGCCGTAGGTGATGCTCTGGCTGCTGTAGCTGTACGCCTGGCTGAACAGGCTGCTGTACTGCGCATAGTCAAGCGAACCGTTCTGCAGCCCCGCAATCAGGAACGTGTTGTAATCCTTCAGCTGCGCGGCGTTGGTCACGGTGTGTGAGGTGGTCACGTTGTTTTTGTCCGTGACATTGAACGTGCCGCCGTATTGCGACACGTAGCTCACCGCGTAGCCCTGCGTCGTTGCCGGGTTCTGGTCGCCAATGAAGGTGAACCGGTTGTTCGATTGCCAGTTGATGTTGCTGTCGGCATTGCCGGTACCATCCGCGGCAAACAGCGTGCTCTGCTTGGCGGCCAGCACGAAGCTGTTGTTCGCGCTGGTGCTGCTGGAGCCGCTATCGCCAAGTGCCACGTTAAGGGTGCCGCCGGTGGATGCCACCTGGCCCACGCGCATGTCGATGTACTGGTTATCGCCGACGTTGACGATATCCGGGACCTGGGTCTGGTACGACACGGCCGGTAGATCGTTGAAGTTCGCCGAGTTGTAGACCGAAACGACCCGATTGGTGCCGGTGATCGGGTCCTTCACCGTGATGCCCGTGTTCTGCGGGCCGGGATTGAGCCGTGGCCGGCCAATCCACTGTTCCGAGCCGTTGGTGATACGGCCCGCATCGAACAGGGCCTGCAGCGTCGTGTTCTGGTTACCCGTCTGCCCCTGCTCGAACTGGGCGGAACTGCCGGTAAGCGTGGTGGTGGCCCCGCCCTGCACCAGTGTGGCACCCACTTCGCCATCGTTGTCCCGCGGGTTGTAGGCGGGAACGGTCGTGGTCTGGGCATGGGCCCGCGTGGCGGGCATGGCAAGCGAGGCGGCAATGGCCATAAAGAGCACCGCGCGGCGGCGGGCGCCTGGAGCCGGGCGGGTGGCAGGCGTGTGGTACGTGATCTTCATTGTGTGTTCTTCCCGTTGGAAGCCGCCGTCCGGAGCGGCTTCAAAAGGCACGGGCAGGCATCCAGCCCCAGGTTGAGCGAGCCCCCTCACTCCGCCCCACCCGAAGCCTGACGGCTACCGTGCAGAGCAGCGATGCGCAACAATGCGTTGCAAAAATCGCCTCCGAATTTGTCTATACAAATCCGGCAATGAAGGGGGTGTGCAGGGGTCCGTCATACGGGCGACACACAACGGGCTGGTGCTCAGGCCTCTCTCCCCTATACTCCCGCCGATGAAACCAAGCGTCCTGTTGCAGTACATCCTCCCGCATCGCTTCCTTTCCCGGATCGTCTACCAGGCGACACGCTGGGAGTGGGCGCCATGGAAGAACTACCTGATCGAGACGATCGTGCGGAACTACAACGTGGATATGAGCCAGGCCGCCCAGCCTGATCCGCTGGCCTACCCGCACTTCAACGCATTTTTCACCCGCAAGCTGAAACCGGGCGCGCGTACGGCCGATCCGGACCGCCAGGCCATCCTGTGCCCGGCCGATGGTCGTATCAGCCAGTCGGGCCGCATCCGTGACGGCCGCATCTTCCAGGCGAAGGGCCAGGAGTACACCGCGGCGGAACTGCTCGGCGACGAAGCCGCCGCCGCGCCGTTCCGCAACGGTAGCTTCGTGACCATTTATCTGTCGCCGCGTGATTACCACCGCGTGCACATGCCGCTCGAAGGCGAACTCACCGGCACGACCCATGTGCCGGGCCGCATCTTCAGCGTGGCGCCGTTTGCGGTGGAAGCGATTCCGCGCCTGTTCGCCCGCAACGAACGCCTGGTCTGCCACTTCCATGGCGAGCACGGTCCGTTCGTTTCGGTGATGGTCGGCGCCATTCTGGTTTCCAGCGTGGCGACGGTGTGGGATGGCCTGGCGATCCCGCCTTATGCCTCGGACATCATCCGTACCGACTGCCGCACGCGGGGCGTGAAGCTTGAACGCTTTGCCGAAATGGCCCGTTTCAACATGGGCTCTACGGTAATTCTACTGATGCCCGAAGGCTACGAGCTGGACAATCTCCAGCCTCAACAACAGGTTACGGTTGGCCAGCGGCTCGGCCAATGGAATGGTGGCGGCTAAAAGCGGTTGACCCTACGCGTCACATTGTGACGAAAACGTCTTACATTTGACGTAACGGCACGGTATGCTTCGACCCTCGGATGCCACGGGGCAAAGGGTTGGCATCCAGACACGCAGTGCCGTATAGGGGAAGCCGTCATGCGTCTGGTTACACATCTCATTGCCGTCAATCGCGAAATCCGCCTTCGCCGCCAGCTGGCGGATATCGAGCGCGTGGTTCTCGCCCTGCCCGTTCGCACGCATGCGGACCTGCAGCAGCTGGTTCGACGCGAGATGGAACAAGTCGCCGCCTGTGATTTCCCGCACCTGTATGGCACGCCGCCCGATGAGCGTTACAGCACGTACGGGCACGGCCCTGACCTGGGCCTGGGCAAGGCCCGCTCGGATAACCCGCTGATCGCCACACGTGGCGTGGCATTGTGGATCGCGGCCGTGTACCACGAAACGCTGGATTCACGCCGCCCGGGCATGGAAGAGCTGCACCGCCAGGTGCTGCGCCTGATGCGCCAGATCAAGGAGCTTTCCACCCCGGACCGCCGCGACTTTGGCGCCGAGTGGATGGAACCCTCCGCCCTCGCCTGATCCCGGCCCGGCGGTCAGCGGCAGACAGGCACCTTCAGCGATTGCCCCACCCTCAGGGAGTGGGTCTTCAAGCCGTTCATCTTTGCGATGTCTTCCACATCCGCGCAGCTGCTGCCGCGCGCGATGCTGACCAGCGTATCGCCCTTGCGCACGGTGTAGTTCTTCGAGCCACGCGCGCCCTTCGATGACGATGACGACGATGAGCCGCTACCGTACTGGTATTGCGGGCCGGGGCCATTCGGACCATTGGCGCCACCCGAGGCCAGGGCAGCCGAGGTCGCCGCTGGCGGCGGGGGCGCCAGGATCTTCACCGCGCTGTGCAGGTCGCTCGCAAGGATGGGCCACGGGCCATCGGTACAACTGGCCATGTACGCCTTTTCGAGCTGCCTGGGCACTTCCAGACGCGTGCCGGCGGGCTGGCTCATCTGCGGATCCAGGCGCGGGTTGAGGTTACGCAGCGTGCGGAACCAGCCTTCGGGCATGTCATCGGACGAGCCGAGGCACACGGTGAGTTCGGTAAGCGAGGCAGACCGGGTCAGCGTGATCTGGCCTGGTACGCCATCCACCTTGGGCCACTTCAGGTGGTAGCTATCCGGGTGCAGGAACAGCCACGCCGCCGCCAGCACCATGGGCACGTAATCGCGCGTTTCCGCGGACATTTGCCCATACACCGAGGGGTCGTAGAAGCCGGCGCCGGGGCTGCCCGCCGCGATGCGGCGCATGCGCCCTTCACCGCCGTTGTAGGCGGCCAGGGTCATTTCGAGGTTGTTGTTGAACGCGCCGAGCTGCTCATTGATGTATTCGGCGTTCGCCTGGGCCGCCAGCTGCGGATCAAAGCGCTGGTCGAAACCCCCATCGCTGGAGAGGCCAAAGCGCAGGCCGGTGGCATACATGAATTGCAGCGGGCCCGATGCGCCGGAGCGCGACACAGCGTGCACCTTGCCACCGGATTCCTTGGCCATGATGCCGAACAGCAGCGCCTCGGGCAGGTCGGCCTTCTGGTAGGCCGGCCACATCTTGTAGCGCATCATCTGGTAGTTGACGTAGGCATCCATGAGGTTCGGGCGCAGCTGGGTAAGCCACATCTCGAGCGCGGCCTTCACCGGGCCGTTCATCACCATCATGTCGGAGAATTTCTGGCCCTTCAGCAGCGTGACGCTGCGCTGGGCCTCCGGGAGCGCGTTGAGCGCCACCGAACCGCTGGTATCGCCCGGCTGCGCGCCCACCTCGGCACTCTGCTCGGTATCGTCGGAGTCTTCGCCCTCGATGAAGCTGCCGTCCTTCAGGCGCAGCAGGCGGTCGAACACTGCGGCAAAGCGTTGCGGATCGCAGCCGGGGGTAAGGCCGCACCGCGCGGACGCATCCTTCAGCTGGTCGAGCGCCTGCTTGCGGGTGCGGGCCGCCTGGTCGGTGTCACCACGGCGGGCCTGGTCGATCGCCGCCTCATAGCCCTTGCTAGCCTGGTTCATCCGGTCGTACAACGCATTCACTTCGGGCGTCGCCTTGCCGGCCTTCGGGGCCGCCCCGGAAGCACAGCCAGCGAGCACTGCCAGGGGCAGCAGGAGAAGGGCGTAACGTGCGTGAAGCGCCATGCGTGGGACCAGGTCAGACAATGCCGGCAACGTTACGCCGGAACCCTACATGACTCAAGCGGCGCAGCGGAAAATTCTCCGTAACGGCGCATCCTTGCGTAAACTTGTTCAGGACATTCATAAGGAACGGACATGCCAGGCATCCTTGTTGGCCGCAACGACACCACCGCCGTCGAACTGGACTCCCGCTACGGCAACCGCCACGGCATGATCGCCGGCGCCACGGGTACCGGTAAGTCGGTGACCCTCATGCTGCTGGCCGAGGGGTTTTCACGCCTGGGCGTTCCCTGTTTCCTCGCCGATGCGAAGGGCGACCTGGCCGGCCTGTCCCAGGCCGCCGCGCCCCCCTCCGACAAGCTCAAGGATCGCCTGGCGAAACTGGGCCTCACCGACTGGGCCCCGCAGGCCAACCCCGTGGTGTTCTGGGATATCTACGGCAAGCTGGGTCACCCCGTGCGCGCCACCGTCTCGGAAATGGGCCCCACCCTGCTCTCGCGCATCCTGGAGCTCAACGACACCCAGGAAGGCGTGCTCGAGGTGGTGTTCCGCGTGGCGGATGACGAAGGCTTGCTGCTGCTCGACCTGGGCGACCTGCGCGCCATGCTCAGCTTCGCCGCCGAGCACGCGAAGGACATCTCCACGCGCTACGGCCTGATCAGTGCACAGAGCATCGCTGCGATCCAGCGCGCACTGCTGAAGCTGGAACAGGACGGTGCCGACAATTTCTTCGGTGAGCCGGCGCTCGAGCTGGCTGACCTGATGCGCCAGGACATGAACGGGCGCGGCGTGGTCAACGTGCTCGCCGCCGATACCCTGATCCTTAAGCCGCGCCTGTATTCCACGTTCCTGCTCTGGCTGCTCTCCGAACTGTTCGAGCAGCTGCCGGAAGTGGGTGACCTGGATGTGCCCAAGATGGCGTTCTTCTTCGATGAAGCGCACCTGCTTTTCGATGATGCGCCGCCTGCCCTGCGCCAGCGCGTGGAGCAAGTGGTGCGCCTGATCCGCTCGAAGGGCGTGGGCGTCTATTTCTGCTCGCAGAATCCCGATGATGTGCCGGGAGAAATCCTTGGGCAGCTGGGCAACCGCGTGCAGCACGCCCTGCGCGCGTACACACCGCGCGACCAGAAGGCGGTGAAAGCGGCAGCGGAAACCTTCGCCAAGAATCCGAAACTCGATGTGGTCGAGACCATCGGCACACTGGGCACGGGCGAAGCCCTCGCCTCTACGCTGAGTGAAGGCGGCGTGCCTTCGCCGGTACAGAAGGTGCTGGTGGCGACACCCACCTGCCGTATCGGCGCGATCACCCTGGATGAGCGGACGACGGTGCGCTCGCGCTCCCCGGTGGGTGCGAAGTACGACACGGCCGTCAACCGCGAGTCCGCCGAAGAAATGCTTGCGGCCCGAGCCACGGCAAAGAACGACGATGCCGCGCCGCCGGTGAAGAACACCGACAAGGGCGAGGACCAGGGCAATGGCTGGGGCGATGCGGTGCGCGATGCCGTGTTCGGCACCAAGCGCCGCCAGGGCATGCTGGAAACCATGGCTAAATCGATGGTGCGCACGGCCGGCTCGCGCGCGGGCCAGCAGATCGTGCGTGGCATCCTCGGCAGCATCTTCGGCGGAAAACGCTGACCATGCCGCACGTCGCCCTGGCCGACGCATCGGTGCCGTTCAACCAGCGGATCATCAGCGGTTTCCGGTACCCGCTGCGCGGCGCGGCCCCGGTCACGATCGGCGCCATCGCGGTATTCGACCTGCTGGCGTATTTCCCGATGATGGGCCTGCGCCTGCTGGTCGTGGGCCTGGGCTGGATCGCGCTGTACACGTACGCCTTTGCCTGCCTTCGCCACAGCGCCGACGGGTTTGAAAACCCGCCGGAAATGGCGATGAATTCCGAGGACAAGGCCGCCCTCGCGCTTATCGTCATCCAGCTCACCGGCAACGCCCTGGCGATTCTCGCGCCGCTGCTGTTCGGTGTATCAGGCCTGCTTGTGTCGCTGGTGGTTGCGTTCGTGCTGCCTGTGATGACCATGTCGCTGACGTTCGATGGCGTGGGCGCCGCGCTGAATCCGCTGACATGGGTCGCCGCGATCAGCCGCATCGGCGTGGACTACTTCAAGCTCTTCGCCGTGGTGCTCGCCACGGGCCTGCTGCAGGCGGGCGCACAATACGCCATGCAGCAGCGCGGGCCCATGTTCCTCGGCACCCTGGTGTATTACCTGGTCGCGAACTACCTGGCCTTGTACAACTTCCACCTGATGGGCGCGCTGATCCACCACCATCACGAGCGACTGGGCTACCACCCCGAGGCCGAAGCACTGATCGAAGCCACCCACCCCGATGACGATGACGCGCTGCTTGCCCACGTGAACGAGATCGCCCGCGATGACATCCCCGCGGCGACCGATATCCTGACCGAACGCATCCGCGAAGGCCTCACGCCGGCACCGCTACACCTGCGCTACCGGCAGCTGCTTCGTGCGCAGGAACGCATGCCCGAGCTGCTCGTGCATGGTCAGATCTGGATTGCCGCGCTGGTAGCCGGCGGCGAGACCCGGCGCGCGCTCGGCGTTGTGCAGGACTGCATCGGTATCGATCCGGCCTTTGTACCGGATGCCACCAACACCTGCGGGCCGCTGGCGGATACCGCTGCCCACGGCGGCATGCCGCGCCTGGCGCTGCAACTGGCACTCGGCTACCTGCGCCTTTGGCCAGGGGATATGGGCGCGCCGAACTACGGTCTGCTCGCCGTGCAGATGCACTTCCGGCTGGAGGAACGTGAGCAGGCGGCGACGCTCGCGCGTTCGCTGCTACACGCGTATTCCGGCCACCCCGTTTCACAGGACCTGATGGACATGCTCGACACGCTCGACCCCTCGCGGCCGGTGACGCCGTGAGCCGCTGGCGCCCACCCGCTCCCTCCTCGACCGCCATCATCACGCGGGATGGCTTCGAGCGCCTGAAGACGGAGCTCGACCACCTGTGGCACACGGTACGGCCGGAAGTAGTGAAAGCGCTTGCCGCCGCAGCCGCCGAAGGCGACCGCTCGGAGAATGCGGAATACACCTACCGCAAGAAGCAGCTCGGCGAGATCGACCGCCGCGTGCGTTACCTCAGCAAGCGGATCCCCGTGCTGAAGGTGGTAGAAGCCATGCCCTCACAAGCGGATGCCGTGTTCTTCGGCGCCCTCATCGAACTGGAAAACGTGGAGACGGGAGAAACGGTGCGTTACCGCATCGTGGGACCGGACGAGACCGATGCAAAGCTGGGCTGGATCAGCATCGACTCGCCCATGGCCCGTGCCGTGCTGAAGAAGCGCGTGGACGATGAATTCGAGGCCGTGCTGCCCGGCGGCCCCACCCGCTTCGCGGTAGTCGCCGTGAGCTACCTGTAGGAGCGCGCTTGCGCGCGATCGGGGTGGAATGACTGAGGGGATCGCGCGCGAGCGCGCTCCTACAGAGAGCCTGCTGTGTGTTGCTCCAGTTGCTCGGTGAAGGTTTCCACATGGGCGGCGAACCGTGCCACCGCGTCGACATCGAGCGATGCCCCTTCCCGCAGCGCCAGCTCAAGCGTTTCACCTTCACTGGCCACCGAAGAGTCACCGAACACGTTCACGCCACCCAGCACGTGATGGATCCAACCGGCGACGCTTTCGGCGTCACCACCAGCGATCACTTCGTCAAAGCGTGCCAGGGCTTCACGCGTGGCCGCGGCACCCGCGCGGATTACCGTCGCGATGTTCTCGTCCGAACCAAAGGCGCGACGCATCCGCTCCGTATCAATCACGGGGCTGGTCGCCGGCCTCGCTTCGCTCGTAACCGGCACGGAGGACGCCGCGCCAAGCCAGCGCGATACCGACTGGTGGAACGCTTCCAGCCGGATGGGCTTGCGCAGCAGATCATCCATGCCGGCGGCAAGGCATCGCTCACGCTGGTCAGCCCGGGCGTCCGCCGTCATCGCCACGATGGGCAGGTGACGTCCCGTGCCCTGCTCACGCCGTCGCACTTCGCGCGCCACCTCATAGCCATCCATGCGTGGCATGTGGCAATCGACCAGCAGCAGGTCGTAGTCCGCCGCATCGAGCGCGGCGAGGGCCGCCACGCCATCATCCACGATCTCGCAGCCGAGGCCATGCATCGATAGCTGTGCGCGCACGAGCTGCTGATTGACCGGATGGTCTTCGGCGACAAGGATCCGGGCAACCCGCACATCCGGCGATACCTCGCGCGATTCATCCACCACGACCGCGTGCGTGACCGCGAGCGGATCCGCGATCGGCAACTCCACCGTGGCGGTTACCACGGTGCCCTTGCCCGGCTCGCTCTGCACCACGATGTGGCCGCCCATGCGTTCGATCAGGCGGCGCGAAATGCTCAGGCCGAGGCCGGTGCCACCGAAACGCCGCGTCGTGGATGATTCGGCCTGGCTGAAGGGGGCGAAGATATGCCGCAGCTTTGCGGCATGGATCCCGATACCGGTGTCGCTCACCACGAAGCGAATCCGCTGCCGGCCGCCGTGTTCCTGGTCGACGTGAACATCCACGCTGACATGTCCGGCCGCCGTGAACTTGATCGCATTGCCGATGAGGTTCAGCAGCACCTGGCGAAGTCGCCCATCATCAACCAGCACGGCGGGCGCCAGCGCATCATCGATATTGACCTGGATGGAAAGGCCTTTGGCCTGCGCCTGGCCCACCATGATGGCCACCGCGTCCTCGACGAGGGCGCGCGGATCGGACGGACGCGGATCCAGTGCGAGATGGCCCGCCTCGATCTTCGAGAAGTCGAGCACGTCATCCAGGATATGCATCAGCGCTTCGGCGGAATGCTCGATCGTGGTGACCATACGCCGCTGTTCACCATCGAGCGGCGTGCGCTCCAGCACATCGAGCAGGCCGATCACACCGTTCATCGGCGTGCGTATTTCGTGGCTGATCGTCGCAAGGAAATCGCTCTTCGCGCGCGTCGCGGCTTCCGCTTCGTCACGCGCTTTCGCCATGCCGCGCGAAGCAAGCTCCTGCGCCGTCACATCCACCCAGTAGCCATTCCAGCGCACGCTGCCATCGGCGGCGGCCAGGGGCACGGCATCGGAACTGAGGTAACGCACGCGCTCGCCCACTTGCGCACGCACCGTGACGTGCAGCGGGGCCGTGTCACGTGCCGAGCGTTCGAAGGCCTCGCGTAAGGCGTCGCGATCTTCCGGCGCGACGGGGGCCAGCAAGCTATCACCCGCACCTTCCAGCAATTGCCCCGGCTCCATGCCGAGCAAAGTCTGCGGATCACCGCCAACGTACGCCATGCGGTATTGCCCTTCGGTATCGCGCACGGCCTCATAGACCACGGCGGGCACGTGGGCCGTCACTTCCGCCAGGCGCCGCTCGGTGCGTTCGCGCCGGCGCGTTTCACGGCGCAGGTTCAGGTACGCGTAGCTGATGGCGATAAGCGACGCCAGCAGCACCGCCACAAACGGCAGCACGCGACTGGCGATTTCACGCCAGGTGGGGCCGACCACGTAATGCGAGGCGAACCACGTATTGCGGATTTCCTGCTGGCGATGGGTAGGCAGGTTCACCAGCACGCGATTGATCAGCGGGAGCAACGGCGCCAGCTCGCGGCGCACGCCAATGGCAATGGCCTCGCTATCGCCCGTGGGCGCGGCGACCTTCAACTGGCCGAGGAAGTGTTCGCGAATCAGATAATCGACCGACGCCAGGTTGCCGACGAAGGCATCCCCCTCACCCGCCGCCAGGCGGCGCAGGCCGTCCTCCTCGGTATCCACCGGGACGATCGTGACGCCGGAGATGCGCCCCAGCAGCCGGCGGATCGGCTCACGCGTGGTGTTGCCCAACACCCGCTTGCCGGCCAGGTCGTCACGGCCGGCGATGACCGGCGCCCCTTCACGGGTAACGATCATGATGGGGAAATCGAGGTAGGACGTGCTGGGCTCGAGGTACGGCCACGTGGCGCTCTGCGGGTTGATCGCCGCGACCAGGTCCACCTCGCCCCGCTTTACGCTGGCCACCGTGCCTGACCAGTTCTCACTGGGGACCTGGGTGAGGCGCAGGCCTAGCTCCGCAGCAATCTCTCGAACGTAATCCAGCGACAGGCCCTCGGCCTGCCCCTGGCCCGTGATCAGGCTGAAAGGCGCATAGCTCGGATCAACCCCCAGGCGCAGTGGTGGCAGGTCGTGCAGCCATGCCTTCTCCCGCTCGCTGAGCGGAATGGCGAACTGGCGCGGGCGCGGGGCGATATCCCGGCCCACCCAGGGCGCACGCAGGCGGCCGTGATCTGCCGCGGTGAGGTCGGACAGGGCGTGGTCGATCGCCCGGCCCAGGGGCGCCTCCGAGGCAGGCACGGCCAGCGCCAGGGCGCTGATCGGCAGCGCCAGGGGGTCGCCCACGTGCAGCTCGTGCTCCATACCCAGCCGGGTGACGAAGGCGCGGGCGGAATACGGGTTGTCGATATAAGCGGCCACCTCGCCCATGCGCACGCGCTGGAGCGCTTCGGCGGTGGACCCGACCTCGACCAGGGTGGTGTCGGGCAGCTCGCGGCGCAGGGCGGCCATGTCGAAATAGCCCGCGTGCACCGCCAGGCGCTTGCCGCGCAGATCGCTGGTGCGGTGGATGATGGTGGTATCGGCACGCTGCACCAGGGCCGGGAGCGATTCGAAGTAGGTAGCCCCCACCCGGATACCCGGCATGCCCTGCTCCAGCGGGGTGACGCTGGTCGCCACATCGATCTCGCCGCGGGACAGGGCCGCCAGCAGCTGGGGCCAGGTGTCGTAGACCCGGGTCTTCAGGGTCACCCCCAGCTCGGTGGCCACCTCGTGCAGGTAATCGGGCCCCAGGCCCTCCAGCTGGCCGTCCCGCAGCTCCTCAAAGGGCGGGTAGCCCTCCCGGTAGGCGCCCACCGTGAGGACCGGGTGGTGGCGGATCCACTCGGCATCTTCCGGGCTCAAGGGCACGTCCGGGCCTGCGTAGGCCGAGGCTGACAGCACAAGTAGCATTAACGGAAGCAGATATCGGGTCACAGGCGGGCTTCGTCAGGGGAACCATCGTGGGCATAATCGGATCGAACCACATGGCGTCGCTAGGAAAGAAGGAGAATCAAACGCATGCCACTGAAAGTCATTCTGGCAGACGACCACCCGCTCGTACTCGTTGGCGGCGCTCTGGCGCTGGAGAACGCGCATATCGACGTTGTCGGTAAGGCCAAGGCCGCTGGCGAGCTTCTCGACATGCTGGCGGACCGCCCCTGCGATGTCGTGATTACGGATTTTCTCATGCCGAGTGATCAGCAGGACGACGGATTCGCCCTGCTCGACACCATTGCTGAGAAATATCCCAAGCTCGCCGTGATCGTCCTGACCATGGTCAACCGGCCTGCCGCCCTGCAATCGATGCTGTCGCGGGGTGCCCGCGGTATTGTCGACAAACGGGCGCCCATGGACGAGTTGGCCACCGCGGCAAAAGCCGTCCACGATGGTGAGACCTACCTGAGCGAATCCCTGCTCGACATCCTCAACGAGGCTGACGACAACTCGGTCGCCATGCCCGGCGCGCCGCTGTCGCCGCGCGAGAAGGAAGTCATCAAGGCCTTCGTCAACGGCCAGTCGCTACAGCAGATTGCCGATCGCGAAGGCAAGTCGGTGAAAACCATCAGCCGGCAGAAGCGTGATGCCATGCGCAAGCTCGGCGTGGATCACGACAGCCTGCTCGGCGATTACGTCCGCGATCACGGGCTGGTTTAAGCGCCCCCTAGGGCAGGCGGGTACATCCGCCCTGCCCTTATCGGCTGGAAACACGGGGCCGTGGTGTAAAACGCTTCGTTTTCCGTGTCCTCGTGCCAGCCCGGCACGCCCGAAACCGGTAGCGGCCGCAGTTCCTGCGGGTCGTTGAGCACGTCGCCCTGCGCAATGGCGCGCGAGCACACGGCGGCGGCATCGTCGCCTCCCATCACCACGAGCGCCTTGCCCACCAGCAGCTTTTCCGGTGTCAGCGCATGCTCAAGCAGCGCGTGCCCGAAGATCTCGGCGCGAGCGTCGCCGCGCTGCCACGCATCACGGTAAACCCAGAACAGCGTGTGCCAGTCATGCTTATCCCATGCGGCCAGCATGTCGCTGTCGCGCAGCGTCACGATGATGCCGGCCTCATCGAAATGGGTCAGCGCACACTGGGGTCGCGATCGTTCGCGCGGGCCCATGCGCGCGATCTCGGCCACCTGGCGTGCGTTGAGCGCGCGCTTCAGTGTGGGATAGCGCAACCACACGAATGCGTTGAACAAGTCATGCCAGTTCGCTTCACGCGTGGCGATGGCACCCTGTGCGATACGCTCTTCGTAGTGCAGACCGTCATCCAGCAACGCGCGATCCTGGGCAACGAAGCGTATGCCCGCGTCGGCCGGCAGCAACGCGTTCAGCCCGGCCGTTTCCGGCCAGGCATCACTCGCGATAAGCGCAGAAAATTCACGCCAGTGCGCCAGCGGTGGCACGGCCAGCACGCGGCGATCGAGCTGCTCGCGCGGGGGTGCCACGTAGCGCATGGGGTTTACGCCAGGCGACCGTAAAGGTCGTGGGCGTCGGCCTCTTCCACCAGCACGTCGACGAACTGGCCCGGCCTCAGCAGCTGGCCGTCATCGATACGCACGGCGCCATCGATCTCCGGCGCATCGGCGCTGGAGCGGCCCCAGGCGCCATCAGCATCGATCTCGTCGATGAGCACTTTGATCGTCTTGCCGACCTTGCGCTGCAGCTTGGCGGCCGAGATCTCGGCCTGCACCGCCATGAACTGCTCCAGGCGATCTTCCTTCAGCTCCTCGTCGATCTGGCCCGGCAGATCGTTGGCCTTGGCGCCATCCACCGGCGAGTAGGCGAATGCGCCCACGCGATCGAGCTCGGCTTCGCGCAGGAAATCGAGCAGTTCGCTGAATTCCTGGTCGGTCTCGCCGGGAAAGCCCACGATGAAGGTGCTGCGGATCGTGAGGTCCGGCACCTGGCGACGCCAGTTCTGGATGCGCTCGAGCGTCTTGTCGACATTGCCCGGGCGCTTCATCAGCTTGAGGATGCGCGGGCTGGCGTGCTGGAACGGGATATCGAGGTACGGAAGGATTTTGCCTTCCGCCATCAGCGGCATGATCTCATCCACGTGTGGGTACGGGTACACGTAGTGCAGGCGCGTCCACGCGCCCAGCTCCGAAAGGCCTTCGCACAACTCTGTCATGCGCGTGCGGTACTGCTTACCGCGCCATTCACGCTCGGCGTAGCGCGTATCGACGCCGTAGGCGCTGGTGTCCTGCGAGATCACCAGCAGCTCCTTCACGCCGCCCTTTACCAGCTTCTCCGCTTCCATCAGCACCTGATCCACCGGGCGGCTGACGAGGTCGCCGCGCATGGACGGGATGATGCAGAAGCTGCAACGGTGGTTGCAGCCTTCGGAAATCTTCAGGTACGCGTAGTGCTTGGGCGTGAGCTTGACGCCGGTATCCGGCACCAGGTCGAGGAACTTGTTACGCATGGGCGGCAGCGCGCTGTGCACGGCGCTCATCACCGAGGCGTAATCCTGTGGCCCGCTGATGGCGAGCACATCGGGATAGCTCTCGCGAATCAGCTCCGAGCGCTTGCCCAGGCAACCGGTGACGATCACCTTGCCGTTCTCGTGCAGCGCCTCGCCGATCGCATCGAGCGATTCCTGCACCGCCGAATCGATAAAGCCGCAGGTGTTCACCACCACGGCATCGGCCTCGCCATAGCTGGGCACGATCTCGTAGCCCTCGACCTTGAGCTGGGTGAGGATGCGTTCGGAATCGACGAGCGCCTTCGGGCAGCCAAGGCTGACAAAGCCGATCTTCTGGGACTGGGCGGCCTGGGACATATGCCGTGGGTACCGGGGAGGGGAAACCGCGCATTATAGCGGGTTGGGGCCGCCCGGTCCGGCCGTGCCAGCGGGCACGACTTCTGGACGGCGTCACGGGTAATCTTCGCGCAGTGTTCTCACCCCAACCGGAGATTTCCCCCATGGGTCGCACCCTGATCCTCGATACGTCCCGTCCCCACGAAAGCATGGATGCCTACCTGGCCGAACCCGCTGGCGCCCCGAAGGGCGGCATCGTCGTCATCCAGGAGATCTTCGGCGTGAACGCCCATATTCGTAGCGTGGCGGACCGCTTTGCGGCCGAGGGCTACGTGGCGATCGCCCCCGCCCTGTTCGATCCTGTCGAGAAGGGCGTGGAGACAGGGTACGACCAGGAAGGCATGACCAAGGGCGTAAAGATGGTGGCCGAACTGGGCCTGCTCCGGCCGCAGCAGGATGTGGGAATTGCTGCGGCGTACCTGCAGGCGACCTATGGCGTGAAGGTCGGCACGGTCGGTTACTGCTGGGGTGGCACGGTGGCCATGCTGGCCGCGCTGCGTCTGGGCCTGCCTTCCTCCAGCTATTACGGCTCGCGCGATGTGCCGTTCCTGACCGAACCGGCAAAAGCCAACGTCATTTTCCACTTCGGTGAACGCGACCACTCGATCCCGCCGGAGATGGTGGAGAAGCACCGCGAACTGAAACCGGAAATGGATACCTGGGTGTACCCGGCCGACCATGGCTTCAACTGCGATGTCCGAGCGAGCTACGACGAACCGAGCGCCACGCTGGCCTGGGAGCGCACGCTCGCCTTCTTCGCCCGCGAACTGGCATGAGCGCCCGGTTTGAACTGGATGCACGGCTCGCCGGCGATACGGTCGTCGTCGGCGACCTGCCGCTGTGCCGGGTGCTGCTGATGCGTGACCAGCGGTTCGCCTGGCTGGTATTGGTGCCGCGGCAGGCAGGGCTGGTCGAGGTGTCGGACCTGGCGGAAGCCGATCGGGTGGCGTTGTGGCGCGAGGTGGACCAGGCCGGTACCGCGCTGCGCGCCGTGGCACCGTGCGACAAGCTCAATATCGGGGCGCTGGGGAACATCGTGCGGCAGTTGCACGTGCACGTGGTGGCGCGGGTGGAGGGGGATGCGGCGTGGCCAGGGCCGGTTTGGGGATCGGGAAAGGCGGAGCCTTATGCCGATGTCGACGCGTTCGCGGAACGGGTGCGGCGCGCCCTGTTACCGGGCTAATCGCACATTTCCAGGCCTCATGCCGCAACCAGCTCTTATGAACCGGTTCATTCGCTTCGCGAACGCGTGTTGTTAGCGGCATTCGCCGCCTCTTGCGTGCCGGGTTGAGGAAGCCGCGGGTGGTCAGGCCCTTGGGGCCGACATGAGCGGAGGGCCGCCTTGAGTCCCGATGATCGCGAACGCGACGCTACGGCCCGGTCCGAAGGTCCGCGACTGGCGGCCCCAAGGGCCTGACCGCCCCCGAATTCGCCAGGCCACCAGCCTGAGGCGGCGCAAGCCGCTGAACACATGCATTCGCGTAAGCGAATGAACCGATGACGATGCGCGACACAGCGCATGTCCCGGGAATACGTGAAGAACCAAAAAAAAGGCCGGCTTGCGCCGGCCTTTTCGGTTACTGCTGCGTCTGCGGGTCGTATGCGCCGCTGGACGCTTCCTTGCCCTTCATGCGATCGGGCAGGTCAGCCTTGTGCGGGGTATCTTCCAGCTGGCGGGCTTCGCTCTCCACCGCGTTCAGGCGGACGAGTTCGCCCTTCTTGTCGTAGTACACGGCAAAGCCGTAATCCAGCGCCATGCGAGCCATGAAGCCCAGGTGGTTGTCGCGGATCTTCGAATCGTCGCTGGGCAGCAGCAGCACGGTCTTCGGCAGCTTGCCCGTGTCCTTCAGGTAGGCGAAGTGGCTGCCGGCATCGGCAGCGGAGAGCACGGCACCGTCCAGGGTTTCAAACTGGCCGCTCTTGTACGCCTTGAGGGTGTAATCGAACTTGCCCTGCTCGGAGCTCGTGGCGATCACGTCGCCCTTGGACGCGCCACGGTGGCAGCCGGCGAGCACCAGCATGCTGGCGAGGAACAGCGCCGCGGCAATGCGGCCCATCAGGGTGGGAACTCGGGTCATGCGTGTCTCCGTGGATCGTTGGTACGGGCGGAAAAGGCGAGTCTACCGCGCTCGGGTGTCGGGCGCGGATGCGACCGTGAAGGCGTTCAGGTGCTCGGCAGGGTAACGCCGCGCTGGCCCTGGTACTTACCGCCGCGATCGGCGTAAGACACTTCGCAAACCTCGTCGGATTCGAGGAAAAGCATCTGTGCGACGCCCTCGTTGGCGTAGATTTTTGCGGGCAGCGGCGTGGTGTTCGAGAACTCCAGCGTGACGTGGCCTTCCCATTCGGGCTCGAGCGGGGTCACGTTCACGATGATGCCGCAACGGGCGTAGGTGCTCTTGCCCAGGCAGATGGTGAGCACATTGCGCGGGATGCGGAAGTACTCAACGGTGCGCGCCAGGGCGAACGAGTTGGGCGGGATGATGCACACATCGGACTTCACGTCGACGAAGCTGCCCTTATCAAAGGCCTTCGGGTCGACGATGGTGGAGTTGATGTTGGTGAACACCTTGAACTCGTCGGCGCAGCGGACGTCGTAGCCATAGCTGGACGTGCCGTAGGACACCAGGCGGTGGCCGTCGCGTTCCTTGACCTGACCGGGCGCGTACGGCTCGATCATGCCGTGCTGCTCGGCCATGCGGCGGATCCACTTGTCGGACTTGATGCTCACTTACAGTTACTCCCTCGCTGGAGCCGGAAAGGTATCGGAACGGCGGCGAACACGCCACCAATCAGGTGTTCTGGATGACGATCTTCGGGAACGAGATGGCCTTGTTCTTCGCCTGCAGCGAGAGCTTGGCCGCCGCGCTCCGGGCGATGGCCCGGTAGCGCGCCGCCAGGTCGGATTCGGGCATGGCCACCACGGTGGGCTTGCCCTCGTCGGCCTGCTGGCGAATGCGGATATCCAGCGGCAGCTCGCCCAGGAAGGCGATACCGGCCTCATCCGCCATGCGCGCGCCGCCGCCGTGGCCGAAGATGTGCTCCTCGTGGCCGCAGTTCGTGCAGACGTGGGTGGCCATGTTCTCGATGACGCCCAACACCGGCACTTCCACCTTGCGGAACATGCCCAGGGCCTTGCGGGCATCCAGGAGCGCGATGTCCTGCGGCGTGGTCACGATGACCGCGCCGGAGACCGGCACCTTCTGCGACAAGGTCAGCTGGATATCGCCCGTGCCCGGCGGCAGGTCGATGATCAGGTAATCGAGTTCTTCCCAGCGGGTGTCATTCAGCAGCTGCATCAGGGCCTGGGTGACCATGGGGCCGCGCCAGATCATCGGGGTGTCTTCCTCGATCAGCACGCCGATGGACATGGCCTGGAGGCCGTGTGCGCGCATCGGCTCGATGCTCTTGCCATCGGGCGACACCGGCTTGCCGGACAGGCCCAGCATCCGCTGCTGGCTGGGGCCGTAGATGTCGGCATCGAGCAGGCCGACCTTGGCACCCTCGGCCAGCAGCGCCAGGGCCAGGTTCACCGAAACGGTGGACTTGCCCACGCCACCCTTGCCCGAGGCCACGGCGATGATGTTCTTCACGCCCGGCATGGGGGCGAGCTGGCCCTGCACTTTATGGGCGTGCACGCGCCGGCCCACGGAGACGGCGGCGGCCGCGATGCCCGGCTCCGCCTCCAGGGCCGCCTTGGCATCCGCAGCCGCCTGGGCCACATAGCCCTCGGCCGGGTAGCCCAGCTGGATATCGACCGACACCCGGTCGCCATCGACGCCCACGGCGCGAATGGACGCGCTCAGGGGCTGTCCGGAATGGGGATCAACGACGCGGTCGAGCACGCCGCGCACGAGGGTTTCGCTGGCCTGGGACATGGGGAAATGAGGAAAACCTAAGATGACGTGATTATGGCACGCCCGGGCCCCGAGGCCCTGTAGGAGCGGGGGGGGGGGGGGGGGGGGGGGGGGGGGGGGGGGGCGGGGGGCCGCCCCCGCGGGGGGGGGGGGGGGGGGGGGGGGTGGGGTGGGGGGGGGGGGGGGGGGGGGGGGGGGGGGGGTGGGGGGGCGGGGGGGGGGGGGGCGGGGGGGGGGGGGGT
>NZ_JBNDKI010000015.1:0-123229 GCF_050435445.1 Luteibacter sp. 621 | reverse complement strand
GCGGCCCCCGCCGCGGGGCGCTGCGCGACCCGCGGGGCGAGGCCGTCCGTCGCGCCCGGCCGGGGTGTGTGGTGGGGGGCGGGGGGGGGGGGGGCGCGCGCCCCCCACCCCCCCCCCCCCCCCCCCCCCCGCTCCTACATTTCCTTCTTTAATTGATGGGGCTCGCACCCTGGCGGGCCGATTAGGCATACCATCCCGAATACAGGACGTGACAGGGGATGGGGCATGTGGGGACATTACGTGGCGCTGGCTGTGCGCAGCAGCCGGCGGACCAAGGCGCTTACCGCGCTGGCGGTAGCGTTGCTGGCCTTTGGCGTGGCGGCCTGCATGGTCTCGTACGCTGTGTTTCGTGCGACGACCAGCGATCCCCTGCCGGGGAAATCGGCGCAGCTGTTCGCGCCGCAGATCGATAACGCCGGCCCGGCGAAGGCCGACGACGGCAAACCGCCCGAAATGCTGAGCACGATCGATGCCATGGCGCTGTGGCAGGCACACAAGGCGAAACGGCAAGCGCTGGTCTACGCCACCCGGTGGGCCGTGGAATCGAATAATCCTTCGATCCCCGGGCTGTCGATGGGGGGCGATGCGGTTACCGCCGATTTCTTCAGCATGTTCGATGTGCCGTTCCGCTTCGGCGGCGCGTGGGCTCAGGCCGATGACCTTCGCCATGCCTCCCTGGTCGTGATCAGCCGCGCCCTTAACGACAGGCTGTTCGGCGGGCGCAACAGCGTGGGCCAGGAGATCCGCCTGGATGGGAAAACCTTCCAGGTGGCCGGCGTGCTCGACGGCTGGAACCCGAAGCCACGCTTCTTCGATGTTGCCACCCTTAGTTCGAACGGCGCGTTCGATGATGCGGGCGATGTCTACATCCCATTTACCCGCGCGACTGACATGCACAAGGATGTCAAATTCCCGGATTGCCGCTCGGATGCCGGCGAAACCGATCCGAAGCATTGGGATGCCTACCTGCACGGTGAATGCGGCCGCGTCACCGCCTGGGTCGAACTGCCCACGGCAGCCGATGTCGCCGCGTACCGCGATTACCTGCACGGTTACGCTCTCGAGCAGCAGCGCCTGGGGCGTTTTTCGTGGCCGCCCAACGTGGGCCTGCATGACCTCATGGACTGGATGGATGACCTGGGCGTGAAGCCCACGGCATCGTCGCTCGCCATGCTGGTCTCCGCCAGTTTCCTGCTTATCGTGCTGGTTAACGTGGTGGGCCTCATGCTCGCGCGCTTCATGCGCCGCGCCCCGGAGATCGGCATCCGCCGTGCACTCGGCGCCTCGCGCGCATCGATCTACCGGCAATTCCTGATCGAAGGGGCCAGCGTCGGCGTGGCCGGTGGCGTGCTCGGCGTGGGCCTCACCCTGGTCGGCTTGTGGAGCATCGGCGGGATCTTCGAGCCTGCCATCGCGCGGCTCGTGCACGTCGATGCATCGCTCATCGGGCTGACCGTGCTGCTTGCCGTCACGGCCACCGTGATCGCGGCGGTGTATCCCACCTGGCGAGCGGCGCAGACCGAACCCGCCTGGCAGATCAAGATCAACCCGTGAGGAGCCGCCCATGAAACTCAGCAGGGCATTCATGCAGCTCGGCCCCATCCTCGCCGCGCTCCGCCGCCATAAGGGCGCCACCGCGCTCATCGTGTTGCAGGTCGCGCTTACCCTGGCCGTCACCACGAACGCGCTGTACATCGTGGCCACGCGCGTAGTCCACCTGGCCCGCCCCACCGGTACCGATGAAGCGCATATCTTCGTGATCCACAATGGTTGGAAGCCTGGCCAGGACGCGGCGCAGATCGATGCCGCCCTACGTGCGGATCTCGCTGCCTTGCGCGGCGTACCGGGCGTGCGCGATGCGTTCTCCAGCCAGACATCCCCGCTCGCCGGTGCCAACGGCATCATCATGCCCGGCCTGAAGCTACAGCCCGAGCAGACCACCAAGCCGGTTCGCGGTGTGGCGTACCTGGCCGATGACCACGCCATCAACACGCTCGGCGTCACCCTGGAGGAAGGGCGTAACTTCCGCCCCGACGAGATCGGCACCTTCGTGCCGGAGGGCAAAGTGGCGGCACCGGGCATCATCATTACCCGCAACGTAGCCAACAAACTGTTTCCCGGGGGCACCGCGCTGGGCAAGACGGTTTACCTGCCCGGCGGCCCCGCGAGCATCATTGGCATTGTCGCCAGCCTGCAATCGCCGTTGAAGCAATCGCCCACCCTGGACTTTGCCAGCATTCTGCTGCCGGCGCGCTCCAACGATCCGGAGGGTGTGGTCTACATGATACGCACCGATGCCACCGCCATGGGTCCGGTGATCGCCGCTGCGCTTAAAGCGCTGGAACAGCGCGGTGGCATGCGTATCCTCGATCCCAGCCAGGGCGTAGTTACGCTATCGGCGGCGCGCGCCGAGGCCTACGCCACGGATAGAAGCATCGCCATGCTGCTTGCCATCGTGTGCGCTTTGCTGCTGCTGGCAACCGCGGGAGGGATCGTCGGGTTAAGCAGCTTCTGGGTCGCCCAGCGCCGCACGCAGATCGGTGTACGCCGTTCGCTCGGCGCCACGGCGGGCGACATCCTGCGCTACTTCCACGCGGAGAACTTCCTGATCGTCAGCGGCGGCGTCATCCTTGGCCTGGTGCTCGCGATCGCGGCGAACATCGGCCTGATGAAACTCTTCCCGCTCGATTTCATGCCGCTGTACGTACCGCTGGGCGGCGCGGTGCTGCTGTGGGCCCTGGGACAGCTGGCCGTATGGGGGCCGGCGGCCTATGCCGCGAAAGTCCCGCCCATCATCGCCATTCGCACGACCGGGTAACTGCCCAGCGAACGACGGCAATTACGCGGCGTACAACGCCTTGAGCTGCCCCACGGTCAGGGGCCGGTCGCTCGGGTCCAGCGCCTGCAGCACCAGCCACTCGCACAGCGACATGCCCATCGGCAGGTCGAACGCCACGAAGGCTTCCAGCGTATCGATCAGCTCATCGGAAAGGTCGATCACCCGGGTGGCGTCATGTACCTCAGCACATACCGCCGCTATCGCCACCGAAGGCACGATGGTGGCATGGGGCTGTACTTGAGCGATGGCCGACGCCATGGGGATCTCCTAACGGTGGGGGCTGTGGTGATATCTACCCTTATTGGATGACCGGTGGGAGCGAAAAATGTGACAAAACATCGTTAAATCCCCGGCCCACCCCGCCAGATGGACGATTTGCCGTAGCGGGGCATGGATTTAGCCGGTTTCCTGGGGACGGGCTCCGCCCACTGCACTTACGAATTTACGTAGCCAGCCACACCCCTGTAGGAGCGGGGGGGGGGGGGCGGGGGGGGGGGGGCGGCGCGGGGGGGGGGGGGGGGGGGCGCCGCCCCGCCCCCGGGGCCCCCCGGCGCCCCCCCCCCCCGCCCCCCCCCCCCCCCCCCCCGCCCCCGCCCCCCCCCCCCCCCCCCCGCGTGGCGGCGGGGGGGGGGGGGGGGGCGCGCGCCGCCCCCCCCCCCCCCCCCCCCCCCCCCCCCCCCCCCCCCCGCTCCTACAGCAGAGCCGGGCCATGCGGCCGTTAGCCTTCTTTGCCCAGGCCGGTCTGCTGCAGCAGGATCAGTAGCGCGCTATCGATCCAGCGGCGGCCCAGGCTTTCGCGCTTGCCATCGATGTGGACCGAAACGAGCTGCTCGGTCGCCACGGGCGCGCCGCCCTCGCCTTCCACGCGCACGCGGTACCACACGGTAGCCGGGCGGAGTTCCTTCGGCGGTGCGGTGGGGTTCAGTGGAATGGGGCCGCCGCGTTCCTTCGCCAGCGCGATGCTGGGCAGGTGTTCCAGGGCGCCGTTATCCACCGTCACGACCTTGCCGTGCAGGGGTGCCGCCGCGCCCTTCGGAAATACCGTCGCGTCGCTGCCTACGCTCAGGCGTGCGCGGTCGGCCTCGGAGACCAGGGCTTCCACCCGCCAGCGCGTGCCACCGACGAGCGTGCCCATGCGCGCGCTGGAAGCAACCCAGCTACCCGGGCGCAGCGTTTCATCCAGGTCGCGCACCACGCCATCGCCCGTGGCCACGACACGCAAGCGATGCAGCTCCGCGGCGCTCGCTGCACTTTGCGCCGTGTACTGTTCGGCCATGCGATCGGCCACGACCTGCTTGGCGACGCCATCCCTATCAAGCGATGACGCACCGCGCGCGGCGGACTCATACGCCTCGCGCAACGCATCGGCCTTCGCGCCATCATCCTGCGGCGCCGGCGCCGAGAGTTCAAACAGCACATCGCCGCGCTTCACGGCCTGGCCATCGTGCACCAGCACCTTGTCCATCTGTGCCGGGTACGGCGTGAACAGCGGTTGCTCGAAGCCGGATTCCACCACGCCATC
Organism: Luteibacter sp. 621; assembly: GCF_050435445.1. Taxonomy (NCBI): domain Bacteria; kingdom Pseudomonadati; phylum Pseudomonadota; class Gammaproteobacteria; order Lysobacterales; family Rhodanobacteraceae; genus Luteibacter; species Luteibacter sp. 621. The sequence goes on along the minus strand of NZ_JBNDKI010000015.1, from coordinate 118,868 downwards.
GCCGTGGATCGTCGATGACCACGGCACCAGCAGCACCAGCGCCGCGACGCCAAGGACGGCCAGCCAGCGCCGCGCCACCGGCCAGCGGATTTCGGCACGGCGGTGCCACCACACACGTACTTCGTATTGCATGGGTTTCACCACGAACGTCACGATTTCGACGAGGAACAGAATCAAGCCCATCGCCTTGAAGAAGGCGTGGTACACCACGACGGCGATGCCCACGAACAACGTCAGGCGGTAAAGCCACGTGGTGAAGGCAAAGCCGGTAAGAAAGGCTGCGAACGGGCGCGACACGGCATCCGGCCGTGGATCCTCGATACCCAGGAACGTACGGCGTACCCAACGCTTCGCCCAGCGCCCCGCACGCTCATGCAGGCCCGGATAGTCGAGCGCATCGGCCAGGATGAAGTAGCCATCAAAGCGCATGAACGGGCTGGCGTTCACCGCGATGGTAAGTACCCACGCGGTGGTGCCCAGGAAGAACAGCGCATTGCGGAAGTTGCCGTCCGGCGCGAACGACCAAAGCAGCGTGCACCACGCCGCGAGCACCAGCTCCGCCATCACGCCAGCCGAGGCGATGGCCAGGCGGCGCTGCGAGCGCTCCAGCTTCCAGCTCTCGCCCGTGTCGGTATACGCCATGGGCCACATCACCAGCAGCGCCACGCCCATGTGGCCCACGCGCACACCGTGCCGCGTGGCCATGAACGCATGGCCGAACTCGTGCCAGCATTTGGAAAATACCAGCGCGCCGGCGAAGGCGAACACGCCATCCCACGTGAGCGCGCCGCGCAGGTTGGCCTGCACCACATCCCACTGCCGCGCGGCGAAGATCAGCCCGAGCACGGCCGCGATCAGCGTGGCCACCAGGAACCGCGTGCCGAACATCCACTGGATATACGGCAACGCCTTGCGCAGGAAGCGCTCGGGCCGCACCAGCGGAACACGAATGAACAGGTAGTTCTGCAGCAGCCAATGGCCCGTGGAGGTCGCCCGTTTCGGCTGCGCAGCGCGCAACAGCTGCTGTTGCTTCAGGAACATCGCGAACTCCACGACATCCTCCGGCTCCGGCGCCAGCGTGGTGGTCGCGGCGACTGCTTCGGCGATACGCGCCGGATCGCCCAGCCCCCAGTGCTGCAACATCTCGAATTCGAGCCAGCCGATGCGGAAAAACTGGTTACGCACCGGATCAGACAAGTGCCACGCAGGCGAACCATCGCGGTTGCGCCCCGCCGCGTGGATATCCAGCTCATCACGCAGCGCGGGCCACGGCGGCGGCGCCGCTGCCACGCCTACGCCCGCGGCGGCCATGGCCGCCGCGTTCATATCCCGCACCAGGCGCGGACAGTGGCCAGCGGGCGGCGCAGTAGCAGGTAACCCAGCACGCTCCAGCGGCCGGAAACACGCGCCGTGCCCTGCAAGCCAATGCGTGCCGCGGATGCGTCACCATCTACCGTGCCGCGCAGCACATAGCTGGCCACGCCCGTGGGCGATTCCACCGACTGGTAACCGGCGTAATCCAGCCGCGCGCCAATCGGGCTGAGCGGTGCCGTCTTAAGGAACACGGTCATCGGTGCGCCGCCTTCCAGGTTGGTCGGCTCACCCACCGGCGCCCACGCACGCACGCCCAGCGTATGCGGATCGGCCAGCAGGCCAATGCGTTCACCGGTCTGCACCGGGCGGCCGGCCCAGTCATCCGGGTCGGAATACACGAACACGCCATCGACTGGCGCGCGGATCTCCAGCTTCTCGACTTCGCGCTGCAACGAGGCCACATCCACTTCGCGCTCGTGCAGCTTGCCCTCGGCCATGCCCAGGTCGGCCTTGGCGTTCTGGCTTTCGATCGCCTGCTGCGCGGCCTGGTGCATTTCCACGTTGGCGGTGGCGAGTTCGGCCTGGGCCACGGCGAGCTTGTTGCGCAGCGTGGTGTCATCGAGCTCGGCGAGCACCTGCCCCGCCTTCACCGTGGCGTTGGGCTGGATCACCATGTGCCGGATCACGCCCTCGCGCGGCGAGGCGATGACCTGGCTGTGCAGCGAAATGATCTCCGCCGGCACCAGCGTGTATTCGCGCACCGGCAGCAGCAACAGCACGAGCAGGCCCACCGCGATATAGCGCAGGCGGCGGCCACTCGTCGCCGCGCGCCACCAGCGCTGCACGCGCGAAGGCCGGGCCACCAGCGACCACCACGCATAGCCGTACAAGCCGGCCATGTGCAGCAGCGCGAATTCCTCGCCATCGGAAGTGAGCGTGGTCGGCCACGGCTCGTCGCGGCCCAGAAACAACAGCGCGGCGACGGATTTATCCGGCCCCGTCAGCGGCAACACCCACACGTGGGCGGGGAACCACTCGCTCCAGCCCTGCGCCAGCTCATCATCGAGCCGGTCGGGCGAAAGCGGCAGCACGCGTGCATTGGCCGGAAGGTCCGCGCAGCGCGCAGCGATCTTCTTCGTCACGCCCGACAGCCACAGCGCATACGGCGTGTTCGGATCCACATCGGCCAGGCCCGAATGCGCGGCCAGGCGCGGCGGGCGCGGTGCGGCCCCCATCACTACCAGCGCCGCCTGGCGGTAATCCACCAGCAGGCGCGTATCGTTGCAGATGGTGAAGCCGAGCTCGGCCGCCGTGGTGGCGGCTTCCACGCGCGAGGCCAGCGCGTAGAAACGCGATGACGCCGGCGCGGCGGCGGCAGGCTTGGCGGTCATCGGCTTAGCCCTTGCCCGGCGCGGCGCGGCCGCTCATGCCCGGCAGCACGCGGCTGGTATCACCGGTGAAATCGGCTTCAATCTCGATCGTCTGGCTCACCGCATCCACGCGGCCGCTCAGGCGGGTCACGGTCAACTGGTAGCGCTGGCCGGTCTCGTCGATCGTGGCATCCAGGTGCGCGCCCGGCTTCAGCCAGCTGATCCAGTTGGAAGGCACGTTCAGGCGCGCCTTGGGCATGCCCGTACCGACCAGGTCAACCACCGGTGCACCCGCGCCGACGCCCTGCCCCTCCTTCACATGCACGCGGGCCACGCGACCATCGAACGGCGCGACGAAACGGCACTGCGCGATCTGCGCATTGATGATGCCGAGCTGGCCCTTGGTGCGGTTCACATCGGCGGCGGTGAGCTCCACTTCCAGCGCGGCGGCCGATTGCAGGCCCTGCAACTTGGCCTTGGCTTCATAACGCAGCTGCGCCGCCTTGAACTCGGCATCGGCGGCATCGCGCTTGGCTGTGAGGTCGCTGCAATCGAACGCGACCAGCACCTTGCCCTTGGCCACGGCATCGCCAAGCTGCACGTACACACGGGCCACGCGGCCCGGTGTCGCCGCCGACATCGGGCTTTCCTGGTCTGCTACCACCAGGAAACGCACAGGCGCCTGGGTGGTGGCCGTGGGTGCCGCCTGCGCGCCTGCGCCGGTCGAACAAACAATGCCAAGCGCAACGACAGCCGGCCACCACTTCAACGTCTTCATGGTCTTTCTACTGCGTAAGGTGAGGGATTACGGGGTGTTCGCCGCAGCGGTTTCCGGCGCGGCGGAGAGCTGGCGGAGCTGGTCGAGCACCGAGAGCACCGCCGCTTCGGCCAGCGCGCTCACCGAACGAGTGGTCACGTCATCGGGCAGGTAGCTCTGGTAGCTCTGCTTCATCAGCTGCTTGCCGCCCTTGTCCTGCACGGTCACATCCCACAGCGCGCGGGTGGTGGCCTTGCCGCGCGAGGCGCTGTAATGCAGCTCTACCGCGAGCGCGTCGTTACCATTGCCCAGCGCCAGGCGGTTACCGCTGAGCACGTTGCCCACGGCGTTACGCACGGCATCACCATCTACCTTCGCCGGCAAGCCGGAGACGCTGAGCGCGAACGGGCGATCCACGTGGGCCACATCGGCCACCTGGGTGAACACGTGCTGCTCGCCTTCCACCAGGCTGGTCTGGATGGCACGAGAGAGCGTGGCCACGTCGCTACCGGCCACCTGCTCGGGCATCAGGTCGATACCTACCGAGTTCAGCACGCGGCCGTAGGCCGACTGCGCCGCAGCGTACGAGGAGGCTTCCTGGAAGCGCGAGACCAGCGAGCGGGCCCGCGTGCGCAGCGTTTCCAGATCGCTGGTGAGCTGGTTGTTCGAACCGGCCCGCGCGACGCTGGCCAGGCGCTGGTCCACGCTCGCCGACTCCTGCGCCAGGTTGTGGTCGTACACGGCCAGCTTGTAGCGCTCCACCGAAACGCGCACCTGGGTGACCACCGCCATGCTCAGCGCCATGCGGCGGGCATCGTCCACTTCCATGCGCGCCTTGTTGGTGCGCTTGATCGCCGGGATACCGGCCAGGCGCACCAGGTTCATCGACATGCTGAGACCGCCCTGGGTCCAGTTTTCGTTGTACAGGTACTTGTTGGAGTCATACCCGATGCCGCCGAACAGGTTGAGGTTCGGGAACAGCGCGGTGATCTGCTTCTTCGCCTCGAGGGCATCGATGCGGGTCTTGTAGTCTTCCTCACGCAGTTCCGGGCGCTGTTCCAGCGCCATCTGCTCCAGCTGGTCGATGCTCGAGGGCAGCGGCGAGAGCGCGGCTTCGTTGGTATCGGCCAGGGTGAACTCGGTGTTCGGGGCCAGGTTCATCAGGGCGGCCAGTTCGCGCTTGGCGAACTCCATCTCCTGGCGCTTCTGGGTGACCAGGGCCATCGCATCGAGCAGCGCGCGCTGGTATTCCAGGCCTTCCACCGGCGGCAGGATGCCGGCGCGTTCGGCCTGGCGGGTCTTATCCAGGGCGGACTGGATGTTATCGGCCACGCTGGTGGCTTCACCCAGCAGGCGCTGCGCACCCAGTGCACGCCAGTACGCATCGCGCGTGTCCTGCACGATGTTCTGCAGCACCTTGCGGCGGCGCTCCTGGGTCACGTTCACGTCTTCCGCGGCCTGCTTCGCACGGAAGTAGCTCAGGCCAAAGTCCAGCACATCCCACGACAGCGTGGCATCGCCCAGCAGGTGCGCGCGCTCTTCGGAGGTGGAGGGGCGCAGCGAGACGATGCGGTCCTCGATACCGATGCTGGTGCCGCCGGAATCATTGCTGCGCCAGCGGTAGCCGGCATCGGCGGTGAGCTTGGGCAGCATGTCCAGCTTGCTCACATCGAGCAGGCCCTGCGACAGCGCCGTCTCCATCAGCTTCAGGCGGTAATCCAGGTTGTACTTCAGCGAGCGTGCCATGACGTCGGAAAGCGTCAGCGGGCCGTTCACCGGCTCCTGGCCCTTGTACATCGCCTGCGTGTCCTTCTGTACGCGCGTGGCGATCTCATCGTGGGTCAGCGGCTTGGGCTTCACGGCGCCGCAACCGGCGAGGAAGACCGCGAGGGCCACCGAGGCGGCCAGGGGAGCAAAACGCATCGTGGAACGCGACATGGCAGTGTTCATCGGCTGAAGGTGGGACATGGGTCGGAAAATCCTTTTGGCGCGCATTAGTGGCGTGGCTGTTCGGTGGGCACGGCGGCGATCGCGGGGTTATTCGCCTTCGCCATGGCCGCGAGTCGGGCCGTGAGCGAGGGCGCGCCGCCCGGGGTGCTCGCCGGCGGCGGCACGTGGATAGCCACGGGCACCTGCGGCGGTTCAATCGAGGCCTGCGGCGCCTTCTGCGCCACGTGCTTCGCGTGTTCCATTTCATGGGCGTGGTGTTTCTCGCGAGCGTGCTCGCGCTCCGCCTGCTTGCCCGGGGCGAACGGCGAGAAGTCATCCCACAGCGGGCTGTGGTCCGGCGCGAAGTCGTTCAGGCCCACGCGGCGCTCTGCATCGAGCTGCGCCAGCAGCTCCTGCGAGAACTCGACGCCATCGGGCAGCACGAACAGGCCCGGCTCCCAGTCCTGGCGAATATCACGCTGGGTGTGGTCGTAACCGATCGGCCAGATTTCATCGCCCTTCGCCTGGATCGGCGGCGTGGTGCCGTGGATCGTGATGGTGAGCGTGGCGGTGCTGGTATCGCCATCCGAATCGGTGATCGTGTAGACGAACACTTCGGTGAGCGTGCGCGAGGCATCCAGCGAGCTCACCTTCGGGTTGGCCACATCCAGCTTGTAGCTGTAGCTGCCATCCGCGTTGAGCACCAGGGTGCCGAACTCGCCCACGCTACCCGCGCCGATGCTGCCGGTATGGCCCGTGTTCTGCGACGAGACGGCCGTCACCGGACCGCCGCTGGCCGCGCCATCCGCACCGATGCGATCGGAGCCGACATACACATTGCCCGCGGCCGAGGTCTGCCCGCTGTCCTGCACGATGCTGGCCGTATCGTCATGCGCCACCGGCACATCGTTGGCGATATCGAGCACCAGCGTGCCGTTGGACACGGCGCCGCCGCGATCGGTGACGCTCAGCGCCACCGTATCCGTGCTATCCGCGCCGTTCTGGTGCAGGGCGTGATCCACGGTGTACGTGTAGGTGATGGTGCCGGCCGTCGGTACCGTGCCGTTGGTGGCCGTGGGCTGGAAGCCCGTGAGCACCAGCGTGCCGTCCGGCGTGTGGATCGTTACCGGGTTGCCGCTGGCGAGCTGGCCGAGCTGATCCGCCGTGATCGTGGTGCCACCGATGGTGACGCTGGCCAGGCCATCGTTCGCCGTGACGGTGAGCGTGCCGGTGGTGGTCTGGCTGCCATCGTGGTCGGCCAGGCCAGACTCGTGCACCGTGGCATGACCCGTCGCCGAACCGTTGCCATCCACCGCGCCGATCACCGGCGCGCCATCGGTGTGGCCGTGGATCGTGATGGTGAGCGTCGTGGTGCTGCGGTCGCCGTCGGCGTCGCTGATCGTGTACGTGTAGGTTTCGGTGAGCGTCTCACCGTCCTTCAGCGCATTGACCGTGGCGTTGGCGTTATCCACTGCGTAGCTGTAGCTGCCATCGGCGTTGAGGGTGAGCGTGCCGTACTGGCCCGCCACACCGCTGCCGACATGGCCGCTGACCGGGCCCGTGGCCGTACCGGCCTGCACGCCGGTCACCGGGGTGGCCGTGGCATCGGCGCCCACGCGGTCGGGCACATCGCCGTGCGTGCTGCCGCTGACGACATTGCCGGTGAGCGGCGCGCCGTCTTCGTTCACATCGCCGGTATCGGCATGCGCGGTGGGAGCGTCATTGATGATGTCCACGACCAACGTACCCGTGGAGGTACCGCCGCCGGCATCGAGCACGCTCAGCGCGATGGTGTCGACGCCGTTGGTGCCCGGGGCCTGGGTGTGCGGGCCATTGAGTACATAGGTGTACGACAGCGTGCCGCCGGTGGTGATGCCGTTGGTCACGTCGGGCGTGAAGCCGGTCAGCAGCAGCGTGCTGCCCTCGGCGGTGGTAATGCTCACCGGCGTGCCGGCGGACAGCGCCGCCAGATCCGCCGTGCTGAGCGTGGTGCCGCCCACGGTGATGCTGGTGAGGCCATCGGGTGCATCCACGCTGATCGTTTCCGAGACCGTGCGCGGCTGGCCTGCGGGGCCATCCGGGGTCAGGCCGGATTCCCACACGGTGGGATCGTTCGGCGCAATCGAGGGGTTGCCATCGGTGTGGCCATGGATCGTGATCGTCAGCGTGGTGGTGCTGGTATCGCCATCCGCATCGGTGATCGTGTACGTGTAGGTTTCGGTCAGCTGGTCGCCCGTCTTCAGGGCATTCACCGTCGCGTTGGCGTTATCCACCGCGTAGCTGTAGCTGCCATCGGCGTTAAGCGTGAGCGTGCCGTACTGGCCAGCCACGCCGGTACCCACATGGCCGGTGACCGCACCCGTGGCCGTACCCGCCTGCACGCCTGTCACCGGGCCGCCCGTGGCGGCGCCATCGGCACCAAGGCGGTCGGCGACGTCACCCGCGCCATGGCCCGTGCCGCCGATGACATTGCCGGTGACGGCGGCACCATCTTCATTCACGTCCGCCGTATCGGCGTGGGCCGTGGGCGTATCGTTCATGATGGTAACGAGCAGCGTGCCCGTCGCCTGGCCACCGCCGGCATCATCGACCACCAGGTCAATGCTGTCGGTGCTGTGGTCGCTGCCGGCCAGCTGGGGCTGCGTCGTATTGAGCGTGTAGATGTAGGTGAGCGTGCCCTTGGTCGGCACGCCGCCCACGGATTCGGTCACGTCGAAACCGGTGAGCAGCAGCGTGCTGCCGTCGGCCGTGGTGATCGGCTTCGGGTTCGTCGCGCTCAGTGCCGCCAGGTCGGCCGCCGTAAGCACCTGGCCACCCACGGTGATGCTGACCAGGCCATCGGGCGCGGTGATGTCGATCGTATCGGTGGCGCTCTTGCTTTCGCCCGAGGGGCCATCGGTGGTGAGGCCCGATTCGTACACCATGGTATCGCCGCCGGCGGCGTTCGTGCCGTTGCCATCGTGCGGGGCGATGGTGGCCGTGCCGTCGGTGTGGCCGTGGATCGTGATAGTCAGCGTCGTCGTGCTGGTGTCGCCATCCGCGTCCTTGATCGTGTAGTGATACGTCTCGGTCAGCGTCTCGCCATCCTTCAGCGCATTGACCTTGGCGTTGCCATCATCCAGTACGTAGGTGTAGCTGCCATCGCTGTTGAGCTTGAGCGTGCCGTACTGGCCATCGAGGCCGGTACCGACGGTGCCGGTGCCGGTGGTGCTGCCCGCCAGGTCGACCGTGACAGCCGAGACCGTCGCGCCATCGGCGCCCACGCGGTCGGCGACATCGCCGGTGGTCACCGGGCTGATCACGTTGCCAACCAGCGCGGTGCCGCTGTCTTCGGTCACGTCGCCCGTATCGGCGTGAGCCGTGGGCGCGTCGTCGACGATATCTACCGTGAACGTGGCCGCGGCGCTGTTCACGCCCTTGACGTCGGTCACGACGATCTGGAACGGATCGGACGTATCCGTACCCGCGTTGTTCGGAGCACGGCTGAGATCGTACCGGTAGGAGACATTCGCCACCGTCGCCACGCCGCCCACCGATGTGGTCGCCGTAAAGCCATTGATGGTGAGCTGGCCATACGGCGTGCCGAACGAGACCCATTCGCTGTGATTGCCGATATTCGCCAGGTCGGTAGACGTCAGCACATAGGTATGGCCATTCCAGCTGAAGGTGATGCTATCGATCCCGTCGCCCGCGCTCACGGTGATCGTGCCGCTGGTGGTGGCACCGCCCGTCATATCGACCAGGCCGGCCTCGTACACCGTTGCGTCGCCCGCGGCCGCACCATTGTTGTCCTTCGCCGTCACGGCCGGCGTGCCGTCGGTGTGGCCGTGGATCGTGACGGTGAGCGTGGTGGTGCTGGTATCGCCGTCCTTATCGGTGATGGTGTACGAGAAGGTGTCGGTGAGTGACTCACCATCCTTCAGCGCGTTGACCGTGGCGTTATCGTTGTTGACCGCGTACGTGTAGCTGCCGTCGGCCTTCAGCACCAGCGTGCCGTAGCTACCGGTGACGCCGGTACCCGCTACGTTGCCGCTGACCGGGCCCGTCGCCGTGCCGGTCGTGACGCCGGTCACGCTCACGTTCTTGTCCGCACCCTGGCGGTCGGCCACATCGCCGGCGCCCGGCGTGGTGCCGGTACCACCGATGACGTTACCCGTCGCGCCCGCGCCATCTTCATAGGCGTCCGCGGTATCGGCCTTCGCCGTCGGGGCGTCATCCATGATGGTGACGACAAGGTTGCCGGTGTTGGTGCTACCGCCCGCATCCTTCACCGAAAGGCCGATGGTATCCGTGCCATGGTCGCTGCCCGGCTGGTTGTATGCGGCGGAAAGCGTATAGGTGTAGGAGAGGGTCCCGGTGGTCGCGACACCGCCAACCCGCGTGCCGGCCACGAAATCCGTCAGGGTCAGCACGCCGTACGTCGTGGTGATCGTGATCGGCGTGCCCGAGCTGTGGAGCGCATCAAGCTGGGCCGCGGTAATCGTCTGGCCGCCGATGATGATGCTGTCCAGGCCATCCCTTGCGCTGATATCGATCGTATCCGAGGCGCTCTTGCTCTCGCCGTTTGGCCCATCCACGGTCAGGCCGGCTTCCCACACGGTGGAATCACCACCGAAGGTGTCCTTGCCGTTGGTGTCGTGCGGTGCGATGGACGGCTCGCCATCGGTGTGGCCGTTGATCGTGATCTTCAGCGTGGCCGTGCTGGTGTCGCCATCGGCATCGGTGATCGTGTACGTGAACGTATCGACCAGCGTCTTGCCGTCCTTCAGCGCATTCACCGCCGCGTTGGTGTTATCCACGTCGTAGGTGTAGCTGCCATCGCTGTTGAGCTTGAGCGTGCCGTACTGCCCGGCCAGCGGGCTGCCCACCGTGCCGGCCGTGTTGCCGGAGGTTTTGTTCGCGACCACGGCGGTCACCGGGTTGGCGTTGGCATCGGCGCCGATGCGGTCGCCCTGGCCGGTGCCACCCGTGCCGGTCACGACGTTGCCGGTGATCTGGGTGCCGTCTTCGTTGGCGCTGCCCGTATCGTTGTTCGCCGTCGGCGTGTCATCCACGATCTTCACCGTGATCGCGCCGGTATCGGTGAAGTTCTCGCTATCGGTCGTCGTGATCGTGATGACGTCGTTGCTGCTGGTGGCGCCCGGCTGGTTCACCCGGCCATCGAGTACGTAGTGGTACGTGAGCGTGGCGATACCGTTGGTAACGCTGTAGCCCGTGACCACCAGCGTGCCGTTGGGCGTATCCAGGGTGCGATCCGCCGGATCCAGCGTACCGATGGTCTGCAACTGGGCCAGCGTGAGCGTCAACGAGGTACCGCCGCTGCCACTGAGCGTGACGTGGTCAAGATCATTGACCAGCGCGAAGGTCTCGCTGCCGTTCACGCCCTGCGAGCCGCTGGTATCGGTCAGGCCTGATTCCTGCACCTGCGTGCTGCTGGAGATGGTGACGCTGATGACGCGCGTGGTGACCAGCGCGCTATCGGTGGACGCGGGGTCCGTATCGGCGTAGCCGTAATGATCGCCCGCGGCGCCCGTGTAATGGGTGTCGTTGTAGGCCTTGTCGGCATCCAGCGTGCCCTGGTCGGGGCGGCTGCCGTGGTTGCCGGCATCGTTCACGGTCAGCTGCACCTGGAACGTGCCGTTCCAGGCGGTGTTGTTGTCCGGGTTCACCGTGCTGGTGGGCAGCTTCACGCCGACGGTATTGAGCGCGGCCTCCACGTTCGTGATCGAACCGGTGAAGGTGATGCTGCGCCCATCGGCGCTCACGGTGTAGTCGGCGCCATTGTACGTGCCGTGGGCGTTGGCACCCGCGGCCACGCCATGCACCGTATTGACCAGGAACCCGGTCGGGAGCGTCACCGTGGCACTGATCGCGTCATCGCCCGCATCGGGATCCGAAAGCGTGATGTTCTTCAGCGTATACGTATTCGCCGTGCTCTCGGCCGCCGAATTGGCACCGGAGACGCCGATCACCGTGGGGTTGTTCACCGAGCTGGGGAACACTACGCGATCCGCCGAGGACACGTTCTGGCCCAGGCCGGTCGGCAGGGCCGCGTACGGATCGATGGCGTCGGTCGGCACCGCCGCCGTATCCGTGCCGTCGGCGTTGTTGTCCAGGCCACCGTTGGCGCCGCCCGTGAGGTTGCCGTTCGCATCGCGCAGGCGATCGTCGGCGATCACTTCCACGTGGTACGACTGGTCCGCGTTGGCCAGGTTGCCACCGATCGAGACCTGCAGGCCCGCCAGGTACGCGTTGATCTGGTCGCGCGTGCCGCGGATTACCAGCGCCGCATCGGTACCGTCGAACGCGCCATCCACGGTCGCGCCCGAGGTGCCGGCGTTGGACGAGCCCAGCACGATATCCGCGTACGCCGAGGCGGGCAGCGGCACGCCGTTGGCATCGGTGACGCGCACCGTCACCTGCATGAAGTCGGTTTCGCCAGTGGTGATGCCACCGTTGTCGGTGTAGTCCACATCGCTGACGACGAAGCCGCCCACCGGCGTGCTGCCGTTGAGGTACACCGTGCCGGTACCGGCGGTGACCGTCGGGGCATCGTTCACCGGATCGATCGTGATGGCGACCGAGATGGGCGCCGGGTTGTTCGACTGGCTGCCACTGCCGGTGTCGCTACCGATCTTCGAGCCGGTATCGTCAAAGGTCAGCGTGAGCGTCACGTCGCCCGCGGCCGCGCCGTTCTGGTCGTGGTTGGCGTCCTGGGCGCTCTTGTAGGTGAGCCCGGTGGTTCCGCTGTTGAGCAGCGCCTGGATATCGCTGGCCAGGCCGGTAAGCACCAGGTCGCCGGTGTTGTCACCGCTGATGGTCACGCCGTTCAGCGACGTCTGGGTGCCAGTACCACCGATGCCCAACGTGCCCTGGTCCACATGCAGCTTCACCGTCACCGGCGTATCGAACGCGGCCGATTCCGGATCACTGACGACGAAGCTGCCGCCGATATAGGTGGCCTGGTCTTCCTTCGTCGTGACCGCGGTCGGGCCGGTAAGCACGCCCGGCTCGTTCACGCTCGAGGCGCGCACGGTCACCGCGGCGGCGGAGATGTTGCCGTTCTTGACCGGCACCGTGGCGGTGTACCAGTCGTAGTCGGTGGTATCGACCGGGCTGGTCGCCGTACCCGTACCGGTACCCGCAGTGGTCGACTGGTTTTCCGTGCCGCCGTTGGCTCCACTGGTGAGGTTGCCGTTCGCATCGCGCAGGCGATCGTCGGCGATGACCTGCACCTGGTACTTCGCGTCACGGTCGGTGGAGAACGTGACGGTGAGGGCGGCCAGCGCGGCGTTGATCTGCGCGCGGGTACCGCTCAGTACCAGGTAATCGTGGTTGCCGTTCTTGTCCGCATCCACGCCGGCACCGGCGCCGTAGCCAATCATCACGTCGTTGTATTCGGCGGCCGAGAACGCGCTGCCATCGCTATGCAGCAGGCGCACGGTGACCTGGAGGTAATCGACCTCACCATCGCTGACCGTGGTCAGGTCGGGATCGGCCACGCTGAAGCCCGGCACCTGGTTGTTGGCAGCCTGCTGGCTATCCAGGTCGATCGTGCCGCTGGGCGCAGTGACGACCGGGGCATCGTTGGTCGGCGTCGTATAGATCCAGAACGCGTTGCCGGTCTGTTCCTTGTCACCATCGGAGATGGTGAAGCCAAACTTGTCGTCCGGCGTGTTATCCGTGCTCGTGTACGTGTGGCCGAGCGGCTCGGTGCCGTCGTTGAGGTAGTACACGTGGCCAGCGGCCACATCGGCCTGGGTGAACGACGAGCCCGCGCCAAGGATGTGGAACGTGACGCCGCCATCGGTGGAGAGCGCGATGCTGCCGTGCGCCGGGGCGCTGGTGATCGTGTACTGCACCTGCGTATCGGTGCTGTCCGGATCGTACGCCTGCAGCATGGCCGTGGTGATCTGTCCCCAGCCACCTTCCTTCACGGTCAGCGGTTCGTTGGCTGCAGCACCACCAATTTCGTTCGGCGAACCGTCCGCGGCCACCGGGTCGGCCTGAGTCGGATCCTTCGCGATCTGCGGTGCGTCGTTGACGTTGGTGATCTGGATACCAACGTTGCCGGTCGTCGCCGAGGCCTGGCCCCAGCGATCCACGGCCGATACGGTGAAATTCGTGTTGCGCACTTCCGAGCCGTCGCTAACGAAGCGCAGGCCGGTGGTCGCCGCATCGCCCGTGATGATCGATGCATCGAGCGTCTGGCCGACCTGGACATCCTTCCAGGTGGCGCCATGGTCGGTTGAATACTGCAGCTTGCCGCCCGTGGGCAGCGTGGTCACGATGAACCTCAGTGCATCGTTACCAATGGCATCGTTGTTGTATGCGTAGTTGGTGCTCGTGCCGTCCGGCAGGGTCTTCGAGTTCTCGAGGTAAGCCTGGCTGGTCGCATCATCCGGGTCGGTGATGGTGAGCTGGCCGGTGGTGATCATGGCGGTCTCGCCTTCACTGATCACCGTGTTCGAGGAACCGGATACCACCGGCGCGTCGTTCACCGGGTTGATATAGATATCGATCGACGGCGTCCATGTATCCGCCGTCGCCACGCCATTGGAGATCACGGTAAGGCCGGCCGAGACCGAGAAGTTCGCCACCAGGTGGAAGTTCTCGCCGCCATCGTGCTGGAAGCGCACATCACCGGCGTTGAGGTCGGCCTGGGTGAACGTACCGTACTGGGCAATGTCCACCCAGGTGCCGTTTACCAGCTTCTGCAAGGTACCGCCGCCTGTGGTGCCGTCATCGCGGGTGAAGCCAAGGAAGGTGTAGACCACCTGCGACGGTGGCACGCCATCGGAGGTGAAGCTCAGGCCCGGTGTTTTCGAGAAATCGGTCGGCTGGCCGTTGGTCGTGGTGCCGCTGAGTACGATGCTGCTGCCCTCGTCGACCGTGCCCTTGGAGGCGCCACTCGGGTTCAGGCCCGCGTAGCTCGAGTCGGAGGTGCTGATGACGTGGTTGGCCGGGTCGAAGTTACCGCCATTGCCGGCGGGCGTTTCAGCCAGGTGGATCGTGAAGGTGTAAGTTTTAAGGGTGTCCGTCTTCAGGCCACCGGTGTAATCACCACCCACCCGGGTGAACGTCGTGCCATCGGCGTTCCAGCGCAGTGCGGTGGTGTTGTCGATCACCTGGAAGGTGAAGCTGGTCGTCTCGCCCGCGGTCGCGCCGGAGGTCTGCACGTACTCGACCTTGCCCGCATTGATATCGGCCATGGTGAACACGGCGCCATCCTGCAGGCGCACGCCGTTCAGCAGCAGATACCCGTGCGTCAGCAGTGCCTGGTTCGTGACGAAGCTGATGTTGGCATCGGCCGAGTCGACGTCCGTAGCGCCGATCATCTGCGGCGTAAGCAGTACGGCATAGGCGCCGGTCTTGCCGTCGCCAGTCGCCGTGACGGTCGCATCGCGCGTGCTGGCGGCGATGAGTGCCGGGTCATCATCCACCGCCTGCACGTGCAACGTAACGGTGCCATTGGTCGATGCCGGCGTACCGGTGCCGCCACCCTGGTCGGTGACGCGCACGCCGAACGTATCCTGAGTTACGCCATCCACGCCGTCGTTGCTGTAGGTCAGCTTGTTGCGATCGGCGTAATCGAACTGCTGGCCCACCGTCACGGCGACGCCGTTGTAGTACAGCGTGCCGTGCGTGGGCAGCGAGGTAATCGTGATGGTGAGCGACGTATCCTGCGGATCGCCGCCGCTGCCGGCCACGATGTACTGGCCGACGTTGCCGGTATCCACGGCATTGGCCGGCTGGCCTTCGTACACGTTGCCATCGCCACCGATCGTCGGGGCCTGGTTCTCGGGCACGACATTCAGCGTGATATGCACGGTATCGGAGCTGGCCAGCGGGGTCGCGCCATCGTTCACGCGCGCGGTGAAACCATCCGCCGTGTCCTGGTCGGCGCCGGTGGCGGTGTGCACGTAGCGCACCTTGCCGTCGATCACATCCTGCTGGGTGAACACCGAGCCCACGCCCAAACGCGTGCCGCTAAGGGTCAGGTAGCCGTAGGTGGGAATCGCGGTGACGCTGTAGACGATCTGCGAGGGCGTCTGTGTACCCGCGGTTACTTCCGGATCGATCGCGACCAGGGTGTCCTTGGTGATGACGGTACCCGTACCGCCATCCACTTCGGCCACGTTCTGGGCGGCGTCGGCGACCGTCACCGGATCGTTCGACGGGGTGATGGTCACATCCAGCGATTTGCTGGCCGTGAGCGACGAAGCCGTGTCGGTCACGGTCACGTTGATGGTGGTCTTGGCGGCGGTGTTGCCCAGCTCCACATCGGCGGCCACGAACTGCAGCTGGTTCAGCCACGCGCTCGCATCGGCGGAGGTACCGGTGAAGGTGAACACGCCGTTGGTGAGCGTGCCCTTGCCGCTGGCATCCAGCAGCGAGCCCTTGCCCGCATCGGCAATAGATACCGATACCGAGACGGTGCCCGAATCGGTGATGGTCCAGCCAGTGAGCGTGGCGCGGTCCGCGCCGGTCGCGTTCAGCGGGCTGGGCTCAGACGCGGTGACGCTCTTGGCCGTGGTATCGACCGTAGGCGCTTCGAGCAGGCCGTCGTAGCTGAGCGCCAGGGTGCGCGCTTCGATGTGGCCGGTGCTGGCTTCCAGGGTCCAGTTGCCACCGCGGTCGGCCGCGCCGGTCTCGTCCGTGGACGAGGCGATATCGGCGTTGGTCAGCCTGGCCATCTCGGTGACCAGCGCGGTGTCCTTGCTGGACACGTCGCAGCCGTACAGCAGGATGTCGCCGTCCTTCGTCAGCGTGGAGCCCACGTCGCCCATCTGGCGGGCAAAGCTATCGATGTTGGCGGCCGTCACCGTATCGGTACCCAGCGAAATGGAATCGCTGGAACCGTGGCTGATGATGTGGATGGCGCTGATGTCGTGCTCGCCGCGCAGGGCGTTGGCCAGCTGCTCCATGCCCGAGGAGTTGTCGTCGATCACCACCACCTGGCTGCCCTTGGGCAGCTGGGCCACGAGCGATTGCCAGTTGGCAACGCTCTCGTCCACCACATACACCTCCTTCGGCTGCGCCTCGGCGGGTGCCGTGGCGGCCGGCGCAGGAGCGGCGGCGGGGGCCGGTGCCGGGGCGGCCTGCACGGCATGGCCGGGCTGGTCGGTGGCGGCACTGTGGAACTTGCCCGCATCGTGGGCCGCTTCCGCCGGATCGGCGTGGTGGGCGGCTTCCACGAGCGCCGCGCCGTCGTACATCTGGCGGGGCTCGAGCGCGTAACGGTGGGTACGCGGGCGGAAGGGGTTGTTCGACTTGGTCCCTGGCATGGTGCGCCTTGCTCTTTGCTGGCAATCACGGGCCGAACGACGCCATCCCGCGACTGGCTCAGTCGCAGGTGTGAAGGTTCGGTAGAAAAGCTGTGAACTAAGTCACAGAGTTTGGCGCGATCCTATGTATCAGCCATGTAACGGGGAAGGGGGTAACGCAGGAACTTATGTCACGCGTGGCGTGACCAACGTCCCCTCCAGCAAAGGCCGGGCTGCAAGACCGCGCCGCAGCGCGCTCTCAGTAGTTTTGCTTAAGGGGACTGCGCCGAAACGGCAGCTAGGAATTTTTCACCTTACGGGGCTGCCGCTTACGCGTGGGCACGTAACGGCCAGTTTCATGACCTGGCGCATGAATTCCCCCGCGGTGCCCGGCTTCAGCAGCACGCCGTCGAAGTTCACATTCGTGACGAACGTCGGGGCCGGCGCGGTGGCCGCGTACAGTAACACCGGCAGGTCGCGGTGTTGCTCCCTTACCGCGTGCAGCAGCCGCCAGCCATCGCCACCGGGGAAGTGCAGCTCGGTGACAACCAGCGCGGGCCGCTGCTGTTGCAGGGCCACGGCGGCAGCATGGCCATCGGCCGCGGCCACGCTATGGAAACCGTAGCCATCCAGCAGATCGCACAGGATGGCCCGGGTCGGGGCGTGTGGCTCCACCACCAGCACGACCCGGTCATCGCCGTCGATCTCGCCCGCGTCCTCGCCCGGGGGCAACTCAGGCTCCACATCGTTGGGGCTGGCTACGGGCAGCAACACGCCGAAGGTGAAGCGGCTACCGCCGCTGGGCACCGCTTCCACGTCCAGGTGCGAGCCCATGTGCTGCAGCAGCTGTTCAACGATCGCCAGGCCCAGGCCACTGCCATCGTGGCGCGCCGCGTTATCACCGCGCGCGAACGGCTGGCGCAGGGCTTCCAGCGCCTTCGGGTCCATGCCGATGCCGGTGTCCTCCACCACGAACGTAATACGCGCCCGCTCGGCACCGGCCTGCCCCACGCCGGCACGCAGCACCACGCTGCCGCCGTGGGTGAACTTGGCCGCGTTGCCAAGCAGGTTCATCAGCACCTGGCCCAGGCGACGGAAATCAGCCACCACCAGCGCCGGCAGGTGCTCGTCGAAGTGGGTGGTGAGGTGGTTACCGTGGCGCTCGGCCAGCAGGTCGGCGCGCTCGGCCACCTCATGCAGGAACGCATGCAGGTACCCCGGCGCAGGCTCCAGTTGCAGCCCGGTGAGCTCGCCGCGCGAGAACTCCAGCAACTCGTCGATCAAGGCCATCTGCTGGTGCACATGGCGCTCGATGATCCGCGGGTAATCGCGCGCGGCATCGCCGCCGCGCCACTTCCGCACGGCGGACATGATGGTGTTGAGCGGTGCGCGCAGGTCGTGGCCGACGTGGGCCAGCAGCATGCGGCGTGCGTGCAGCGCATCGCGCAGTTCGGTGGTGCGCACGTCCACCACCGCTTCAAGCCGGCGTGCATGCGCAATCAGCACGCGCATGCGCCAGCGCCACGCGCCCCACAGGGCCAGTAGCACCAGGCATGCGGCGCCCGCGTATGCCCACACGGTTTGCCACCACGGCGGCGCCACGGTGAACGTCAGCGTCAGCGGCGGTGAGGCCACGCGGCGGTTTACGTCAATCGCCTGCACTTCAAAGGTGTACTGGCCGGGCGGTAGCAACGCGTAGCGCACTTCATGCTGCGCCGTTTCCACCCAATCGCCATCCACGCCGGGCAGGCGGTAGCGGAAGCGCACGGGGTGGCCGGCGTTGTTGTTCGCCACGCCAAAATGCAGCACCAGCGCGGTGGCCTGCTGGAACGGCAACGTCGCTGCGGCCTCCACGCGCGTATCGCCGTACTGTGCATCCGCGATCACGGGCTGGATATTGCGCGGCGCCAGCAACTGGTCGGGATCGAGCACGTGGGTGAGGCCCACCGGCGCGCCAATCCACACCGTGCCGTCGGCATCGGCGAGGAAGGCACCGTGGTTGGTTTCATCCCACAGCAAGCCATCGCGCATGGTCAGGCGTGCCCAGGTGCCGTGGTCGAGCACATCCACGCCACTGCCACCGCCGGCCCACAGCCGGCCGCGCTGGTCCACGCGCAAAAAGTAGAACCGCGTGTCAGCGAGCAAGGCGTCGGCCACCGGCGCGGCGGCCAGCGTATCGGCATCGCTTACATCCGCGACCCAAAGGCCTGGCTGCAAGGCGCTGAGCCACAAGCGGCCATCCGGCGTCACCGCTACGTTCTCGTAGCCGCCGGCGGATTCACCGGGCTGCAGCGAGACGTGCGACCAGCGGTCCTCGCTCAGGCGGAACAGGCCGGCACTGCACGCCACCCACAGGCGGCCCTGGGTGTCTTCGGCTGCATCCGAACACATGGTCGAAGGGATGAGGTCCGGCGCGGCCCGCGTGGCCGTACTGCTCAGCGGATCGATCTGGTACAGGCCACCCAGCGTGTAGGCCCACAAGCGGCCCTGGTGATCCATCAGCGCGCCGCGGATGAGGTACGGCAGCGTGGTGACAATGCGCGTTTCGTGCTTTTGGGTGTCGTAGCGCGCGACGCGGCCATCGAACAGGAAGTACCAGATGGCGCCCTTGCCATCGGCGATCACGGCATGCGCTTGCGCGGGCGGTGGCAGCTCGATCGGTGCGCGGTGCGCGGCGTTGGCCTCGGGTGCGATCACTTCGGCGCCCGCTTCGGTCGCGACCCACAGCGCGTGCGCATCGCCACGCGCGATCGACCACACCAGGCTACCGCTCAGACCCTGTGCGGCGGTCCAGTCTTCCACGGCGTCGGCGCTGCTCCAGTAGTACACGCCGCGGCCGTAGGTGCCCATCCACACCATGCCGTCACGATCGGAGACCATCGACGAGATGCCCACGCCCGGCAGGCCGTTGTTCGTATCGAACAGCTGCCAGCGTGCACCATCCCAGCGGGCCAGGCCCACATCGGTGCGGGTCAGGATGCGCCCTGCCCGGTCCTCCACGATATCGATGCTGGAGGCCGCGACCTTCATGTGGCCATCGGGAATATCGTGTGCCACGAAGGCCGACGCGTTGGCCGGGAGGCGCAGCACGTGGGCAATGCCACGCGCCCATACCGAGCCATCGCGCGAGGCGAGCAAACCGAGCCACTTGTCGGCGGGCACGCCCTTGTCCTCGCCAAAGCGCGTGAGCACGCCATTGCGCAGGCGGCACAAGGCCGGCCCGCAGCCGAACCACGTGGTGCCGCTGTTGTGGATCACCGCGGCGATATCGCCGGGCGCCAGTACCTGGACATTGGCCAGCGGCTCGCTTACGTGCCACTCGCCTTTCGCGTCCTGCGTAAGCCGCAGCATGCGGTGTCCGCTCACCGCGAGCATGCCGCCTTCGCTATCGGCGGCCAGCGAACGGCCGCGATCCACCAGCAGGCGCTTGCCGTCGGGCGATACCCATTCAAAGCTGCCATCGGCCTTGCGGCGTTGCAGGCCCGCGCGCGAAGCCACCCACAGGTGGCCGGCCGGGTCTTCAGTCATGGCGACCACTTCGGAGGTCTGGAAACCACGCGACGGCCCAATCGCTTCGAAGCCCAGGCCATCGAAGCGGTAAAGGCCCTTCTCCGTGCCCACCCACAGGAAACCATCGTGGCCTTCGTACAGGCGCACCACGGAGAGGCTGGTCAGGCCGGTGCCCTGGTCGTAGATGGTGAGCGGGAGCTGCACCGTCGAGGCATGTACCTGCGCCGGTGGCAACAGCGCGGTAGCCGCGAAGGCCACACACGCCATGATGCTGCGCAAGGCGTTACGCACGCGCTGTCGTCGCATCGCGCGTCGCGTCCTCGGAAGCCGCCTTACGGTACTCACCGGGCGTCACGCCAAGGCGTTCCCTGAACGCCGTGGCAAAGTTCGCCGCGCTGCTGAAGCCAATCTCCAGGGCGATATCCTGCATTCCCAGCGTCGTGGTGGTCAGCAGCTCGCGGCTCTTGCGCAGGCGTTCTTCACGGATCCAGCCGAACACCGTGGTGCCCACGCGTTGGCGGAAGATGGCGGAGAGGCGCTTGTCGTAGGTGCCGACCGCTTCGGCGATCACATCCAGGCTTAGCGAATCAGCCAGGCGCTGGCCGATGTAACGCATGGCCGCGCGCAGGACCACTTCATCGCGGCCCATGGGCATGTCGTGCGGTGCGTCTTCCAGCGTGCCACGCCGGGTAAGGCGCAGGTGGATGCGCACACGCGCCAGCAGTTCGGCGGGGCTGCACGATTTGAGGATGTAATCGACCGCGCCCTGGCTTAAGCCAGCGAGGCGTTCTTCTTCGCTGGCGGCCGAAGTGAGGAACAGCACGGGCATATCGCGGCCGGGTTGCAGTTCCTGCAGCAAACGGCACAGAGTAAAACCATCCATGCCCGGCATACGCACATCGAGCAGGACAAGATCGGGCGACAGCACCTGGGCGCGCTGGTAGCCATGCGCGGCCGACGTGGCCAGGCTCACGCGGAAGGGCTCGGCCCTGAGCGCTTGCAGCAGGTCGCGGATGCCCTCGGGGGCATCATCAATCACCAGAATGTGTGGTTCCTGCGCCGCCACGTCCTTCCCCCTGTGAAGGCTACCGCCACTTCCGGTGGCGGACCAGGCGCGGAGTATACGGCCGTGTTGGGTATCATTTCCGCCAGGGCAAACGGCTTTGACGTTCTCGCAAAGCCGTCATCACACGGGGGGCACTACCATTTCTGCTAATCTTAAACGACGCAGCAGCGACGAGAAGCCCGTGCAAGGCATGGATTCGATTGACAATCTTGGCGACCTGTACCTGTTGGTGCAGGCCATCGAGGCCGGCGGATTCTCTGCTGCCGCCACCAAGCTTGGCACCACCCGCTCGCTCATCAGCCGGCGCATCCTGGCGCTGGAAGAGCGCCTTGGCGCCCGCCTGCTCCACCGCAATGCCCGCCAGTTTGGCGTGACTGCCACGGGCGAGCGTGTGTACCAGTACGCCGCAGCCATGTGCGAAGCCGCCCAGGCCGCCGAGCAGGCCGCACTCATTCCCGGCGAAGCGCAGCGGATGATCCGCATCGAAGCGCATGGGCTGTTGTCGCCGATGGTGGCGAGCCTGATGTCGGACTTCTCGGCTCTTAATCCACGGGCGCGCTTCTCGATGACCGTGGGTGCTGGCGATATGAACCGCCTGCTGCGCCAGCAGACCGACGTGATACTTAGCCTGCGCGAAACCTTGCCGGACAGCACCGATGTCGTAGCGCGCTCGCTAGGTGAGTTGCGCCGGGTGACGGTGGCGTCGCCCGATCTGTTGAAGCGCGTGGGTGTGCCCAAGCATCCGGGCGAACTCGATGATGATGATTGCCTGGCACTCGGTGCGGAAGCTTCCGGCTTCTGGCATTTCCGCGGCATGACTCCGCGGCGCCGCAACGTGCGCGTCGCATTCGCCGATGTGGCCGCACTGCTCGCCGCCGTCGAAGGCGGGCTAGGCGTCGCACAGCTTCCGCACTACCTGGTGGCCGACCATTTCCCTACCGGCAAACTCACCACGCTACTGGAAGCCTTCGAACCCGAACCCTTGCCGCTGCACGCGCTCACCGTCACCGGGCGCGTGGCCTCCGATGCGACGGTAAGCTTCGTACGCTTCATCCAAAGCCGCCTGTCCACACTCTCGTAGCGCCCCCTGTAGGAGCGCGCTTGCGCGCGATATCTTTTCGCTAAGTGCCGCAGGATCTGTGGCTCGTACACCGACCCCTCGCGCGCAAGCGCGCTCCTACGGAAAGCGCGGCATTCCGAGGACCTACCGCCGCCTTACGAGGCCAAGTCCCCCTGTTCAGCGAATTCCCAGCGCAGCAGCGAGTGGGCGCGAGAGATGCGCTCGGCGCCTTTGCGGATCATGGCGGCGACGGATTCAACGGCGAGCGCCGTGTCCTTCAGGTCGATCGCTTCGGCTTCGTGCAGATAATCGGCAAGGGTCTGGACTGAGCCGCGGGAGCAGTGAAGCCACTCAAGGGCCTGGTTGAACTGCTCGGTCGAGCTCATCGGCGGGGGCGGCAGTCACGCGTTGACGCCTGGCGCGCATGAATACATGCTGGCATCTAGCCCAGAGTTGAATCTAAAGCGATGGGCTGCCAAGCAGATGCATATGGAACGGATGATGCTTAAACAACAACTCCAGATCGCTGCCTTCTTGGCAGCAGCCTTACTGTCCAGCTCCGAGGCTAACGCCGACGGCGGACGACACGCATTTGCCAAGACCTGTGGCGGATCGACGATGGTGATTCATTGCAGCCCAAGCCGAGCAGAGTGCGACCGAAATGAGCTGGTAATTCGGCAAGGAAGGAACCCGCCACGGTCGTTACCGCTCCCGCACGGTCTTGAGAATTACGATCCCGTGGGCCTTGCCTGTGCAAGCACGCCAGATAGACACATGTACTTCGTAGTCGAGTACGGGGATGCCACGCATACCTGCGCCACATGCGAGTGGCACCACATCTATGACGCCGACGGCAAGATCCTGACGCGAAGCGATCCGGCGTTCGTTAACGATCCGTCCCTTCCTGGCGGGCAAAGTAGCCATCCAGATGCGAACGATTTCATAAGAGTTTCGAAACAGCTCAAGTTAACCGACACACCCATGGCGTACGGAAACTGAGAGCATCACAGGAGATGTAAATGACGGACCAAGATGATCTGTATGGCCAGCTGATTCAGCCTAAGGGGCCCGCTTACCGCGATAGCCAAGTGGATCAGCGTTATTCCCAGTCGCGATTCGAATCCGGCTTCAATCCAGACGCTGCGGCCGGACCCACGTCCGCCTACGGCGTGGGTCAGTTCGTGAAGAATACGGGGCATGCTTACGGAATTCCTGACGAGCAACGAGGCGACCTCACCCGGCAGGCCGAAGCGCTGGTCGCTTACTATCAAGATAATTCCTCTCGGGCCACCCGGCGCGGCGAAGGCGAAGAATACATTTACGCTTACCACCATGACGGTGCCCACGCGAGCCCCGAAGCACTCGCGCTTTCACGTGATCACATCATGCCTTTTGTCCCGGCCTTCGAACGCTTTGTAGAACGACACGAACAAGAACACGGGCGGCTCCCTCCAGATCCAGGCTTTCATGACCGCACCCATACGACACAAACTCAGCAGCAAGGGGCATCGAACGTCATTCGTCAGGGATCTCGCGGTCAGGATGTTGCCGATCTCCAAGCGCAGCTCTCGCAATTGGGATATCAAGACTCTCACCGGCAAGATCTCGTCACCGATGGACATTTCGGTCCGGGGACGCGGGCCGCAGTGGAGGCGTTCCAGCGAGACCATAGCCTCACTGCTGACGGTGTCGTTGGGGCCCGTACGCGTGACGCGGTTTCCGAAGCTCTTACACAGGCGGCAACGCCATCCCTGGACCAGCCGGCACACGCAGATCACGCACTGTATCTGCAGGTCCGCAACCACGTATATCGCTTAGACCAGGCGATGGGCCGCAATCCGGATGCGCATAGCGACAATCTCGCAGCGGGGCTGACGGTTGCGGCCAGGCAAGACGGATTGCTCAGAATCGACCAGATCGCCTTATCAGAAGACGGCTCTCGCTTGTGGGGTGCGCAGCGCCCGCCCGGTGTCCGTGATCATTTCTACGATCAGTTCACAAGCGTATCCACACAGGCAGCTATGACGCCCGTGGCTGAAACCAGCGCCCAGTGGCCTCAAGCGATGGAACGATTCGAGCAACGCCAGGTGCATCAACAAGCGCAACAGCAGGTCCAGGCCCAGGAACCAATTCAGCTTACCCAGTCGCCATCGCTTACGCGTTAGACATTCTAAGGCGTCGCCCTGCTTCGTCCGGGCGACGCCAAGTATGTCTGGCAGGTTGGGCGGGACCACGAAGTGGCTTAACGCCCCACCATCTTCATCAGATGCTCCGGATAACGATCACCCGTAATCGCGATATCCGCCGCAGCCACTTCAATGCGATCCAGGTCCGATGCGGTGAGTTCAATAGCCGCCGCGGCGACGTTCTCTTCCATGCGGTGCATCTTCGTCGTACCAGGAATCGGCACGATCCACGGCTTGCGCGATAGCAGCCAGGCCAGGGCGACCTGAGCGGGCGTGGCCTGCTTGTCGTTGGCGATGACCTTCAGCAGGCTCACCAGGGCTTCGTTGGCCTGCATGGCATCGGCGGTGAAGCGCGGGAGGATCTTGCGGAAGTCGCTGTCGTTGAGTTCGGTTTCCTTGCTCATGGCGCCGGTAAGGAAGCCCTTGCCCAGCGGACTATAGGCGACCAGGCCGATGCCCAGCTCTTCGCAGGCTTCGAGGATGCCGTTGGTCTCGGGGCCGCGCGTCCACAGCGAGTACTCGTTCTGCAGGGCGGTGACCGGCTGCACCTTGTGGGCGCGGCGGACGGTTTCAGCCGAAGGCTCCGACAAACCGAAGTGGCGAACCTTGCCCTCGGCGATCAGCTCCTTCACCGCGCCGGCCACCTCTTCGATCGGCACGTTCGGGTCGACGCGGTGCTGGTAGAGCAGATCGATGGTCTCGATGCCCAGGCGCTTGAGCGAGGCCTCGGCCACTTTCTTGATGTGTTCCGGGCGGCTGTTCAGGCCGTTCTGCTTGCCCGTGTCCGGATCGATATCGAAACCGAACTTGGTGGCGATCACCACCTCGTTGCGAATGGGCGCGAGGGCCTTGCCGACCACCACTTCATTGGTGAACGGGCCATAGACCTCGGCGGTATCGAAGAAGGTGACGCCGCGCTCGTAGGTGGCGCGGATGAGGGCGATGGCCTCGGCTTCCGGCGTTACCGTGCCGTAGCCGAAGTTCAGGCCCATGCAGCCAAAGCCGATGGCGGAGACTTCCAGGCCGCTGGTACCAAGGGTGCGCTTTTGCATGGTGTGTATCTCGGGTGGGATGGGGTCGACGATCAATCTAAGGCCAGACCCGCTAGTGAACTAGACGGGTAATTCCGCATGGGCTTATGAATAATCGATATGAATGGCTCGCCCCGGTGCTAGCATCCCTGGCACCCCTCTCCAGCCGCGGTACCGCCCCGATGCGCAAGGATATTCAGGACATCATGGCCTTCATTGCGGTGGCCCGGGAGCGCAGCTTCACCCGGGCGGCAGCCAAAATGGGCACGTCGCAGTCCGCGCTCAGCCACACCATCCGTGGGCTCGAGGCCCGGCTGGGCGTACGCCTGCTGACCCGCACCACGCGAAGTGTCGCCCCCACCGAGGCCGGCGAACGGCTCTTGCAGACAGTGGCCCCACGCCTCGACGAGATCGAGGCGGAAATGGACGCCTTGGGCGAATTGCGCGAGAAGCCCGCCGGCAGCCTGCGCATCACCACGGCAGAGCACGCCGCCAACACCATTATCTGGCCGGCCCTCGAACGCTTCCTCCCCCAATACCCGGATATCGCCGTGGAAGTGGCGGTGAATTACGGCCTGGTCGATATCGTGGCCGAGCGTTTCGATATCGGCATCCGCCTGGGCGAGCAGGTGGCCCGCGACATGATCGCCGTACCCATTGGCCCGGAAGTCCGAATGGCGGTGGTCGGCTCGCCGGTTTACTTCACCCGCCGGAAGAAACCGAAGACCCTGCAGGACCTCACCGACCACAACTGCATCAACCTGCGCCTGCCCACCCACGGCGGCCTGATGGTGTGGGATTTCGAGAAGGACGGGCGCGAGGTAAAAGTGCGGGTGGAAGGCCAGGTCACCGCCACGAGCGGCAGCCAGGTGCTGGATGCCGCCATGCGCGGGCTTGGCCTTGGCTGGGTGCCCGAAGATATGGTGCTGGGCCACGTCGCCGACGGCACGTTGATACGCGTGCTCGAAAAGTGGTGTAAACCGTTCCCCGGGTATCACCTGTATTACCCGAACCGCCGGCAAGGGGCCCCTGCCCTCACGGCGCTGGTGGAAGCATTGCGTTATCGCGGCTAAACCCGGAGGAGCGTCGACATGACTATCACCCTTACGTGCTTTGAAAAGTCGCCTGATGGCGGTAGGGGCCTGGCCCGCGATACGCGCGTGCGCTGGGCGCTCGAAGAGGTTGAGCAGCCTTATGAGGTGCGCGGTGTTTCGTTTCCGGCCATGAAGCAGGCGGAGCACCTGGCACGGCAACCGTTCGGGCAGATTCCGGTGTTTGAAGAAGGTGAGTTCACCCTGTTCGAATCGGGCGCGATCATCCTTCATCTCGCTGAGCGCTATGGCGGCCTGCTTCCGCCGGATGCGCACGCACGGTCACGCGCGATCATGTGGATGTTCGCGGCGCTTAACTCCGTGGAGAACCCGATCCTCGATTTGCAGACAGCGAAGTTTGCCGAGGGCGACAAGCCCTGGGCCGCGGAGCGCATGCCGCTCGTCGTCGATCGGATCAAACAACGGCTGGCCCTGCTACAGGATCACCTCGGCGATTCGGAATGGCTGGATGGCGAATTCAGCGCGGGCGACCTGGTGATGATTTCGGTTTTGCAGCGGGTCAAACCGTCTGGGATTCTCAACGAGTTTCCGAAGCTTGCCGCCTACGTCGCGCGTGGTGAAGCGCGGCCCGCGTACAAGCGGGCCTATGAGGCGCAATACGCTTACAACAACCCGGAGGCGACGGCTTAGGGCCGCCCTTCTGGGGCGTTTCACATGGCTACGTCGATATCGCCTGGCTTCCAGGTTCCATCGAAGGCCGCGGCTTGCGGCCCATAGATGCGGAAATAGGTAAACCATCCGCGGCCCGGAAGGGTCTGGATCCAGGGCTTGCCAGCATGTGCGCTGCTTTCCGGACCGAAGAACAGCTCGACGCTATCGCCACTCAGGTTGGCCAACTCGAACAACGAACGCAGTGCCGCCTTGTTCTGCGCGGTCTGGATTTGTGACCGGGTTTCCAGGTCATACACCGTCACGGACCAGAAGAGCTTGCCGGGCACGGGCAGAGGAACCGTGAGCCGGTAGTTCTTTCCACCATCTAGCAATGCGCCATTCGCGTCGCGTAATCCAAGCCAGTAGAGGGAGCCTGCATTCGCATCGCGGCGGAACATAGCCGGCGATGCGCCGATCGCCTGGTAGAACCATTTCTCGCGCGCTTCCAGGTCAAGGTATTCACCCGCATTGAAGTCGCCATCCTCGAAGCGCAGGCTGGCCCACTCCCATTGGCGATCGGGCCACACCTGCCGATCCGGCCGGCGGTCGAAGAACGACTGTATGCGCATCTGCGCGTTGGCTTCGGTGGCGGCCTTCTGCAGGATGCCGGCCATACGCTTGTCGGGAGCGAACGGCTTTCCCTTCTGAATCCCCAGCGCGGACAGGTTGCCGTATTCGGCGCGGTAGCCCTCGTAAGGCGGTTCCTTCTGGATCGTATCGTCGAGTACCCGCCAGAACATCTCGTTGGTTTCGAATGAAGCCGGCGTGGTGTCCTGCTGTTTGCCGGTGGCGTCGATCCAGCGCGGCTCCTTCCATGGGGTATCGGGCTTCAGCGGATACACCTTGATGGTCGTGAGCCTTGCCTTGGCGCCAGCCACATCGCCATTCACAGGTAATGAGCGGACACCGACAATCTGCCGGTTGCTGCTCGCCTGGTGTACGTAATACCCATCGCGGGGTAATTCGCCGCGGTACCCCGGCGGCACCAGGAGGTGCTTCCCGCCCTTCCCGGCATCCGGCCCCGGTACCCCCATATCGGCAACCCAGCGCTGGTTGATGTCCATCGCACAGACGATTAATGGTCCCGGCGGCAGATCGATCACCAGTGGGCCAATGGCCAGGTCCAGCAGGATGGGCCCGTAGGGCGTATCGGAGTTGGCGGTATACACCAGCTGTTCCGGGCCGCAATCGAGCGTGGCGAATACCTCGTTGGGTACCACGCCGATCTGCTCGTTGCCCTTGATGATGGCGGCGCCTGAGACG
Source organism: Luteibacter sp. 621 (assembly GCF_050435445.1). NCBI lineage: Bacteria > Pseudomonadati > Pseudomonadota > Gammaproteobacteria > Lysobacterales > Rhodanobacteraceae > Luteibacter > Luteibacter sp. 621. Next base: position 90,352 of record NZ_JBNDKI010000015.1, on the reverse strand, counting down.
GTGGAATAAAAGAACTTATACGCCTGGATGGCGCGGTTAAGATCGGCGGCGTCATACGCCTGGGTGACATCCGCATCCCGCCTGGCGTTATCCGACATGGCACAGCCCTCCGAGTGGTCGGGCCAGTGGAGCACCGATCACCCAGGCGGGCGTCCGAATTTCCATGGGCCGCGGCACCGTAGAATTACCGTGCCACCACGCCACCGCCGCTCTGAATGGGGGAAACCACGCATGCCATGGCTGATCACCAAATACCTCATTACCGCCGCCGTGGTCGTCGCCGTCTCGGAGTTCGCCAAGCGCAGTGACCGCCTTGGGGCGCTTATCGCTTCGCTACCTTTGGTCACGCTGTTAGCCCTGACCTGGCTCTACATCGAGAAGCAGCCCGCAGAGAAAATCGCCAACCACGCCTGGTACACGTTCTGGTACGTGGTCCCGACGCTCCCCATGTTCCTGGCATTCCCGTGGCTATTCGGGCGATTTGGCTTCTGGCCGGCGCTGGCACTCAGCGCTGTGATTACCGTGGTGTGCTTCGCGTTGTTTGCGTGGGCTGTGAAGCCGTGGGGTATTCGGCTGATCTGAAGCTCGCGCTTCGTCCCGGTCACCCCAAGACCCGCGCCGCCCTGCCGCGCCCACGGGTAGACTCGCCCGACATGAACGCAACCGCCCGCCCTACGACGGCAGGCGCCCGGGCCCAGGGCACGGCGCTTTCCGCCAGGATCCTACCCGCCCTGTGGGCGGCGTTCTGGCTGCTGATGATTTGCGCCTCGCTGCAGGACGCCATGCGCAACCCGCGGATCCGCTGGTGGGAGCCGGTGCTTTGGGAGGGGAGCTCGGCCCTGGTCGCGACGGGCTGGATGCTCCTGGCCGTAAAAGTCAGGGCGCGCTATGCGATCTACCTTGATCGCCCCCTGGCCTGGTTCGGGCATTACCTGCGCTGGCTGCCGCTGGCCGCGGTGACCTTCGTGACGGCCGTGTACGCGATACGGCATGGCGTGTATGCCCTGGCCGGCCGCCCGTATGAGCACGCTGGCTGGGCTTTTATCTTCGTGTACGAAACCGTGAAGCTGATCCTGTTCACCGGGCTTTGGCTCGGCATCCTGTTTGGCGTCGATACGCACGGCCAGTGGCAGCAGCAACGCAACCGCCTGTTACAGACGCAACGCGCGCTGGCTGAAGCACAACTCGCGCACCTCCAGGGCCAGTTGCGGCCACACTTCCTGTTTAACGCGCTGAATACGGTATCCGCGTTGATGCACACGGACGTGGAACGTGCCGACCGGCTGGTGGCACGGCTTGGCGATCTGTTACGAATCAGCCTGCGTAGCGGTGGGAGCGAAATGACCCCGCTCGCCGAAGAACTCCGCACACTGGCGTTATATACCGATGTGATGCGTGAGCGGTTCCGCGATCGGGTCACGCTGGAATGGCACGCCAATCCTGAACTTGATGCTGCCCCGGTTCCCGCGCTGCTGTTACAGCCGCTGGTCGAGAACGTCTTCAAGCACGCCGTGGAACGCACGCTCACGCCCGTGCATGTTGTGATCAGCACGCAGCGCGAAGGCGATGTCCTGGTGCTCACCGTGCGCAATACCGGCTCATCGCTTCCACCATCGTTCGATGAAGGCGTGGGCCTGCGCAACGGCCGCGAGCGGCTCGGCATTATTTACGGCGGGGCGGCATCCATGGTCATCCGCAACGAGGCCGACGGCGTAACCGCCATCGTCACCCTGCCACGGGATCGCGCCGCATGATCCGTGCCGTGATCGCCGATGATGAGGCCCCAGCCCGCGAGAAGCTGGCGAAGTGGCTAGCAGAACAGCCCGACGTCGAACTGCTCGGCGCAGCGGAAGATGGACTCTCGGCCGCTCGCGACATCGAACAACACCAGCCTGACGTGGCCTTTCTCGATGTACAGATGCCGACGCTCTCGGGGCTGGAGGTCGCCGCGCAGCTCGATCCTGCCAGCGCACCGCTGATCGTGTTCGTCACCGCCTTTGACGAGCATGCGGTAAAGGCGTTCGACCTCAATGCCATCGACTACCTGTTAAAACCCTACGATCGGGACCGTTTCGCGCGGAGCCTGCAGCGCGTTCGTGAGCGGCTTCAGTCGCATGAGTCAGGTGCTCCGGCTGTCGCCGTAGGCCGGGAGAGTGTCGCCAACTGCGAGCGCCTGCTCGTCCCCGATAGGGAACGCTTGCAGCTCATCGATGCCGCCGCCATCGAATGGATCCAGGCCGACGACAACTACATCCACGTGCACACGGCCTCGAAAAGCTACCTGCTACGCCGGACATTGCAGGACCTGCTCGCCCAGTTGGGCAACCAGCGCTTCGTGCGTGTCCATAAATCCGCCGCGGTAAGCCTCGCCGCCATCGGCTCCCTTTCGCCCCTGTTCAAGGGCGACTACGAGATCCAGCTGCGCAACGGCCGCACCCTGCGGCTTAGCCGACGCTATCGCGACGAGCTGTTCGCCCGGATGGGCCGCTAGCGTCCGCTTTACCCCAGCCACCGCCCGCTTACCCCGAAACCGATGCACACCATCGCGGCAGCACCCAGGCTGATGTCTCCAATGACCTGGGAGGCCTTCGGCCATGCTTTCGAACGATGCGGTGCAGGAACGCTACGACTTCCTGGATTGGCTACGCGTTATCGCCATCTTCGTGCTGTTCTTCTTCCACACAGGGATGATCTTCGTGGGCTGGGGCTGGCACATCGTCAATGACCAGACGATCCCGGCGCTGGAATGGTCCATGGATATCGCCCACCGCTTGCGCATGCCGCTGTTATTCGTGATCGCCGGCGCGGGTATGTGGTTCGCGTTGCAGCGACGCACGCCCGGCAGGTTCCTCCAGGAGCGCACGCAAAAGCTGGTGCTGCCGCTGATCATCGGCATGTTCCTGATCGTGCCGCCGCAGATCTACTTCGAACGCGTGCTGCATGGTGACTGGCTGGGGAGCTTCCTCGGCTTCTACATGGCACGGGTGCTCCAGTTCCACGCCTACCCGTCGGGCGATTTCAGCTGGCACCACCTGTGGTTCATCGCCTATCTCTACGTGTACGTGCTGCTTCTGCTTCCGGCGATGCTCTGGTGGAAGCGGGCCTGCACGCGCGTGGCGCCAGGTGTGTGGATCTTCCTGCTGGGCATGCCGCTCGGTATCAACGAGACGTTACTGAAGGCGGCCTTCCCCGAAGCGCATAACCTGGTCAGCGACTGGTACATCTTCAATCACTACCTGCTGCTCACCATCTATGGGTATGTGCTGGCCTCCATGCCCGGCGCATGGAAGTGGCTCGGCGACATGCGCCGCTGGTCGCTCGGTCTGGGCGTCGCCACGATCGTCTTCCTTATCTGGGGCCTCACTCACGGCGTGATCCCCCACGATTCCGCGGCCGACCACGTAGGCGCGAACCTCTTCACCTGGCTGTGGATGATGGTGTTCCTGGGTTACGGCTACCGCTACCTCGCCTTCGTAAACCCGCTACTGCGCTGGGCCCGTGATGCGAGCTACCCGATCTACATCCTGCACCAGACGGTGATCGTGGCGATCGGCTACGTCGTGATCCACCTCGCGTGGAGCCCGTGGGTGAAGTACGCGGTGATCGTGGCGCTGAGCATGGGCACCTGTGTGCTTCTTTATCAGGTAGTGGTGCGCCGCTCGAACCTGCTCCGGCTCGCCTTTGGCATGAAGACGTCGCCGAACACGCGTGCGCCGCACGCGACCATGGGCCTGCGCCCAGCGCGCGACGATGTGAATTAGCTCCCGCTTCGCGGGCACATCAAGCCACCCGCGGCAGCTGCCAGTGAAACTGCACCGCCGCCATGCGCACCACAAAGCACACTAGGCAGCCCAATGCCGTTGCTACGGCGGGCGGCCAGTTCAACCGCCGGCATACCACGACCACCGCGGCGCCCAGCAGCGCCGCGGTGGCGTAGATATCCGCCATCAGGATCAACGGCGTCCGGGTGAGCAGCAGGTCGCGAATCACGCCACCACCGCAGCCGGTGACCGCGCCCATGAGGATCGCGTTGAGCGGGGTAATCGCGTAATCGATTGCCTTCTCCGCGCCCGTCGCGGCGAAGATGGCGAGACCGGCGGCATCCAGGGTGATCAGCAGCATGGGCGGTGCCGCGGCCACCGGCGCGTGGAACGCGAAGGTAAGTAGCCCCGCGGCGAAGGCGAGCAGCGGGTAGCGCCAGTCGCGGATGGCATTCGGCGGCGTGGCACCGATCAGCACGTCGCGGACCACGCCGCCACCCAGCGCCACGATGAAGGACAGCACCAGCACGCCGAGCAGATCAAGGCCCGCCTGAATCGCCGCACTGGCGCCTTCGATCGCAAAGACCACCGTTCCGGCGAGGTCCCCGGCGAGGACGACGTGTTTGCGAACCATGGCTACCCCTTGTGCTCCCATGGCGTAAGTCTAAGCCACCCTAGACCAAAGCCGACTTTGACCTGACGCAAATCCATGGCACCCTCTCGCCCGCGCGGGTATCGCTCCATGACGGCCGCCCGGCCCGGCGATAGCCCTGGGGGACAATCGATGGATGAGGCAGTGAAGCCCGGCGGGGAGCCGGCGGCACGTGGGTCTGTGCTGGCCCGTGAAAACACCATTGCCGGGCCGCGGTTCAACCGCTGGCTGGTGCCCCCGGCGGCGCTGGCCATCCACCTGTGCATCGGCATGGCCTACGGGTTCTCGGTGTTCTGGTTGCCCATGACCAAGCTGGTGACCGAGGCCAACCCGGCGTTGTGTGCCCAGCTCGGCTTCTTTGACCAGCTGTTCTCCTCCGGCTGTAACTGGACGGTGCCGGCGGTGAACCACATCTTCGAAACCTTCATCGCCATGCTGGGTATCTCGGCGGCGATCTGGGGTGCCTGGCTGGAACATGCCGGCCCGCGCAAGGCCGGCTTCATCGCCGCGCTGTGCTGGGGTGGCGGCCTGGTGGTCGGCGGTATCGGCGTGGCCATCCACCAGCTATGGCTGGTGTACCTTGGCGCCGGCGTGCTCGGTGGCATAGGCCAGGGCCTGGGTTACATCACCCCGGTCTCGACGCTCATCAAGTGGTTCCCCGATCGGCGTGGCCTTGCGACAGGCTTTGCGATCATGGGTTATGGCGGTGGTGCGCTGATTGGTGCACCGATTGCCGTGGCGCTCATGCAGAAGTTCTCGCACGATGGCGTGCCGGGTGTATCCACCACCCTCATCGTGATGGGCGTGATTTACCTGGTGGCGATGACCGCGGGTGCGTTCGGCTTCCGCGTGCCGCCTTCGGGTTGGCGCCCGCTGGGCTGGACCCCGCCGGCTGAGGCCACGAACAAACTGATTACCCACCGCCATGTGCACCTCAATCGCGCCTGGAAGACCCCGCAGTTCTGGCTGATCTGGGTGGTGCTGTGCATGAACGTCACGGCCGGCATCGGCGTGCTGTCCATGGCCAGCCCCATGTTCCAGGATGTGTTCGGCGGGAAGCTGCTGGGTTTGGATGCGTCCGTTGAGTTGAGCGCGGAGCAGAAGGCGGCCATTGCCGCTTCTGCCGCGGGGCTCGTCGGCCTCATCAGCCTGTTCAACAGCCTGGGCCGCATCTTCTGGGCCTCCATGTCGGATTTCATGGGGCGCAAGACCACGTACTTCGTGTTCTTCGCACTCGGCATCGTGCTGTATTGCGCGTTGCCCTCGTTGGGCCATGCCGGCCTGGCGGCCATGTTCGTCCTGGCGGTGTGCGTCATCCTCTCCATGTATGGCGGTGGCTTCGCCACGGTGCCGGCGTACCTGTCGGATCTGTTCGGCACGCAGATGGTCGGCGCCATCCATGGCCGCCTGCTCACCGCATGGTCGGTGGCGGGTGTCGCCGGCCCGTTCCTTATCGCCGCCGTGCGCCAGGCCCAGCTCGATGCCGGCGTCGCCAAGAACCTCGTCTACGACCGCACGCTCTACATCCTGGCCATCCTCCTGCTGGTCGGCATGATCTGCAACCTGCTGGTGAAGCCGGTGAAGGAAAGCGACCTGATGACCGAAGCCGAACTCGCGCACGAAAAATCGTTGCAGCGCGAAACGGCCGCTGTTTCGGCACGGGCGCAGGACGCCGCACGCGGTTCGTTCGGCGTGGTGGGTGTCGTGGCGTGGGCGCTGGTGGGGATTCCGTTCCTGATTGGTGTTTGGATTGCTGTCGGTAAGGCGGCGGCGTTGTTCTAGCGGGCCGCTTTTTGTAGGAGCGCGCTTGCGCGCGATCCACGGCGCTTCGAGCACCCATCGCGTGCAAGCACGCTCCTACAGGTCCCTAAGCCATACTCCGCTGCTGCCAAATGCGCCTTCCATCGAACAGTCGCGTCGCCAGGCACATCAGTACGCTCGATACGCCGAACAGATAAATTCCCGGCTCGAGCTGCATGGCCAGTTCTGCGCCCAGGGAACTGGCGATCGCAGCGCAACTTATCATCAACACTTCAAGGTACGTCCAGCGCGCAGCACCCTCAAGCACGCGGAGTATCCCCATCCGCTGCGGGCGCAAGCCATCCACATCGAAGTCATCCGCCCACAGCAGCCAACCCAGGCCCAGGCACCGAAACACGGGAAGCACGAGCGTTGCGGCGAACAGCATGCCTGCGACATCCCACGCACCGCGGTGCCAGAGCGCCTTTATCCCTTCGTACAACGTGACATCTGAGGTGAGATGGCCTGGCCTCGCATAGCCAGCAAACGGCAGGAACAAGCATGTCCCGAAGCTGATCACCCCGACCACGAACAGCAGCCAGCTCGCCTCGATATCGCCGCCCCACCACGCTTGTAAGCGCCCACCACAGTGGGGGCACACGGCGGTGTCGCTACCATCCATGCCCACCACGGTGGAACCGCAGCCGCGGCACATCACGGCATCCAGGTCGTGGCCCGTCGGGATACCAGCAAGGGTACGCCACTCAGGCAGCGCCAGCTCGTCGTGGCCGCCGGCCGGGGATAACCGCGCACCGTGAATCACCAACGCGCCGCAACGGTGGCAATGCGCCGCCTCCTCAGCACCCAGTGCGGGCCGCCGATACACCGCGTCGCAACGCGGGCACACGATGATGCGGGAGGAGAGGTACATGGCAGGTCACCGGCCCAGGCTGCCCACGAAGCTCGCAGCGCCCTTATCGATGCCCGTTTTCGAGGCGGTCAGCGGCCCGAACGATGCCTTGAAGTTCATGGCATTCGGGTACTGCTTGTCGACGTAGGCCTTCAGCAGCTTGCCGCTGGACGCATCGAACACTTCTACGGCGTAGCTCACCGAGCCCATGAACATGCCTTCGCCGCCGGTCATCGATTTCACGGCATTGATCGGTCCGCCGCCCATATCCATCTTGGTGAAGGTGCTCAGGAAGCGCGTCGTACGCTGCGCGCCGGTCAGGGTCACGCGGATGCGCAAGGTATCGGTACGCGGCAGCGAAACCAGCTCGTAGCGTTCCTTCAGGCGGCTCACGAACTGGCCATCCATGTACAGCGCGAGCTCACCTTTTTCCGCTTCCGTCACCTTGCCGAACTGCGCATCGGCGCCGCGGTAGACCACCACCGGATCCATCATGAACGACTGGTAGGCGTTCCAGTCCACATCGCTCGCATACGTGTACAGGGCGTGGGGGCCCTTCGCTTCCGCGTTTGGCCGCAGGTAGCCCGAGGATTCAATATCGTGATACGCGACCGGCTTGGTGCTGTGGGCACAGCCGGTGAGCAAGGCGGTGGATAACGCGAAGCAGGCAACAAAGGGAACGTGGGGACGCATGGTCTTTCCTGGTCGTCGAGGGGAATGGCGGAAGGCCGGTTCGACGACATCGTAGGAAAGAGTTTTTAGGAATTTTTTAGCGCCACCGGGAACGTGACCGCCACACGAAGGCCACCGTGCCGCCCTGCCCGGCTGGCTTCCGCCGTAGCGCCGTGCAGCGCCGCAATACCGGCGACGAGCGACAGACCGATACCGCTGCCTTGGGTAACGGTCCCAGGCGCGCGGTAAAAGCGATCAAAAATCGCCTTAAAGTCGGCATCGGGTACGCCGGGGCCATCATCGGTGACGATGAGCTCGGCCTGCTGGTCATTCGCCGCGGAAGCGCCACGGCAGGTGACCGTGACCTGCCCGCCCACGTTGCCGTGCCGTATGGCGTTATCGACGAGGTTACGGATGAGGATCCCCACCTCGTCCACATCGCAGCGGATGAGGCAGGCATCGCCCTCAAGGTTCAGGCGGATGTTCCGCTCGGCCGCCTGCACGCGGAACTCGCTGAGCACATGGCGTGAGAGCTCCAGCAGATCCGCCGGCACCATGCCGCTCGAATGAAGCCCGGCATCCAGCCGCGCAAGGTCAAGCAACTGCTCGGCCAGGCGGTGGGTGCGGTGCGAGACATCGAGCAGGCGCTCCAGCGCGTGGTCTTTCTCCTGCAGCGTGCCTGCCGCCAGCGCCACCTCGGCCTGCACGTGCAAGGCGGCCAATGGCGTGCGCAGTTCATGCGCCGCATCGGCGATGAACTGCCGCTCGGCACGCATGGCGGTGTCGACCCGGCCAAGCAAGGCGTTGAACGCCGTGATGAGCGGGCGCAGCTCGGTAGGCACCTGGTGCACCGGCAGTGGCGTTGAGTCGTAAGGATCACGCTGCGCCAGCCCTGCGGAGATCGCGCGTAACGGACGTAATGCCGCCATCAGCGTGAGCCAGGTCAGCAGGCCGACGAGGCCGAGTTCCACGGTGTTGAGCACCATCGCCGTAAGGGTGCTTGCGGGCTCGGAGGACGCCATGCCTCCAGGCTGCGTTGCCACCGGTGCTGGCGGAATAGCTTCGGCTGGAAGGACACCCACCAGCTTCTCGCCGAGCGTATGCAATCCCGTACGCCATGCGTTGCTCTGCCCCTCAGTGAGGTAAGAGACAAACATCATGATCGAGATCGCCCACGCGAAGACGATCACCAGCCCCAATGCTGCGAGCATCCGCCACTGCAGGGATTTCATGGTGCCTCCCCCGTCGTGTAACCCTGGCCGTGCACGGTGCGGATCACGCCTTCGCCCAGCTTCTTGCGCAGCTGGTGGATAAACACTGAAACGGTGTTGCTACCCACGGCCGCGGTATCGCCATACACCGCCCGCTCCAGCTCCTCGCGGCTCACCACCCTCCCCGCGCGTTTGAACAGCGAAAGCAGCAACTGGTACTCGTGCGCACTCAGGGCAACGGGCTTGCCGGCCTGGCTCACCACGCGCCTGAGCGGATCCAGGGTGATATCGCCCTGGGTCAACTGGCCGACCACCTGCCCCTCGGCCCGGCGGATCACTGCCCGCAGGCGCGCCAGTAACTCGCCCAGCTGGAACGGCTTCACCAGGTAATCATCGGCACCCGCATCCAGGCCCTGGATCCGGTCGCTCAACTGGCCGCGGGCCGTGAGGACGATCACCGGCGTGGCATCGAACCGATCGCGCAGGAACCGCAGCACATCCAACCCCGAGCCCTTGGGCAAGCCGATATCGAGCAAAACCGCCGTATACGCGTGATCCACCAGGGCAGTACGGGCCGCCGGCGCATCCCCCGCATGGTCCACGGACCACTGCTGCTGGCGGATGCCATCACAAATGGCCCGGGCGAGCATGGCGTCGTCTTCGACTAGAAGCAGGTTCACAGGAGGGCTCTTGGCGGGCGAGTCCTCTAGCTTGCGGTAGGGGGATTAGGTTTTCATTAACGGCTTGCCGGGCGCACTACCAATTCCACCGCACCCCCACCTTCCCATCCCACGCCCTAAACCCCCGGCTACCAAAACCCTTCTGGTAGCCGAGGTTCGCGTAGAACGAGGTATTGGCATCAAGCTGCCAGGTGCCGCCGCCGTTGAGTTGCCACCAGCTGCCCTTGATATCGCCATCGAAGGGGACATCGCCGTTCTCAGAAGAAAACGAGGTGGTGGGGTTGCCCTTGAACTCCTTCCACACATTCAGGCGTAGCCAGCCGGTGAGCAGCCGGTGCGTGCCATCGCGGGTGGGTTCGAGTGTCCATGTGTTGGCCCAGCGGAAGCCGAGGCGGCCGACCAGGGATTCTGCATCGCTGAAGCGTACGCTCGCCGCAGCATCCGATGCGCGGCCGTTGTCCACGCGTTGATACACCACCTGTACCTGCGGCTCGAACACTTGCGAGTCATCGTGGAAGGGGTAACCGCCTTCCAGTGATGCCGCCCAACCGAAAGCCCTGTTGTGCAATGCCAGCCGCTCGTTCGAGGTGGCGCTCCATTGCGACCAGGTGCCCTGCGCCACCGCATCCAGGTACGCGCCTTCGGCCCAGTAGTGCGTCCAGTACAGCCCCAGCTGTTGTCCGCGCACGACATCGTCGCCAGCGTTGCTGCCGTCGTAATCGGTGACGTCGCTGCGAATGCGGCCCGTGCCGAGGTACACGCCTGCGTGGTCGCGCTGGGCGTTCTCGTGCTCTTCCGCGTAGATATCCGTGCCGGCCTGGATGGCCATGGTGTTGTAGTCGTACTTGGGGCTGCCGTCGTAGATGCCATCGCGCGCACCTCGTACATTGCCGTCCTCGCCCAGCACCCGCACCCAAAAGGCATTGAGGTAACTGTTGCCGCGCAGGTCGCTGCGCTCACGCAGTTGCTCCTGCTCGCCAACGCGCTCATGCAGGTTGCCGAGCGTGGTCCAGCCAAAGCGCAACGCCATCGCCGGCAGCGCGGTGTACAGCGATACCTCGGGCCGGTAGACCGGCGCGACCGGAACCGGCGTGCCGTTGCCCTCCGGCTCGATCGGGCCCGGCACCTCCGGTGAGGGCGGCAAGGGCGTCGGTGCCGGCGGGTCGCCGCCATCGGGCGGTGGGGTCGGCCCCGGCGGCGGCGCGGGCGGCGGTGGATCCGGAGGCGTTGGCGGCCCCGGTGGTCCCGGCGGCGTGGGCGGCGTGGGCTCACAACCGGGCGCGTTCGCATCGCGGCAGGGCACCGTGTTGCGCAGGAACCAGTCGTTCTCCGTGCCCGCAGACGCGCCACCGCGATGCAGGGTGTATTCGTAAGGACCGGCCACCACCGATGACGCGAGCGCGAATGCTTCGGGCGCGGTCGTGCCACCGTTCGCGACCTGCACCACCAGAATGCCGTTGCCGGTCGTCTCGGCACCCGGTCCATCGGTATTCGTCACCCGGATCCGGGTCGCGCCGGTGGCGGCGCCGCCGTCGACGATCAGGCGATCCGTCGGTGAGCTGTCGTCGCCAAGGTAGGTGTTCAAACCCAGCGTGCCGCTGCCCGCCCACGCCCGTGTGTAAAGGGTCTTGTGCACACCGGCATCCGGTGCGGTGAATTGCACCAGGCCATCGTTCGTCACCGTATCGGACACCACGGAACTGGCGGGAATCGTCCACGCACTGCTGCCATCGATGGTCACGTTGGTGGCATAGAACGCCTTGCCGATCCACGTGGATTGATTGGCCAGCGCGACGTTGGCCTGGCTGGCTGCATCGGCCTCGACCAGCCCCTGCGCCTGTGAGCCCGTGAGGCGCAGGTTGATCACCGTGGGCACGCCGTAATTCGCGTTGTTGCCTTCGGCGGCAAGCAGCCACGTACCGCCTTGTGCCACTGCCCCGCCGGACAAATTCACATCGAGTGGGCCGGCTCCACCGATCGCGACGCCGTCGGCAGTGAGCTGGCCACCGTCGATCGTCAACGCATTCGTCCACTGGCCACGCGTCCAGTTCGTGGACCACACGCCATACGCACCGCCCGTCGCCGCAATCGTCGAGCCGCTGAACGACATACTGGTGGGAAAGGTGGCGGGCTGGGTGGGCGGAACGCCCGCGTAGCCGTACAGATACAGCGCGGCGGTGCCGCCATCGGCACGCACGGTAGAGCCGGATACGTTGTACTGGCTGCTGGTATAGCCTTCCAGGCCAATGGACCCTGCGCCGCGTGCATTTATCGTGGCGCCAGTCAGCTTCATCGTGCTTAACAGCGCCGTATTCGAACCCACGTAGGCGCCGTAGCTGCCCTCCGCGTTCGCGTTCACGGTAAGGCCCGTGGCATCGATGCTCCCCGCCTGGTTCAACAAGCCCGCGCGCCACGACGGTACGGTGACACTGCCGAAGATGCCGTTAACCAGCGAGCCGGAAGTGAGCCGCCACGACTGGCCGTTTCGGCCCGCGGGTGCGTTGATGTCGATCACGCTGTTGCCGGTCAGGACCGCCGTCGTGCCTTGCTGGGTCCATACACCGAGCGCCGCCGCCGGGCCGGTCACCGTCAACGCATCGAGCCGCGCCGTCCCACCATTCATCACCACCGCGCCGGTGCCACCGACGCCCGACGCCGCCAGGAAGTTGAAACTGAGTCCCGATACGGACGCCGCCATGCTCGACCCATCCACGCTCATGCCGACACTGGATGCCGCGTTGAACGTGAAGCGGATCGGCTGTGCAGCGGTAAGCGCGCCACCGTTGAACAGGTAAATGCCGAGCGATCCCAGCCCGCTCATCGTGATCGGCAGGCTGCCGTTGACGCTGATCGCCGAACCCGCACCGGACGCGCCAAGCCCCACCTGTGTGGTCGCACCGGTAGTGAAGAGCGTGTTCGCACCACGGATATCGATCGTGCCGCCTGCATCGGCAATCATGCCGTTACCCGCGGCGCTCGCGCCGGAGTAGAACGGGTCGCTGAAGTTCGAACTCGAGACGGTGACGCTGCCGCGCGAGACCACGGCGTAACCGCCTGCCAGCGAAGAGACGTTGCCTGCCGCCAGGGCGATGACGCTTCCGGCGGTATTCGCCCATAGCGCGGCACCCCGGTTGGTGATGATGTTGACCCCGCTGTTCACCGTGATCGTGCCGCCATCGGCGAACAGGGCGTTGCCGTTATCGGTGTAGAGGCGGATAGCCCCAGGGCTCGGTCCCTGGCCCATCGCGATCACCAGCTGGCCGCCGGTCACGGCGGTCGAATTGGCCGTGGATGTGCCACCGCTGCGCAGGTCGACCGTGGTGTTGCCTACCATGGTCGTCGTGCCCGACGTCACGCTGATGGGGCCAGCCACCGTCCCCGGCCCCACCTGTTGGGCGAGAGCGCAGGGTGCACCGCCCGTCGCCCCCACCAGCAAGGTGGCCGCGGCAACGCGGAACCGGGAGCGGATCGGGGCGAGCGCTGGGCGCATGACGCGACACTCCACGGAGGCTCCATGGACTATCGCCTTCCCACCCCACCACAGACAGTGTGGTTCCACGCAGCATGCGTTGCGTAGAGTTTCGTAGGGAAATGCGGCAAATCAGAACGCGATGTTCAACGACACCCGTGCGCCCTGATCCTTGCTTCCCCCACCAAACTGGCCCAGATAGCTCATGTCCAGGCTGCCGCTGCGGCTTATCGGCATGTGCAGCCCGAGTTCGGCGATCCCCGTGCGGCGAGCGATGGGCACGCCTGCGATATCGAAGGCATCCCCGCCACCGCTCACAAAGCGCTGCGTCACCACCGGCGTGCGATCACCCCACGCCTGCTGGTAGCCAAGGCGGGTGATGGCGCTGATACCGGCCTGGCTATCCAGCTGCCACAGCGCACGAACACCAAGGGTCGCGGTGTTCAGGCTCGTGCTCTGGCGGGAAGCGGCCAGTGCTTCATCACCACCGGTCTCCTGGTAGTGATCGTTATCCAGGTGCGCGCGGGCAACGTTCACGTACGGCTCGAGCGTGTTGGCGCCGAGGCCGATGCGATATCCCGCTTCCACGAAGCCCTGCACCAGCGTGGCGTGGTAACGCGCACTGAGCGCGTCGCGCTGGTCATCAAGCGTGACACCGCGGTGCGTATCGATCGCAAGGCGCGAACCGATCACACCCGCATGGAGAACAAAGGCATCAAGCTCGGTGCCCGCGTAGATCCCCAGATGGGTGGACGTGGTATGCGCATTACCCGCCGCACCTGCCGCACGGGTCGAAGCCTGGCCGCGGCCCAGCACCACGCCCAGCGATGTATTGCCTGGCAGCTGCGCATCGCTACCCACCAGCAAGCCGCTGCCATTGGATTGCACGCGCGCCGCATTGCCATCCCCACCGATATCGCCCCAGTGGCCCCACGTGCTGGCCCACACCGTGCCGTGCGTGGTCGCTGCCTCGGGGCCGGTGCCTTCACCGTTGAGGTGCTGGTTCACGGCATCGCGTACGTAGCGGCTGTCCTGCAAGGCGGCGCTTTGCACGCTGGCGTGGATCTCGCCGGACACGGCGTTGAACAGCTGGCGTGCACCGACCGTGTCCTGCTGCAACGCGTACTGATACAGCGCGCCCGCGCCCTGGCTTTCCAGCGCCGCGCCCGCATTGCGTTCGTTGAAGGTCTGGCCGACATCGGGGAAGGCCACCGCGTTACGCGCCAGCGTGAGATACACATCCGTGGCGTCGTAGCTCAGCTCCGGCGCAAGGAACGCCAGGGTATTGCTCGCCCCGGCGAACTGCCCGCTCACCCCACCCTGCGCACTGAGGATGGTGTACTTCCGCCCTACCGCCCAATCGCCGTCGGCCGATAGCACCGCCACCGCACCGCCGCCAAGCGTCGCCTTGCCGGCGACGGCAAGGCTATCGCTCTGGCCGCTTTCGTTGGCGTTGACGATGTAGCGCGAACCTTCCGCAAGCGTCAGGTCGCCACCAAAACCGAGGGTAGCGATGCTGGCATCGCCGCCCGGTGACAGGCTCGCACCGTTCGCGATGGTGGCGCTACCCACGGTGCCCGTGCCCACCAGGGCCGTGCCGCTGGCAAGGTTCACGCTGCCGCCCAGGCGGCCATCCACCTGCAGCGTACCGGTCGTAACGTCGGTGCTGCCGGTGAACGCGCTGCTGTCGCCCGTGAGGGTCAGCGTGCCTTCGATCTGCTGGGTCAGCGTGCCCGCACCACTCAGCGCGCCCGCGTAGGCAAGGCTATCGGACCGGTTGAAGACAAGGTTCGCGCCGCTGGCGATGTTCGTGTTGCCGAGGAGCGTGCCCGTCGTGCCACCGGTGCCTACCTGCAGCGTACCGGCCTGGATATCCGTACCACCGGTGTAGGTTTCATTCGCGGCGAACACCAGGGTGCCTGCACCGGTCTTCACCACATCACCCGGGCTGGTACCGTCGGCGATCACACCCGTGAGCGTCGTGGTGTTACCCGCTGCCACGTTAAACGTGGGGTCGCCGCTTAGCGTGATCGCGTTGGCGAAGGTGGTGGCGGCCGCACCAAAGTCCAGGCCCGTGCCGGCACCCATGGCCAGCGCGCCGGTACCGATGGCGCTGTTGTTCGCCAGGCCAAGCGTGCCTGCAAGCAGGGTGGTGCCACCGCTATAGGTGTTTTCACCGTTGAGCAGGTAGGTGCCCGTTGACGCGATAGCGAGACCGCCCGTGCCGCCAATGATGCCGTCATACGCACCCGATGCCGCGCTGATGGTCAGCGTCTGCGCGCCGAGCGCGACCGTACCGTCACCGCTGAGGTTGCTCACGCTCGCGCCGGCGTTCGTGCCGGCGATATCGAACGTGCCCGCACGGTTCACAACAGACGACGCGCCGATGCTGCCGTTACCGGTGAGCGCCAGCGTCGCGCCCTGGGCAATCGTGGTCGCGCCGGTGTAATCGCTGATGCCGGAGAGCTGCTCCGTTCCCGCGGCCACCGTGAGCCCGCCGCTGCCGTGGAGGCTGCCACTGAAGGCGCCCTGGGCGGCAGTAAGGGTCAGCGTGTTCGCACCCAGTTGCACGGCGCCGCTGCCCGATAGCGTATGAATGAAGGGGCTTGCCGCCGTGCTGATGTCGAGGGTGCCGTTCGCCTGGATATCACGGGCGTTCGCCAGGCCACCGTTGCCTTGCAGGATCAGGTAGCCATCGGCGTTGATGGTGACCGCACCGGTGTACGCGTTGGCCACCGTAAGAATGAGGGCTTGGGCAGCCACCTGGCCTGATCCCTCGACGATAAGCGTACCGCCGCCAAGGATCGAACCGGAGATGGTGAAAGCGCCCACGTTCTCCATATTGATGGTGGTCGTGCCCTCGTTGATCAACGCGACGTCGCCCAACGTTCCTCCGCTAAAACCTGGATTGGAGTTGGCCCACACCATCAGGCTGGCATCACTACGCACGTCAATGGCGCCGTTGACCACGGAAGTGGGAAGCAAGCTCAGGAAGTTGCTTCCACCGGTCAGCAGCAGCGCATCGCCATTCGTGCCGTCGCCACCGTCCCCGGAGCTGTTGCCCGTGTCGATGCCGCCCAGCCCACCCACGCCACCGCTGAGGGTGCCGCGGAGAAAGATGTTGAGACCGGCCCCTTCAATGCCGTTGCCGCCACCGCCGCCGCCACCGCCCACGGCATAGGTCCCTGCGCCGCCGTTACCGCCGCGGCCGCCGGTGACGGTCCCGTTGATGGTCAGGCTTGCGTCGGTCGCGAGGATGCCGTCGCCGCCACCCCCTCCGCCCGCATTGATCGACCCATCCGTCCCCCCACCGTTGCCACCGTTGCCGCCGGTCACGTTGCCGTTGAAGGTGACGCTATTGGAATAAGGGCTCGAATCGGGTACGTACACGGCCGCACCGCCTCCGCCGCCTCCGCCGCTGTACTGCCCACCGGTGGCACCGCTCGCGCCATCGCCGCCATTACCGCCGGTGGTATCCCACAGCGTCGTATCGATACCCGTCTGGCCAGACACAAGGCTTAAACCCACACTACCGCCGGCGCCGCCCGCCATCACGCTGCCGCCACCCCCAAAGATCAATCCATCGGCGCCCGCGCCACCTGCACCGCCCACGCCGACCTGGGCCGCGCCAGTCGCCGAGTTGCCGCCCGCGCCACCGCCACCACCGGCGCCACCGCTGCCGGGCGCAGTACCCCCGGTGGACTGGGCCAGCGCGCCGGCGGACATCAGCGGCCCGAGCAACATGGCGGTGGCCAGTGCCATGGCAAGGCGGTGCGGCCGCGTGGCGGGGCCGCGACGCGGAAACGAGGTGCAAATACGGCTCATAGCTGGATTCCCTGTAGAGCCGCCAGCCTACGGTCTATACTCCGGCCCGGGGATCCCCGAATTCAGGGGTACGAGGATCGTCTGGGGCACGGAAGTGAACGTATCCAATCGTATGGGCCTGCATCCCGCCTTGGTTGTGGATGATGATGCGGCCACACAGCAGCGCCTGGCCCAGCTACTCGCCAGCCACGCCGGCACCGATTCCACCATCGCCTTCGCGAGCAGCGTGGACGAGGCGTTGCAGCAGCTCAGCCAGAGCTACCCCGCCCTTGCCCTGGTCGATATCGGCCTGCCCGGTGCCAGCGGCATCGAGCTCGTGGCGTGGCTGCATGAGCAGCGGCCGCAAACCCTTACGGTAGTCGTCTCCGCCTACGGCGATGCCGCGACCGTGGTGAAAGCCTTGCAGGCCGGTGCCGTGGGTTACCTGCTGAAGGAGCGCGATGACGAGGAGCTGGACCTGGCCTTGCGCAGCATCCAGCACGGCGGCGCGCCGATCGATCCCTCGGTAGCCCGGCATATCCTCGCCTTGGTGGTGAACAAGGCCGCCGACACGCCTGATGCAACGCCCAACGCCGACGCCGCGCTCACCCCACGCGAAACCGAGATCCTGCAGCTGGTCGAACGCGGCATGGGCAACCGCGATATCGCCGAGCACACCGGCCTGTCGCGGCACACGATCGAGGGCTACACCAAGGCCATCTATCGCAAGCTGGCGGTGCGCTCGCGCACGGCGGCGATCTTTGAGGCGCGATCGCGCGGGTTGTTGTGCTGACCGTGCGCGCCAGCCGCTGGCTAGGCATGCTTGCCGCGCTGCTGCTCGGTACGTGCATGGCCACCGCCGCCGTTGCACAGGAAAGCCGCCGCGACGTGCTGACCCTGGTCAACGCCGACGCCGTGCAGGCCAGCACCACCTCCACCGCCCCGCCGGCGGAGGGCTGGCAACCGGTCAGCCTCATGGATTACTGGGACCAGCGTTGGCCGCAACACGATGGCGTGGTCTGGTACCGCCTGCGCTGGCACCAGGACAACGACGCCACACCCATCGGCCTGCTGGTGAGCTACGCGTGCATGGCGCAGGCGGTGTATGTCAACGGCAGCCTTGTCTACGCGGATGGAAACCTCACCGAGCCGCTATCGCGCAGCTGGATCCGCCCGCATTACTTCCTGGTCGATAAACCGCTGCTACGCCAGGGCGATAACGAGATCTGGATTCGCGTCTCAGGTATTGCCGCGTACCAGCCCGGGCTGGGTGAGGTAAGCGTCGGGCCGCCACGCGCCGTGCAGGCGCTGTACCGCGAAGCGCTGTTCTGGCGTTACGGGCTGCACCTCTTCAGCCAGGCGATCGATGCGGTGTTCTGCGGCCTGTTCCTCATCCTGTGGCTGCTACGCCGCAAGGACACCGCGTTCGGCTGGTACGCCCTCACCTCCCTGATCTCGCTGTTCTACAACGCCAACTTCATCGCCGACAGCACCTGGCCTTTCGCCAGTACCGATGCGTGGCAGTCGTTCATCCTTGCGGCCTACGTCGCCAATGCGAGCGTGTACTGCGTGTTCCTCCTGCGGTTCTGCGAACGGCGCTGGCGGCGTACCGAGTACGCACTGCTTGCCGTGGCGTTGTTGCAGATCGTGTGGGCCATCGCCTCGCCGCACACGGCCGGCGTGTATCGCGGCGCCGGCTTCGTGGTCGGCAGCATCATCAACCTGGCGGCGACGATGTGGTTCATCGGTTTCGCCATCCGCGGGCACCGCCGCGACCACCGGGTGCTCGCTGCCTGCCTGGTGATTCCGTGCGCCGCCGGCGTGCACGATTTCCTCGCGCTGTTTGGCATTACGCACAGCGATAACTACCTGCTCGCGCTCACCGCACCGCTCTCGCTGATCGGCATGGGTTTCGCGCTGGCCTTCCGCTTCGCGGCCGCCATGCGCCGCGTGGAAGGCTTCAACGCCGAGCTCCGCTACGAAGTGGAAGAAGCCACGGCGAAACTGCGCGCCACCCTGTCCCGTGAGCACCAGCTCAGCCTTTCGCACACGCGCACCAACGAGCGGCTCAACCTGGTTCGCGATATCCACGATGGCTTTGGCGGCAGCCTGCTGAACACCATCACCGTGCTGGAGCAGTCGCCACACTCGGAAGAACAACAGCACGCCGTGGCCGCGCTGAAGGAGCTACGCGACGATCTGCGCCTGGTGATCGATACCTCCGCGCATGACACCGAAACGGACCTGATGGGCCTGCTTGCGCCATTGCGGCACCGCTGGAGCAACCGGCTGGAGATCGCCGGCATGGATAGCCGGTGGACGCTGCACGGGATCGAGGGCACGCGCCCCCCGCCCAGCCATGCACTGGATCTGCTTCGCTTCCTGCAGGAGGCACTCACCAATGTCATCAAGCACAGCGCGGCATCGCACGTGGAAATCCGCGTGGAGTGCGGCGCGGGAGGGCGGTTGCTTGTCGGCGTTCGCGACGATGGCCGCGGGTTTGAGTACAACGACCCGATGCTCCGCCGTGGTGCCGGCCTGAACAGCTTGCGCAGCCGCGCCATACGCCTCGGCGGCGACCTGAGGGTGGAGAGCCGGCTTGGGCGCGGTGCATGGATGGGGTTGGTAGCCACCGTGACGGGGTGGGAACACCGCCCGACGAACGAGCATGCTCCTTCGCAGGACGCGACCGCAGGGACCACCATCACGCCCGCGTGACAGCGGTCACCGAAGGGCTGGCATTACTTGCCGCCAGTCACGTCCAAAAAAGTGCCGGTAACAAACGAAGCCTCAGCACCCGACAGCCATAGGATCGCCCGTGCGACTTCGTCAGGCTCGCCCCCGCGGCCCATCGGTATGGAATCCTTCACCCGGTCCACCCTGCCCGGCTCGCCGCCGCTGGCGTGCATCTCGGTGTAGATATGCCCTGGGCGCACGCAGTTCACGCGGATGCCCTCGCGGGCGAGCTCTTTAGCAAGGCCCGTGGTGAAGGTTTCCAGTGCGCCTTTGGATGCGGCGTAATCCACGTATTCGTTCGGGCTGCCCAGGCGCGCGGCCGCCGATGACACGTTGACGATCGAGCCGCCATGGCCATCGTGGCGATGCGACATCCGCTTGATCGCCTGCTGTGCGCAAAGCATCGGGCCGATGGCGTTCACGGCAAACACGCGCTGCATGCGATCGAACGCGAGATCCTCCAGACGGGATTGCAGGGAAAGAATCCCCGCATTGTTCACCAACGCATCGAGCCGGCCGAACGTCGCGTCGATCGCATCGAACAACGCGGCGACCTGCGCGGGATCCGAGACATCGGTACGCACCGCCAGGCCTCGCCTTCCCGCCGCCTCGACATCCGCCACCACCGATGCGGCAGCCGCCTCGTCGGAAACGTAGCTCAAGGCCACGTCATAACCCTGGGCAGCCGCCAGGCGCGCGGTGGCAGCACCGATGCCACGGCTACCACCGGTAATGAGGATGAGGGGGGCCTGGTTGGGGGGCGTCATGCGTCAGTGGCCTTCAGTGGTGTGAGATCGGCACGATTTTCTCACGAAGCACCTTGTACTCGGCATCCACGACATCCTGGTTCGGATCGTGCCCGGCATGTTCCAGCAACACGAAGCCCTTGGCCGGTGCCCGGATGCTATCGAAGTACTTCTTTGCCAGTTCCGGCGGCGCCAGCATGTCGTGCGCGCCTTCAATCAGGTACACGGGCATGGCGAAGTCGGTACCCAGCTTGGGCAGGTCCACCTGGGAGAGCATGCCATCACCATGCATGCCGACGAAGTTGAGGAAGGAGTAATCCTCCCCTGCTTCGTAATCGGCTTCAGCCTTGGGTGTGGTGTATTCGGGAGCCTTGCCCCAGTTCGCGGGCGGCGGGGTGGTTACCTTCGCTTCATACTTGCGGATGATCCGGCGCACCTTGCCGAAGCTGCGTGGGTCGGTCCACGGCGGGGGACCCACCTGCTTAAGCACGGCCAGGGACGCCTCGTCGTTCTCCCGCGTGGCGATCGCCATCAGGCCCTTGTAACTGGCGGAAAGCGCCTCGACCGAGTTCACCACCTGCGAGGTGCCGACGTAGGCGTAGTAGAGATCCGGCTGCGCCATGGCCATGTGCACGGCCAGGATCGAACCCCACGAGCTGCCCCACAGGATAACCTTGCGTTTACCGAAGCGCCTGGCGAGATAAGCGGCCAGTTCGTTGCCATCCTGGGTCATGCGTTCAATAGTCAGCTTCTCGCCTTCCGCCGGCGGGCTGCGGCCGTAGGTCATGCCGGCACCGCGCTGGTCCCACTGCACCACGATGAAGTCGCGCTCGCCAGCGCTGTAGACGCTATCGGAGATCGCGCTAAGCGGGTTACCGGGGCCCCCGCTGATGAAGAACAACACAGGACTGGCGCAGCTATCGCCCTTGGCGGTAACCCATTGTTCGATGCCGCCGATCGTGACGAAGCCGGACTCATCGACCTTGCCAGGCTTGCCCTTGCACGCGGGCGACAAGGTCACGTTAGCCGACGAAGCCGATGCCTTGGTTTCATCGGCGCGTGCCGCCGGGTTCCATACTGCCGCAGCCAGCACAAACGCCAGCATCGAAAGACGAATCATGAGTTCCCCTGTGGTGGCGTGCTGCCGGGGAAAACATAGCAGTTCGATGGAACCGCGCACAGCCGTGACGTGTGGCACCCGTCATCAGCCATACGCTCGCGAAGCAGACGGATGAGCGACCGTCCACATCGGTTTCGGTAGTCCTATACCTTCGGTTGGGAAAGGGACGTTCCAGCGCTTGAAACAAGCGATACGTCCATTTTTCCAATGTGTTTGCTACAAGAAGGCCCCTTGCTGCGCTCGCAACAATCTCATCGCACCGACCCTCCCCGACGATGAGATGACCCATGACGAACAACGTGCTTTCGCAGTCCGCTTACAGCGCCGTGATTAATCTGCCGGCCGACAAGATCGATATCGCCGAGTGGCTGTTCAGCCTGCCCAGCGATGAATACAAGCGTTGCTGCCCGCCCGACCACATCGCCGCCGGCGCCACCTGGACCGATGATGGCCGCCGCATGTCGATCAACGTGGAACAGATCGGTAAGGGCCTCGTGATCCAGCAGTACGTGGCCGAAGTCGCCGAGCCGAACCACTGCAAGATGGTCTCGCTTTCCGAGGTGTTTGCGCCGCAAGGCCGCAGCCGCGTGCAGGTGATCTGGGATCTCTCGGTCGAGCCAATCGATGACAAGAGCTGCAAGTACACCAATGCGGTGGTGTCTTCCGCGCCGGAAGAATACCTGGCATGGCTGAAGGAACACGGCATGACCATTGAAGAAGCCGCCGCGGCACGCCAGGCTGCATCCAGCGATCACAACAGCCGTGAAACGCCGTTGTTCGCTGCAAGCATCGAGCGGCGTGCGCGCGCTAACGGCGCGAAGTAAATTCGTGCGCCACCGCGGCTTGCCGTGGTGACGCATTCCCGGCTTCGCGCGATCTCAGGTGGCCTTCGGCATCGCGCCGAGAAACCGCTCCACCATCGCCACCAGCATCGGATCCACCGCAAGCGTGTAATGGGTCGCACCCGGCACGATGCCGAGCTCGCTTGCGGGGCGCAGGGAGCCATCGAGCCCGGCATCGCGCTGCCCGCCACCCAAGGCCTTCCAGAACTCCACCATGTGTTCGGGGCGGATGGCGTCGGCGTCGGCATAGACCAGCTGAGTGCGTGCGTGAAGCTTCGCGACGTCGGCGCTCCAGTCGAAGGGGCGTTCGGTCATGTCGCCTACCTTCGTGAACAGGTTCGTCCAGTCGACATCGGGGTAGGTTTTGCCTAGCGGCGATGCCTTGACGCCGGGGCCGATTGACGTGGCGTTGGCCTTGAGTTGCTTGAAGGCGGTTACTGCCTCGGGATAGAAGCCGTCCTGCTTCATCGCGGACGAGACGAGCACGAGGCGGTCGACGACCTCGGGGTGGCGGATCGCCGTTTGCAGCGCAACGCTTGAGCCTAGCGAGTAGCCCATGACATCGGCCTTGCCGAGCTTCAGGTGGGTGATCAGCGCAGCGATGTCGTCGGCCATGGTTTCGCTGCGCAGCGGCCTGGCCGTGTCGGGCGTGCGCCCGTGCGCCTGCAGATGCGGAGCGATGACTTTACGGCCTTTGGCCAGTGCGGCCAGGTTGCTGCCGAAGCTATCCGGATCGATGCCGCCATGCAGGAGGATGAGCGGCTTGCCGCTGCCATGCACGGTGTAGAAGATGTGCTGGCCGTTGACGTCGGCGAACTGGCCGCTCGAACCCGGCGTATGCGAAGCGCCAGCCTTCTCCTTCGCGTCGACGGGAAGCACCGCCGCCATCGCGGCCGCCGTCATGGCCGTCTTCAGGAAATCACGTCGGAACATCTCGTCCTCCCCTGGCGCCGGGCGGGCGCACCGGCGTGATCGACTATATCGCCGATACACCGGCCGCCGCAGCGTGGTTACGACTGGCTTTCGAGCAGCTCGTCCAGCTGCGCGAACTGCTCGGGCAGGCCTTCGGCCGAACCGACGATGGCTTCGTCGCGGGCCGCTTCCGAGGGGTAAAGCTCGTGCAGCGTCACGAACGTCTTGCCCGCGCGCTCTTCGAACGTCACCGTGGTCAGCGCACCCTGGTCGCTTTCCTCGTTCGTCCACACCATGCGCTGGTTCGGCGTCACATCCTGGTACGTGCCGAAGAACGCCATCGGCTGATCGAAGCTCGGGTGGCGGAAGACGAGGCGGTACGTGCCGCCAGTGCGGATATCCATCTCGCACGAGACGATGGACATGCCGGCCGACTTCGGCACCCACCAGCTCTTGAACAGATCGGGTGTGCTCCACGCCTTGAAGACAAGGTGCACGGGGGCATCGAAGGTCCGCGTGACGACGAGTTCGCGGTCGCCCTTGCGCTCCACCGAGGTGGCATTCCGGCTGGCGGAGTTACTTACGCTTGCGTTGGACATGGGTTTTCTCCTCGCGCTTGAGTTGTTCGACGAGCTCATCCAGCGCGTCGAACCGTGCGCTCCAGAGCTGGCGGTGTTGCTCGATCCAGGCGGCCTCTTCTTCCAGCCGGCGTTCGCCGAGCTTGCAGGTTCGTACACGCCCGACCTTCTCCGTGGTAACCAGGCCGGCGGCTTCCAGGATGCTCACGTGCTTCTTCATGCCGGTAAGGGTCATGCGAAACCGTTGGGCAAGGTCGGTCACCGAGGCATCGGCATTCCCCAGTTGCTCCAGCACGCCGCGCCGGGTGACATCCGAGAGCGCGGCGAAGGTCTGGTCGAGGCGGGCTTGATACTGAACCATGTGGTTCACTGTAGGCCGGCTATCGGGGATTTGCAAGGGGTGGGGCCAGGGGCGCGAGGTGCACCCCGTTAGCCCGCTCAGGCGCCTTCCGCAGGCTCGTCGAGGCCGCCCAGGGTGGCCGTGGCGATGGCCGATGCGGTGATGGCGCCGGGGAAACCGACGTAGAACGCCAGATGGGTAATGAGCCCGGAGAGTTCGCGCTTGGTCACCCCGTTCTCGATCGCACGACGAAGATGCGCGGGCAATTCGTTCGCGTGACCACCGGCGATGAGCACCGCGACGGTGGCGAGGGAGCGATCGCGCTTGGCAAGGTCGGTATCCGGCCACACCGTCGAGAACAACGGTGCTTCGACAAAGCCGGTGAGCTTCGGGGTGAAGGCGCGTGCTGCTTCACGCGGGCTGCTGAAATCAATCGTCGACATGGTGTTCGCCTCAAGCCTGGCTGATGAATTTGTGGGTGAGGTAATACTCGATCCCTTCGGCGCCGCCTTCCGAACCGTGGCCGCTATCCTTCATGCCGCCAAACGGTAGTTCGGTGGCGATGATCCGGTATTGGTTGATCCCGATCATGCCCGCGTCGAGGCCATCGCCCACATCGATAGCGGTGCGCGCATCTCGGGTGAAAGCATATGCGGACAGGCCATACGGGAGGCGATTGGCTTCCTCCAACCCATCTTTCAACGTATCGAACGGACGCAGGATGGCGATCGGACCGAACGGTTCTTCCTGCATGACGCGGGCATCCATCGGCACATCGGCCAGCACGGTCGGCTCGAAGAAGAAGCCTGGGCCGGAAACGCGCTTGCCGCCAACGAGGACCTTTGCACCGCGCTCCACCGCATCGGCGACAAGCTGTTCCATCTTCTCGAGCTGCCGTGCGTTCGCGAGCGGCCCCACCTGGGTGCCTTCGACCAGCCCGTTACCTACTTTGAGCTTGCGGGCGGCATCGACGAAGTAGCGGGTGAACACTTCGTACGCCTCGCGCTGGATAAGAAAGCGCGTGGACGAGATGCACACCTGGCCGGTGCCACGGAAGCGATTAGCCACGCCACCCACAGCCGCGGCTTCGATGTCCGCATCATTGAAGACCAATACCGGACCGTGGCCGCCGAGTTCGAGGGTAATGGGTTTGACGCCTTCCGCCGCGCGCGCCGAGAGCAAGCGGCCAATGGGGACCGAACCGGTGAAGGTCACCTTGCGGATGACGGGCGAGGCAATGAGCTGCTTCGAGACCATATCGGGCAGGCCGAAGACCACCTGCAGAACACCCCGCGGCAAACCGGCATCATCGAGCGCACGGGCGAGGGCTAACGCGGTACCGGGCGATTCTTCACCAGGCTTGATGATCACCGGGCAACCGGCAGCGAGTGCGGCGGCGAGCTTGCGTGCCGGCGTGATCGCCGGGAAGTTCCACGGGGTGAACGCGGCGACGGGGCCAATGGCCTGGCGCTTCACCAACTGTTGGACACCAGGGCGGTTGGCCGGCACTACCCTGCCGTCGATACGGCGCGCTTCCTCGGCGAACCATTCGAAGTACTCACCGGCGCGGTCCACTTCATCCAACGCCTCGTTGAGCGGCTTGCCCTCTTCCAGGGTGAGCGTGCGGGCGATCTGCGTGGCGCGGGCCCTGATCAGGTTGCCGGCGCGGCGCAGGATGGTGGCGCGGACATCCGGGAAGGTGTTGCGCCACGTGGTCGCAACGGCATCGGCGGTGGCCAGCGCGCGGTCCAGGTCGGCCGCCGTGGCCAGCGGCACACGGCCGAGCACGCTGCCATCGGCGGGATTGATCACGGGCGCCGTGTCGCGGTCACCGGCCGGCAGCCACTCGCCACCGATGAAGAGATAGAGGGGATCGTAGGTCACGTTCATGGGCTTTTCCTCGGGAAGCAGGGCATCTGCGTCATGGGGAAAAAGGCTAAGGGCCGCCCTTCTGGTTGATAATCCGTCCATTGCCGTCAACGGCTTTGCGCGGAGTGCATAGATGCAGTCGGAGCGATTCGCTGAGTTCCTTGGCGTGTTTGCCGATGTGGCCCGCGAAGGCAGCTTCTCCGGTGCCGCGCGCCGCCGTGGCGTGCAGCCTTCCTCCGTATCGCGGCAGATCGACATGCTCGAGGCGCAGGTGGGCACGCCGCTTTTCCTGCGCTCCAGGCGCCTGCTGACGCTTACCGATGCCGGTGAAGCGCTCCTTGTACGTGCACGGCGCATTTTGGATGAGCTTGCCGATGCGCAGCAGGAGATCGCATCGATCGGCGGTGATATCGGCGGCGTGTTTCGGCTTGCGTGTTTCCCGACGTTCGGCAAGCGCTATGTCGTACCAGTAATGGCGGCGCTATCGGCACGCTACCCGGCGCTGCGATTCGAGTTGGATTTGACTGAGCGGCTGGCCGATCCGGTCGCCGAGCGGCTGGACCTGGTCATCCGCATTGGCGACCTGGCCGATAGCGCGCTGATCGCCACGCGGCTGGCGACACAGCAGCGGATCCTTTGTGCGCATCCGGGGTTCTTTGGGAAGCACGCTTATCCGAAGACCCGCGACGACCTGGCCGACCTTTGCCTGATCGACAAGATGCATGGCGCAGATCTTTTAGGTTGGAGCGATCTGCTTGGGCACCCCGTGGGGCACGCAGGCAAGCGCGCCGGGTTTGCGTGTGATGACTTCGAGGCGATGCGGCTGGCCGCGCTTGGGGGACTGGGCGTCGCTTATCTTCCCGACTGGGTCGTGGGGCCGGATGTGAATGCCGGTGATCTGATCGAGGTCACACTGGGCGATAACCGGCCGCGGGTTGAGACGGGGATCTTTGCGTTGCGGGCGTTGGCCAAGCCGTCGGCGACCGTTCGATTGGTTCTGGATGAACTCAAGGCATCGATCGGTTCGCCACCGTGCTGGGCGGTAGGCGCCGGGTGAACTGCTGCTCGGTCATCGTCGCGCCCCACTGCGCGCCTTCCCACTCTTTGGTGAGCGTGAAGCCGAAGGACTCGTAGAGGCGGCGCGCGGCATCCAATCCCTTGAAGGTCCACAACTGCGTCGCGGGGAAGCCGGCTTCGTCGCAGAATGCCATCGCCTCGCTCATCAGCCGGCGCCCTGCCCCGCTGCCGCGGCAGCCATCATCCAGGATGAACCAGCGCAGGTGGCTTTCGCCGTTGCCGAGGTCTTCGCCATCAATGGCGATGGAGCCGACGATCCGCTCGTTCTTCACCGCGAGCCACAGCTTGTTCGCCGGCCGCTCTAGGCGGCCGATGAACTCGGAGATACCCGTGGCGACCTTGCGTTCGAAGAACTCGCCGAGGCCCCACTGCCGGGAGTAGAACGCCGCGTGCATTTCGGCCACACGGCCCACCGCGCCGGGGCGATAGCCGGAAACGATCTCGACCGTGTTTTCCGGGGCATCGTGCGGCTCGTCGCGGCAGGCCGCGAGCGCCCAGGCGTAGGCGGAGAGACCTTGTGCCACTGCATCGCGCTGCGACGGATTCAGGTGAGCCAGCGCCATGGTGACGCGCTTCTTGCCGTAGGCGTGGATCGCGGCGACGGTGCGCTTGCCCTTGCGGGTGAGCAGCAGTTGCTTGGATCGGCCATCGTCCGCGCTGGCGACTTCCTCGATCTCCCCCGCTTCCACGAGTTTCCCGATGAGGCGACTGACGCTGGATTTCTCCAGGAACAGCACATTCACCAG
Organism: Luteibacter sp. 621; assembly: GCF_050435445.1. Lineage (NCBI taxonomy): Bacteria > Pseudomonadati > Pseudomonadota > Gammaproteobacteria > Lysobacterales > Rhodanobacteraceae > Luteibacter > Luteibacter sp. 621. The sequence continues at coordinate 62,487 of NZ_JBNDKI010000015.1, read as the reverse complement.
GGCCGCCGCGGTCGTTGCGCCACGTCCGTCGATCTCCAGCAGCGCATGCACCGCCGACGCGGAATAGTTCGTGGCGGCCAGCGTGGTTTGCAGGAAGCCGAGCTCGCGAACCATGGCACGGGACGCGGCGCGGATCTCTTCGACAAGGGCCTGATCGGGCTGCATGGCGCATTTCCTATATGGTTGTATCATACAACCATATGATTCGAGCCGACGCAAGAGCCGGCGCGCGATAGTTTTTCTTTGCCCCGCCCGAACAAAATCTCGTTTGCCGCCGCTCCGCCCGGCTGGAAACAATGCCGTATTCATTCACTGCATTGGGTACACGGGTATGGAACAGCAATTCGTTGGCAGGAAACTGCTGGTGGTCGGTGGCACGAGTGGCATGGGCCTGGCCACGGCGCGCATGGTGGCGGCGCAGGGAGGCTCCGTGGTCATCCTGGGCCAGCGGGCTGATAAGGCCGAGTCGGCGCTGCGTGAGCTATCAGCGCTCGGCAATGCCGCCGCGGTCATCGCCGATCTGGCGAGCGATGCGGGGCTGGCTTCCGCGCTGGAAGCGATCGACGCGCAGCACGGCGACATCGATCTTCTGGTCAATGCGGCCGGCGTGTTCGCGCCCAAGCCGTTCCTTGAGCACACCGATACCGACTATGAGCGCTACATGCAGCTCAACAAAGCCACCTTCTTCATCACGCAGAGGGTAGCTGCGAACCTGGTGGCACGCGGCAAGCCCGGCGCCATCGTGAATATCGGCTCGATGTGGGCCCGGCAGGCCATTGCCGCCACGCCGTCATCCGCTTATTCCATGGCCAAGGCCGGGCTGCACGCGCTGACCCAGCACGCCGCCATGGAGCTTGCGCCGAAGGGGATTCGCGTCAACGCCGTCGCGCCAGCCGTCGTCGTGACACCGATCTACGAAGGTTTCATCCCGAAGGACCAGGTGCACGAAGCGTTGCAGGGCTTCAATGCGTTCCACCCGATCGGGCGCGTCGGTACGCCGCAGGATGTCGCTGACGTGGTGACGTTCCTGCTCTCGGAACGCGCATCCTGGGTCACGGGTGCCATCTGGGATGTGGATGGCGGTGTGATGGCTGGCCGCAACTGATGTAACGGGCGAGGCGATGCGTTATCGCGTCGCCTCGCGATGCAGCCACTCGCGGAAGGCAACCAGCTTCGGTAGCGAAGCACTCTCCGCGCGATACACCACGTAATAAGCCAACGGCGAGGCAAACTCGACCGTGGGGCACAACCGGATGAGGCGACCACTCGCCACGTCATCGCTGGCCATGACGCTGCGCGCCAGCGCAACGCCCTGCCCGTCGATCGCCGCCTGAAGGACGGCGGCGGAGTTGTTGATTTGCAGGCCGCGCGTCACGTCGGCGCCTTTCACACCCGCCTGCTCAAACCACGCGCCCCACGAAGGAAAGCCGGCGTGGGTATCGACGGAGAGATCGTGGATCAGGGTCGCGGCGGCGAGATCCGCGGCCGTGATCGAACCACCGTGGGATTCCAGCCAGCGCGGCGAGCACACCGGGTAAACCCGTTCGTCCATGAGCTTCTCAGCGACAAGGCCGGGCCAGTTGCCGCGGCCGTAACGTACCCCGATGTCGATGCCTTGCTCGGCGAAATCCGCCAGCCTGTGGCTCGTATCCAGGCGCACATCCGTATCGGGGCACTCGTCACGAAAACGCTCCAACCGAGGAAGCAGCCACTTCGCCGCAAATGCGGGGCTGATGGTCACCATCAGGACACTGCCGCCGGCCCCTTCGCGCAATCGGCTAAGACCGATCGTCAGCCGATCGAAGCCGGCCCGGATATCAGGCAGCGCGCGCTCAGCGGCCTCGGTGGGTACCAGGCGCAGCTTGCCCTTCGGGCTGCGGTGAAAAAGCGGTACGCCCAGCCATTCCTCCAGGCCACGAACGAGCTGCCCGACGGCCGCCGGCGTGACATGGAGCTCCGCAGCGGCAGCGGCAAAGCTCTGCAGCCTGGCGGCGGCTTCGAACGCGCGGAGGGCGTTGAGGTAGACGGGGGCCTTCATGCGGTTCGCTCCGTTCGGGTTTCGTTTCCGCGCTCACGCAGTTCCCGCAGGTACCGACGCAACAACCCCGCCCGTCGCGGCCGGAAGGTGATCGTCGTGGGCTCTACCTTCCGGATACGGCCCATGACGAACATGCGGAAGCCATCGCGCAGGCAGCAACGCGCCAGCAGTACGAGGGTCTGTTCCAGATAAACCACGGCCAGTGGCCAGATCGTTCGCTGCGTGGCCTTGCCGTCGCGGTCGGTGTAGTCGATAAGCAGCGCCCGTTCTTCCCAGCATGCCTCACGAATGGTGTCGATATCCGGCAGCGGCGCGTAGCGCTGGTCGAACCGGCGTACGTGGGAGATGGCGTGGACCATGTGTTCCTGTGTCTTCGAAGGCAGCGTGGCGGCGACCTTCGCCAGCACGGATTCCGCGGCCTCGGCGAGGGCCGGGTCGCCCATGTGGCGTACTTCGGCCATGCCCAGCGCGATGGCTTCGATCTCCATGCGGGTAAAGCCTTGCGGGCGCAGGATGCCGTCGTTGATCAGGGTGTAGCCGTAGCCCCGCTCGGAGTCGATCTCCGCGCCACCCGCGCGCAGTACCTCGATATCCCGGTAAACCGAGCGCAGGGAGACCTCAGCCGAAGACGCCAGCTGCTGCGCCGTGACCGGCGGCGGCAGGCTGCGCAGCAAATGCAGCAGGCGGAACAGGCGATCAGAACGGGCCATTTCAGCTGACAGGAACTGGCAGGAGGGGTTCGTATCTTAAGCGCTCACTCCGCTGATCGCCCAAGAGGCCCTACCGATGTCCCTCCAGACCGTCACCCACCTCAACTTCCGCGGCCAGGCCCGCGACGCCCTCGCCTTCTACCAGCAGGTACTGGATGGGCAGCTCACCGCGGTGACCTACGCCCAGGCGGGCCAGGGTGACAAGGCGGCCGATCCGTCGCATGTGATGTGGGGCCAGGTCATCACAGAATCCGGCTTCCGTGTCATGGCGTACGACGTGCAAGCCGCCCTGCCCTGGAACCCGGGCGAGAACGCGTTCTTCGTGTCACTGCGTTGCGATAGCGAGGCCGAAGCGTTCGCGCTTTGGGAGGCGCTTGGCGCCGGTGGCACCGTACTGGAACCGATGGCACCGGCACCGTGGTCGCCGCAGTACGGCAAGTTGCAGGATCGGTTTGGGGTGATCTGGTTGATTGATGTGGCGGTGGTGCGCGGTTGATCCGCGCCGATCTCATCCGCACGCCCATGGCCTCGTCTTAGCGAGTAGCCGTCATACGCTGCAGGCCATCAGCCCTGCTTACGACCGGCACGTATCCCAGCTCGTTACGTGCTTTCGCGATATCCAGCGTGAACTCCTTCCCGATCATCCGCAGCATCTGCCGTGTCACGGGCGGTTTGCCTTTCAGCCGGAAAGTGCGCCAGAGGGTTTCGAGCACGGTGGCGGCGAACCATGCGACCGGAAATGGTGCCGACTTGGTAATCGGTGGCATGCCGCGCGTGGCAAGCAGGTCGTTTACCACCTGCGCGAACGGAATATCGTCGCCGTCGGTGATGAAGTACGACTGGCCGCCGCGTCCTTTTTCAGCCGCGAGCAGCATGCCTTCGACGACGTTGTCGACATAGCTCGTGGAGACCCGGTGCTTGCCGCCATCGGGTAGCGCGAACTGGCCGGATTCAACCAGCGGCAACATCTCATCGAGCATGGGCATGCCCGGGCCCCAGATCATGGGTGGGTTGATCACTACCGTACGCAGCTGTGGCGCATTGGCTTGCAACACCAGGCGTTCGGCTTGGGCCTTGGTGGCGGTGTAGGGTGCCCAGCGAGGCTCCTGCAGTGGGACGGTCTCGTTGATGTGGGACAGCGGCTCGGGCTTGCCCATGACCGAGCCGGAGGCACCGGCCGCCACGAATGTTGCCACGTGCGCCGCAACGGCTGCCCGCAGGAGCGTGGCCGTGCCCACGACGTTCGCTTCGTGGAACGTCTCGTAGGCATCCCATTCGGTGAAGTGGGCCGCAGCGTGGAACACCGTGTCGCAGTCCTTCATGCCGGCCTCGATGGCCGTTTGGTCCGCCAGGCCGCCCAAGCAAGGCGTGGCGCCCAACCTGGCCACGGCATCGGCCGAGCGCTTGCTGCGTGCCAGTGCCGTGACGGCCACGCCATCGGCCCGCAGCCGCTTGATCAACGCACCGCCCAGAAACCCCGAACCACCGGTGATAAATGCATGCTTCATGGTATAGCGCCGCTATAGTGAGGACCTGACTATAGCACTGCTATACTCCGGCAACGCAAGAGGGTTCCGGATGTCCGCCAAAGAAAAAATCCTTTCCGCCGCCATCGGCCTGCTTGAGCAGCAGGGCGTCGATGGCCTGACCACCCGCGCGGTCTGCGATGCGGCTGGCGTCACGGCCCCTACCCTGTATCACCACTTCGGCGACAAGAACGGCCTGGTCCGCGCCGTCGTCGGCGAGGGCGTCACCGCGTTCATGGCGATGAAGCGGGCGCAGCGGGTCACGAACGATCCGCTGGCCGACCTGCGCCGTGGCTGGGATGCGTGGATCGGCTTCGGCCTGGAACGGCCTACCTTGTTCCGGCTGATGATCGAGGCAGCACGCAGCGACCCTACCCTCGCGCAGGAATCCTTCGAGCACATGAAGGAGACGGTCGTGCGGCTGGAAGCGGCTAACGGACTGAGCGTGGAACTCAGCGTTGCCGTGCAGGCCGTGTGGGCGGCTGCTTCGGGTATGCAGGCGCTGTTTCTGCAGGGGCTGGAACCGGTGAAGATTCGCGCGACGTCACGGTTTCTGTTCAAGGCGGTGGCGGCCGCGCTTACCGCCCCATCCGGTAACTAGGCCGAGCGCGCGGCGCGGCGTCATCGTGCTGGGTAGCGTCACGCACTTGAGGTCGTCGCATGCGCGCGGCCGCCCCGCCCGGGCCACCGCCCTACGGCTTCGATAGCTTGGACTGGAACAGCGTGATCGCTTCCTTCAGGGCAGCGGCATGTGCCTGGGCCTGATGGGTCGCCTGGGCGCATTGCGGTACCACCTTCTTCGCCGCGGGCTGGCATTCGCCCAGGAAGTCGTAGTGGGTAACACCTTCGAGGCGCTGCTCCTTCGCTCCCGGAATGAACAGCGCCACCACATCGGCATTGGTGGCCGGGGGTGCGACCGTGTCGGCGGTGCCTACGACGATCGATACCGGTACCTGCATGCGGCGAAGCGAGTCCGTGGCCAAGGCCTGCACGATGGCGGGCGCCATCACGAAGACAGCACGCACGCCTGGCACGGCGTGATCAGCTGCGGCTTCCTTGAAGCGCGTCTGCATGGCGGGATCCTTCAGCCATGCGCCAATGTCGCGCGCGGTCAGGTCGGGGGCTTCGAGCTGCGGGGCACACACGCCATCGTTCGGGTGTTTTTGGCAGAAATCGGCGAAGTGCTGGACATCCACGCGTGCGCCGCCCGCGACCAGGGCGGCGAAACCACCGGCTGAGAAGCCTGCCACGCCGAGTCGTTGCGGATCGATGTGCGGTGCGAGTGCCGTATCGGCCTTGATGGTGTTCCAGGCGGCCTTGAGGTCCTCGGCGCGTTCCCACCACCATGCGGCGCCGTTGCCGGTGATCGGGCCACGGCCGTTGCTTCCCGGGTGGTCCACGGCGATAACGACGAAGCCGGCGCGGGCGAGTGCGGTACCGAACCACGCCATCATGCGTGCGGTGCCGCCGAAGCCGTGGGAAAGCAGTACCACGGGATAGCGACCCTGCGCTGGTGGTGCATCCGCGGCGGCGCTCCCGGTGGTGAACAGCGGCGTATTGTCCGGGCCGATCACCAGCGGGGTTTCCTGCGCACCGTCCCTGGCCAGGTACCACACGGTGATCGCGACGGCCGGCGATTGGTCGGCGTTACGCAGTGCGGCAGTCGGTGTGGTCGTAGACCGGTGGGTTTCACCGACGGCGGCCACCGCCTGCCCTGCCACGGCAAGGGCGACAAGTGCGACGGCGCTGCGGATCAGGCGTGTTGTAAGCATGGTCATATCCATCATTCCACGGGGACACAGATATCGACGCCGCCATAGCCCGTCGTGGGATCGAAGGCGGCGTCGTAGCGTTCGAAGTCGGGGGCATCGACCGGGGTGTAGCCGGCGGCGGGCAGCCAGTCGCTCAGCAGCGCATGCCAGGTGCGCGGGATGGAGCCGATGTGGCCTTCGTGGCGGGCCACGAGGTAACGCTGGCGAGGCAGGCGCAACCGCCGGTAGCCCGTCGGTGCCTGGCCGAAGTGGTCCACCTCGTAGCCGGCGAGGTAATCCAGGCGCCCTTCCCCATCCGTCGCGCTGCATACGCCGTAGGTGTAGCGGCATTTACCCAGCGCTTGCTCGGCGTGCAGGCGCTGCCATTGCGAGGGGATACCTGCGGTATCGCTGGACAGATAGGAGGCCTCGATGCCGGTCAGGAGCAGCGGGCCGATCTCTTCCGTGCGCAGCACGGGCGCTGGGCCTACCGGCTCTTCCATGACGCGCACGGGAGCGAGTAGCGCCAGCCCATCCAGGTGGCCACGCTTACGCACATCTTCCGGCGGCAAGCCGAACGTATCGCGGAAGGCGCGGGTGAAGGCCTCATGCGAGCCGTAGCCCGAGGACAAGGCGATGGGAAGGATTTCCGGGGCGCCAGCAGCGAGTTCCGCGGCAGCCTGGCTAAGCCGGCGTACGCGGATATAGCGAGCCACCGACCATCCGGTAGCGGCGCGAAACAGGCGGGCCAGGTGGAAGGCCGATACGCCAGCGGCATCGGCGACCTCACCCAGCGAGAGTTCTTCGCTGGAGTGACTTTCGATGTACCAGACTGCGCGCTGGACTGCCGGCATGGGTGCCCTCCCCTTCAATGTCCGTGGATGATACGGGGCACAGGGTGGGGCAGTTTGATGGTTCTTGCTCAGGGGGCGTGCGAGGTGCGGGGCGCCCGGCAGACGGACTGTGTGGCCGTGATATCCACCGTGACCTCGCTGTTCTTCAGATCATCACGCGGAATGCGTACCCCCATCATGGTGTTCTCACCAGGGCACGCGAGATCCTGGACCATCATCGATTTTCGCTTCTCCACAACCAGCGTGGCCTCGCCAGTTGGCCCGGTCGTACCTTCCCCCAGCGGCTTGATCGCGCACGCGAAGAGGATGCAGTGCCAGTAGACGACTCTGACCCTCGAACCCGGCAGAGAGGCGCCGGTCTCAGGTTGCTTGACCCGGATGTGCACGGTGACCAGCGCGGGTTGCATGGCATGGGCAAGGATGGGCAGCACGAGGAATGCGATGAGGCAGATCGCCATGCTCAGCACTTGGGTGATCTTCATGGATCGTGCTCCCCGGGCGTGGTGGGTCAGGCGAGGAGGGTACACCAGCCGTCTCAAGTGCCAGCGATCGTCGCCGCGATGCCATGACCGCGCCGAGCTCTCGCGCGCCATAAACATCGCGCGATCGCAAATGAGTCATCGGCGCACTCGTGACGACCACAGGCTTGCGTCTAGAACTCTGTTCCGGTCGCACCGACAATGTTGCGGACGACGCCAAGGGTTCGTTCCGCGAGCGCTGTAGGCAATGCCTCTTCGATGATACGCGCAGTGGGGAAGGCGTCGCGGAGCACGGCGTCAATCGGCTCACTCGACGCTATGACGGGGGTCTTCCGCGCATCGACCCAGGCCTGGATGACGTCACGCCGTTTCATGATGTCCTTCGTGCTGGCATCGACCATCAGGACGAAGCATGGGATGCCAAGGGGGTTCGGGGTGTCGTCTTCCCGCGGCGAAGACAGGTCAATGTGACGAACGCGTCGCCCGTGATCACGCGCCAGGGCCACGAGAGGATCGGGGCCATCCGGGAGCTCCTCCTTTCTCCAGCGCGCCTTATGAAAGCCGAGCAGATCAAGCGCGTCGGGCCCCTTCCACGTGCGCTCACCGATCGACCCAGGCAGCTGCTCGTCGTCTTTGAAGCAGGCGACGATCAACGCATTCCCGAGTTCGGTCAGGCTGTTCCCCTTCAAGACCAGCAGGCTCGTCATCCGTTCGATATCCCAGCGGTCACCGGGCGTTTGACTAAGCAGGAAGCTAGACGGATCACGGCGAAAGGCCATACCGTCGGGATCAATCAGTTCGTGTACGCGGGCAATGTAGACCCTCCGCATCTTTTGGACCTGAGCGTAGGTCAGTCCTGACAACGAGCTCATCAACGCAAAGCGCAGTTCCTTATGAACGCGCTGCGTGGCGATGGCGCTGGCCAGCCGTCCATACAGCCCTGCCTTCTCCGCCTCGATATCCGCCAGGCAGAGTTTGAGCATCTCGAGGAATTCGTCCTCTGTGAGGTCTTCACCGTTTTCGACGAGGACCATGCCTTCGTAGGCCTGCTTGCAAAAGTCCTCGTAGTAGCGCTGTTCGCGCGACTTCAGCGCATCCGCCAACGCATCCGCACCTTTCGCCAGCAGGCCGAGGCTTCCGATGCCCTTTGGCAGGATCGCACCCGCCACGGTAAGGATCGATTTTCCGAGTGACGCCTTATCTTCGTTCATAGTCCATTACCCCAATGCTTCCGGCGAGCGCGATCTCCGTCAGGGAGATGCCTCGATATCCGTCACTACCATATGCAGCTGCACCGGGCTTGTTCCCGTCGGCGATTCGGTGATGAAACCCTTGACCGTAACCGACCCGCCAACCATGGATTCAATCTTCGACGCTATCGCGCTGTCGTTCGATGAGAAGGACAGGTCGTACACATGATAGGCATTTGTTGAGAAATGGTCTTTCGCGCTGCTCGCGGCGAAATTCACGGGCGGCAGCAGATGCAAGTACGTGTAAGTGGTCACGCCTTGCTCCCCGACATGGCTTGCATGGCCCTGCCGCACCGCCGCGCGCAGCCATGGCGACGGCTGCCCTTCGGTCACGAGGATGGCCTGGCTGTCACTGGTTACAGTCAACGCCTCGTGGCCGTGAGCCATCGCGGCACCTGAGGCGAGGATCGTCACAGCCCATGCGCGGAACATGGCTGCCATGGTCATGTTTTTCATATCGTCCTTTGATATTCGGGGAACGCACAGCCCAGGCGGCTGCGCGCGGCGGAGTGTTCACTGGACCGAGGGAAAGGGTCAATGGCAAGATTTTGCGCTTCGGATTCCCGCGGGTTCACCGATGCTGCGTGGCCTTATCCTCGCAGCAACGAGGTTCCACGCGTGCCGGCGCCATTCCGTCGCTATAGAACTCCAACGCCGATACCTTGCCGGCTTTGTCCTTCCCGACATGGATGTAGTCGGTCGCTTCGCCCGCGTAGTAAAGAACATCGCCTTTCGCCGTGGCCAGCCGGCGCTTTGGACCGGGGGCTCGCTGGATATAGAGCTGGCCGCCGTCGAGCGTGATCGTATGCACCGAGTCGCCCTGGATCCGGTACGTGCCCACCAGCGTCCGCATGGCCGTGTCGCTCAGCTTTTCATCGACGAAGGTTCTATAGGGCTTACCGATCGCCGACGCGGCCAGCTGCAGTGCGATGGCGCGGGCGCTTGGCGTGCCCGCGTCCGAATTCACCAGGACGGCGACGGCGACGTGTGCCTTAGGAATCACGAAGAACTGCGATGAGAACCCTTCGATGCCGCCGTTGTGGCCGTACGCCGGCTCGCCACGCACGGTGGAAAGCATGAGGCCGTATCCGTAAGGCGCCGTGCTGCCGTCGGTGAGCGTGGCCGGCGTCGTCATGGCCTTGAGAAGGTCGACCGGAAAGACCCTGCCGTTGCCGAGGCCTTCGGCCAGTTTGGCGATATCGTCGGCCGTCGAGGCCAGCGCGCCGGCAGCCATCGGGCCGCTGATCGAGACGAAGGCCGGCTGGGTGACCTTGCCCGACGCGTCGGCGCTGTAACCGCGCACGGACCCCTCCACGACGGCGTCGTCGGCGTAGTAGGCCGTGTGCGTCATGCCGAACGGTGCAAGAACCAGGTCATGCTCTGCCTCGAACCACGGCTTGCCGGTGACCTTCTCGATCACGGCACCGAGCAGCATGTAGCCGGAGTTGCTGTAGCGCCACTCGCTGCCGGGTTTGAAGTCGAGGGGCTGTTTGGCGATCAGGCTGACGAGGGTCTTGGTATCGAGGGGCTGGGCCGGATCAGCGTTCCATTCGTCGCTTACGCCTGCGGTGTGGCTTAGCAGCTGGGCGATGGTGATGCCCGAGGCACCGGGGTAGTCGGGCAGGAACTTCGACAGGGGATCGGTGAGGGCCAGCTTGCCGTCGTGGACCAGGGTGAGCACCGTCGCAGCTGTCACAGTCTTTGTAATAGAGCCGATCCGGTAGATGGATTCGGCCTTCGCGGGTACGTGCAGTTCGATGCTCGCTTCGCCGCGTGCGCCTTGGTAGATCAGCTTGCCATCGCGGTATACGGCCACCGAGGCGCTGGGGCCGGTGGGCGTGGTGAATCGGTTGACTATCTGGTCGGCTTGAACGGCGAACGATGCCGTCTGCGCCTGAGCGACGACAGGCGTGGTCAGCAAGGCGATGCCGAAGCACAAGGTACGCAACGTCATGTCACGAAAGGTCATGGTTCGATTCCTGGATACGGAGCGCTGCCTGCGACCTTCATGTCGAAAGCCATGCGCCTCCCCTCCCCCGATCGTGGCACAACATTTATCACGTGGTACATGGTTGCGTGCCGAATACGCGTAGCATCAACGTGTGCAAAGCGTCGCATTGCACTGCGTTTGAAAGGAAAGACAGCGCTGTCGCACGCTACGCTAGGCGGACCATTCCGACCATGGAGGTCACATGCGTACGTTCGTCCGTCGTACCTTGCCGTTAGCTGCCCTGATCACCGGGTTTGTTGCAGGTCCCGCCCTTGCCGCTTCGCCGGCTGTTACCGGGCTTGGTCAATCCTGGCCTAACACCACCGATGTCAGCAGTAGCCCGAACTGGCACGTGTACGTGTTTGTTCGGGGGAATACCCGGTATATCCAGATCAACGATGCGCAGGGTGTGGTTCGGGGTGCATTCGCCCGGACGCCTTACAGCCTGATGGGCCTGCCGATCGGCTCGGACGCGGGAAACCTCGCTACGCCGGACGAGCCGTTGCCGGCACCGGCCAGCACCTCGACCATCGAGGTGTACAGCGGGTACGGCGTGAAGGCCTATGTGGCACCGCAGGCGGACGGCACCGCCCGCCTGATGCTCGTCGAGGGTGACTGCAAGAACGACCCGATCGAGTGCAGCAAGGGATAAGCCGCCCGGCTTACCCCTCTTGCAGGAGTGGTTGGGCGGCCGGTTGCGGCCTGCCGCCCAACAGCAGCGATGCCGAGAAAGACAGCGCAAGCGCTGCCTGGCAGTAGATGACCGCCGGATCGCGCATGCTGTCGCTGGTCAGGGCCATCGCAAGGCTGGCCGCGGATCCCGCCACGGCGGCACCGTGCCAGCCATAACGCCAGGACATGCTCACCATGGGCAGGATCATCGCCAGGCGCAGCAGCTGCTGCTCGCCAAGTGCCGTAGCGGCATTGGCCTGCAGGGTGAGCACCGTGAGCACGGGCAGCAGCCAGACGCACACGTCGCGGAAGAGCGGGCTATGCCAGAGCGCGCGCAGGGATACTTCAACCTGCATGCGGTCCTGGATGGCCAGGATGGCGGGGGCAACGGTGAGCCCGCCGAGGTAGCCACCCAGAAGATACGAACTGAATCCGATGGAGAGCGTGCTCCACGGTGCCGTTTCCGTCGAGGAGGACGACAACGCCGCCCATAGGGCTGCCGTATCGCGCAGCGTGCTGAGGAGAGCGCAGCATAAAGTGGCGACGATCACGTAACCCATGCGGATCGTGCCATCGGGCATGCGTAGGCTTCCCCACCGACGCAGCGGCTTCATACCGGCCATGCACACGACGATCTGGGGCACGCACACGGCCAGGGCCCATGCCGACCCAAACACGTCGATGCGGGTCAGCGCATTTTCCATCACCGGGAGGAACTCACCCAGGGCCAGCGCTGGCCAGAGCCGCAAGGGCACCAGCAACAGGCAGCACAGGCGAAAGCCGACCGTGAGCTCCCAATGGGAGACGCTCAGCTGGAAAGCCACTCTGTAAAAGGCGGCGTATGCGGCCGCGACGGCAAGGTACTGTCCCCAAACCAACCAGTGCTTCGTGCTTTTGGTCACGCCATTTCCTTTAGCGTACGTCGAGAAGTTCCGAAGGGTGGCAGATTTGGGCGGCTAAATCCTGCTCCAGGTCGCAGATATGAGGCTGGAACCGGCCCGCTGCCGAAAACGCGTTAAGGTTTTGGCGGTGGACACCCCCTCCCCCTATCGCATGCGAGCATTGAGCCGCCTGCGCTGCCCATGCGGGCACCAGGCAACGCACAATCAAACGAAGCCTCGAACATGCGCGTCCTTGTGTCGATCCCCAGATTCAGGGGGCCGTGGTCACCCGCGTTCCGGATAGACTTCCCGCCGGTGAGAACTCGAAGTAGGACCGTTTCGATGACAGGGACCCGGATAAGTGAGTGAAATAGTCAACATCGACAGGGCGAACCACGTAATCGCCGATGATCAGTCGTCGAAACTTACGTTCAGCGAGCTCAACCGACGGATAGGCGCAAGCAGGCCGGACGACACGTCGGTCATTTCAAAGTCACGGTCGGTTCAAGTCGGCGCCGCAGTCACCCTCACCGCTGGCGTGCTTTTGATAACGGCGCCCATGTGGCTGGACCCCATATATGTCCTGCGTCTGCAGAAAATCCTGTTAGCTGTTCAACTCGCTGGCGCCTGTATCGTCTTTTGGCTATCGAGATCATCGTACCAGGACGTTATCCGTCCCTACGCCGCATTCGCGGAGCAACTTGATGCAGATAAGCGAGCTCACTTCGACATCATCAATTGGCTTCTGAGCCACCCAAGGAGCGAACTGGCGCAGATCGCAGCGATGTGCTCGTTTCGCAGAGAGCGGCTTAAGCTCAAGCTTCCTCTGTTTGCGGGAAGCATTCCTAAGCTCGGATTCATTCCGGTCATTGCTGCCCTCTATCTGCAGGCACGCGAGTTCGCTGCGGGGCGCACGCTCACATGGGTCGATTCGCTCTTCCTCGTCCTTATTGGCGGCCTGTATCTACTGACTTGGTCTCTGACCGCGCTGAATTCACGGCTGGAATGCATGGACATGTATTTGCAGGCCGCGCTCGATCAACTGAAGGAATCCGATGAGGGAACTCAGAAGGAAAGCGCCACAGAGGCGCGCACGGGTGAGTGCGCGCCCTGATCGGCCCAACCTTAGAGATCGTCCGACTTTCTCTGGAATGCCTTCAAGTAATCGTCGGAAGCGGGCTCGAATGCCTGTTGCCCGCGACCGCTCCGATAACGATTGGCGCCATGTCAGGCCCGCCTTTTTTTCTGAACTTCAGCCTCGCGGCGATACTCAAACGATCTTGTAAATGTCTTAGACAGACCACGTTACGAGTCGGCAGAGGCGAGTCAACACAACGTCGCTAGCTACGCCCACCCGTTGATGGCATGCTCGGCGCCGGCCCAGCGACGGGATACAGGGGTAAACGGATGAACGCAGGACGATTCGCCGCCCTTGCGGTGACAGGCTGGCTTGCCATGGCGACGGCGGCATTCGCAGCGGACCCACCTCGCCCCCTCGTCACCGATCCGGTTTACCTCGGTCCCGCCCGCCTCGTCGATATCGGCGGTCGGCGTTTGAATCTCTATTGCCGCGGGTCGGGCTCACCGGTTGTCATCTTCGATGCCGGCATGAATGACTCGACCATTGCCTGGGCGTGGGTGCAACCGGAAATCAGCAAGACGCACATGACCTGCTCGTACGATCGCGCGGGGATCGGCTTCAGCGATGCGTCGAACCGGCCGTCCACGGCGTCAGCCGACGTGGACGACATCCGCAAGGCACTTCAGGTCGCCCACATCAAGCCGCCTTATCTGCTCGTCGGGCACTCCGCAGCAGGCCTGGCCGTGCGCGTGTTCGCGGATCGTTACCGAAACGACGTGGTCGGGATGGTCATCGTGGATGGATCGCATGAGGATCAGACGCGCAAAGCAAAAGAGCGGGCGGCACTCGAAGCGAGCGAGGTGCCGGCGCTAGCGCACCATGATGCCGGGCCAGAACCCGATTGCCTCGGCGCAGCGAAGGGCGGCGCGATTCCCAAGGACTCACCCGCTTACAAGCCTTGCGTGGGCGAGATGTACGAAGGCGTGAGCGAGGCCATCACGAATGCCACCCTTGCCCGAACGGCGACCCTCACGTGGCAAACGGCCTACGCGTCGGAGATGGCTAACTTCGACACCGTTAGCGCGGACGAAGCCCGTGCTACCCGTCATGACTTCGGCGACATGCCCATCATCATGCTCACCCACTCGCCTAACCCCGCCCCCAAGGACACGCCCCAGGCCATCCAGGACAGGCGCACCGTGGATTGGGAGCAGCTACACAACGAGGTCGCCGCCATGTCGACGCACGGGGTCAACTGGATCGTTCCGCGTAGCACCCATGCGATCAATCACGACCGGCCGGAGATCGTTATCGATGCGATCGACATGGCGTTGGACATTGCGGCAAAGCAGGCAAGGTAGGGCCTTTGGCGCCGCTTAACGCGACAAAACTGCGAGATAACCCGTCCTTACCCAGGGTGACATCCTTGAACGGCGCATTTACACGTCGTCGGGATGGCCTGAGCTAGCCTTTCCTTGTTACTAAACCACTAATCTCCGAAGCGCCGCTCCAGCACTGTTGCCCTGCGGGCGGTGTACGTGACCGAGCATCCAGTAGCGTCCAAAATATCGCCCTGCCCAGCCCCGCTTGGAATCGCGCAGTCCCTCTCCTTAGAGGCAATCCACCCGCGCTCCTCATCGACAAGCGCTTTCCGAGCGTCTGCACCTGCTTTTTTGACCAGCTTCTTGTATGCCGCGTTCAACCGCTTGTCCTGGTAGGAGTATTCGGCGTCATTGCATCTGATCATGGCGGGCACCACGCCAGCTGCCTTGTCGAGGCAATCCTGGTATCCAGGTCGCAGCTTCAAGAAGGAAGAATGATCTTCGAGTTCACCGGGATCGTCAGGTAGATCTTGAGCTAGAAGACCTGTCGATAGCGACAAAGCCACCGTGAGATACATCGCTGCTATCGACGACTTCGTGATCTGCATGTTTGCTCCCTTGGGGCGTTTTTTCACAGGAAACTGCAAGCCTGATAACTCTAACGCCAGACTCCCTGTCAGTAAGTGACCGTAATCGCAAGTACATGGTCGATGCGGAGCAAGATATCACCACGTCCGGTCTCAGGCACCCACCCACACATCGCTAGACGAAGCTGAGAATGTCAGGAATTCCACGGTCGTGAAAGATGTTAGCGAAGGCCGCCGCCTGGTTAGCACCCAGACGGAAACCGATTGTTTGAACGCTGATCTTGGCTCCAGGCTGCTCAGCACTCCACGCGTTCGCCTTCTCGATTAGCGCCTTGTACACACGCTCGATATGGCATAAGAAAGACATCTCTGCAGCACTGTCTAATCCTCGCTGTATCTGGTCTTCCGTGACGCTTAGACCTTCGACGTATACAACAAAGATGCGGCTGTCACGGCGAGACAGGGCAATCATCTCGTCGCTGATCTTCGCTACGTTGGTCGCGTGTTCGATATCGATATGCTTGCCGTCTACAATCCCGTCAAACGCGACGAAAATGAGGCGATCCAAGGGACTGCCAGCACGGAGGAACTTCGGCACATTGAGCTTCGAAAGTTCGTCGCTCGCCTCCGCGAATCGTCTGGAATCATCTGACTGTGCATAGTTGTGACAACCTGCATCAACTGCGCCACCATCGGCGGCCAGCTCCTTCTCATCCATCGTGAGCGCTCCGCGATCAGTAAGTGTGCGTCCACGCCAAAATCGGGTCGCTTCGCAGACGGCGATCCGAATTTCCCATTGCGTCCACTCCCTCGGCCACGATCATCGCCTTCATGTAAACGCTGATGGTGCGGTCGTCCAATTCAACGAGGATCGTTGGACTCACCGGATCGGTTGAAAGATGCTTGAGCCAGGTCCGTGGAATGTGCTCTCGCGTGACATTGTGAAGGACCAGCCTTTCTCTGAACAATTCATCCAGATCGACGAAGGCCTGTAGGTCCGTGCCATCGAGAGACGTCCACCTCAGATCGACCGGTCCTGGAAACGTTTCCCCATTCTTAGGAACAATAGCGTGCACAGCGTTCCACAGAACGCTGTGATCGCCCGGCTGCGGACCGGATGGCCGATCAACCACGCGGCCAGTCCAGTCCATCTTCTCCGTACCAAACTGGTAGTTGTTGTACAGAAAGCTACACGCGAGCGTGTTGAAGCACGCGGCCGAAAACGCGTGTGTGTAGAAACGAATAGGCCACGACTCCTTCCCGTAGAGCGGCCCGGCCAGCTCTCGCGCCACTTCTTCCGATCGCATGCGTGATCCTCCAGATCAACATTCCGTAGATATCAATTCTAAGTTGCGGCGCGAGTCTAGCCTCGAACACCATCACAAAACTACGCGATTATTCTGAAAAATCGCGGCAAGATCCGGATGGCATCTGCCGCCCGCGGTCCGCAGCATGAGCTCACCCTATCGCGGAACACCACGGTCATGCTGAGCCCCCACGTCGTCTCTGAACCCCACATCCTCTATCTGGGCACCCCAGTCGTCCTGATCAGCACCGTCAACGAAGACGGCACGCACAACCTCGCCCCAATGTCCTCGGCGTTCTGGCTCGGCTGGCGAGGGGTGCTTGGACTTGCGGCGGATTCGCAAACAACACGCAACCTGATGCGTACCGGTGAGTGCGTGTTGAACCTTCCGTCGGCGAATGAGGTATCCGCGGTGGATCGCATCGCACGAACGACGGGCAGAAACCCCGTGTCGGAGTTCAGGCAAGCGCTTGGCTATGTCTACGAGCCCGATAAGTTCGGTCGTGCGGGTATGACTAGGGTTGCGGCAGACACGGTCTCGGCCTCACGCGCGCTTGAATGCCCCATCCAGCTCGAAGCCGTCGTCGCCGCTGTCCATGGCATTGGCGAGGACAGCGATGATCTGCGCGGCTTCATCAAGTTGTTTGAAGTGCGAGTCCAGCGCGTGCATGTTCATCCGGATCTGTTGATGGCGGGTCACGCCAACCGCATCGATCCGGACAAGTGGTCGCCGTTGATCATGAACTTCCAGAAGTTCTATGGCCTGAGCGCACAGGTACATCCGTCACGTCTCGCTGAGATTCCTGAGGAGGCCTACGAGCCGTTGGCGAAGGCGTGACGTGGGGAGGTCATCGACATAGGTCCCCGTCCGCCGAATGAGCGATTGGCTCAGGCGAATGGCGTTCTTACCCGAGGTTTTCCTTCAGGAACGCCCAGGTCCGGTCATTGGCCGATTTGGCCGCCGCCGCATCGTAATGCGCACCGCCATGCCGGGAGAAGGCGTGATGGCAGCCCTCATAGGTATAGATGGTGACGTTCGGTTTGCCCGCGAACGCCTCCTTGATCTGCGCCTGCGCTTCCGGGGTGATGAACTCGTCGGCCCCGGCGAGGTGCATAAGGAAGGGCGCACTGACCGAAGCGGCTTCACCCAGGTACTTCTCGGTATCGCCCCCATGGAAGGCCACGGCCGCATCGACCTTGCTGCGTGCCGCGGTGAGGAAGGTCATGAGGCCGCCGAGGCAGTAGCCCATCACGGCGACCTTGCCGGTGGATCGGGGCAGCTCCCGCGCCGCGGCAATGGTGGCCTCGATATCAGAGACGCCGGCGTCGCGGTCGTAGGCCATATAGAGCGACAGGCCCTTCTTCCAGTCGGCTTCGGAGGTGACGCTCAGGTCGACCCCTGGCTCCTGCCGCCAGAACAGATCCGGGGCGATGGCGATGAAGCCCTGCGCGGCCAGGGCCTGGCAGGTGAGGCGGATGTCCTCGTTGACCCCGAAGACTTCGTGCAGGACGACCACGGCGGGGCCCTTGTCTGCGTCCGGGTAGGCCACGTAGGCGGCAAAGTCGCTGGCGCTGGTCTTGATGGTGATCGTGTTGTTCACGGGCAAATACTCCTGGAGGGGTGACCTTGCGGACCATTACCTGCGGGCACCTCGTGGGCTTGCCGGAAATCGCCGGGATTTGCATGAGCCATGCGAGGGGCGCGGCTGGAAGGACGCCTGACCGGCTATAGTCTTTGCCGACCCGGACGACCACGATCCCACAGAGTTTCCTGCATGCAGCGCCTACCCACGATCCTTGTTTCGCTTGCCCTCACGCTCCTCGCCACCTCCGCCGCCGCAACAACTTGCGCAGAAAATGCCTGCGAGGTCGGCCAGCAGGTCAGGACCTATAGCGCCCCAGGTGAACCCGTAGCCGCCTGCCCCACCGATGCCCTGGCTGCCTATAGCAACTTCATGCTTTATCTGGTGGCTACCGATGCGGCCAGCACGCTGCAGGCATCCGTCGATCCCAATAGCGTCGAGGCCAAGGCCACCGGCGATAGCGCCGATGTGGCGAAGCGTTTGCGTGAGGCATCCGGCGTTGCATCGGCGAATGAGGCGTTGAAGGCGTGTTCGCCGTTGAAGGCCGGGGCTAGCGTCGTGGTGGTCGAGGTGAGCAAGAAGACCAATAACGCGAAGGTGGCAGGTGCGAACGGGCAAGCGGGGTTTTGGGTGCCTGCTGAGTTTCTTGATCGGTAACGGCCTGAAAGGCGCCGCCGGGGTCAGCCTGCTTGACACCTCGTCGGCGCCATTGTCTCTGGCGTGTTACGGGACGACGGGTTTTGCTATCGGCTCATAACGGGCCCAGCGTGAAGGCTTGGCTCGTGAACCTGCTGCTGCGTCTGCTGCTGTGCCATGGCGTGCTGCTGCGCGTTGTTCTGCACGTTGATGGCCGCTTCCTGGCTGCTTTGCTGCAGCGGAGTCTGGATGGCACTCATGACGCTGACTTCCGTGTACTGCTTGAAGGGCGAGTTGAGTTCGCCCTGTACCGCCCAGCTGCGGCTTGCGTCATCGGATAACACCACGTGGTCGACACGATCGAAGCCCGCGGCCGTGGCGGCTACGGTCAAACCACCTGCAAAGTTCTGCGTGTGCGGGCCCGGGCTACGCCCCTGTTCGGCATCGATTCGCGCCACGCATTGGAAGGCCTGTTCGTAAATGCCGTTGGCCGGGTGCCGTGGATCGGTGAGGCTGGGAACGGCGGCTACGCGCTCCTTGGCCTCCGCGATGGCCGCGAGCGTGGCTGGGCCCGCAACGCCATCGGCCTTGAGCCCGTGGCTTGACTGGAAGGCTTCGAGGGCTTCCTTGGTGCGAGGGCCAAAGTGCTGGTCGGCGTGGATAGCGGTGCCGTCGTTTGCCTTGTAGCCGAGGTTGGCGAGGTCTGACTGGAGCGCGCCTACATCAGCGCCACGGTCGCCTTGCTTGTGTACGGTCGGAGCTGTGCGGTGCTGTGACGGCTGTGGTTCGGCGGCGAGCACTGCCCTTAGCTCATCTTCGGACAGGGCGGCGGTCTGAGTTACGGTGCCCGCCTTCCAGTATTCCGCCCGCGCGATGCCGTCGGCCAGCGCGTCCTGCTCGGCGTCGGACATTTTGCCAACGGTCTTTCCATGCAGATCGTGACCTTGGGCCAGGGCGGTTGCATAGATGGTCTTGACCTGAGAATCATGGTGCGTGGCGCCGCTGTAGTCGGCAACCGAATAGCCCCTTACGAGCTGCTCAACCGTGTGTTGATCATGCTTGTCCAGCAACAGCTTCTTCTGCGCCTCGCGACCTGCGTCCGCCGATTCAAAAATAGCGTTGCCCCACTGGTCAAGATCAACAACGCCGTCGTACTGCGTTTGCGCACTGTGCAGCGCAACCTCCCGGGAGCGACGACTCTTTACCGTGTGGTCGGCGCTTCCCGCGAACTCAAACTTCAAGTTCCCAGGGTTGTTGTTTCGCCAGGATACGGTGCCTTCCTTTGCTGTAACCCAGGCACCGTCGTCCATCTCGTAAACACGAGTCTTACCTTGAGACGCCACCACCCGTGCGATCTTCTTGTCAGACACAACGTCCATATTTCTTCCTTGTACATGACCTTCCGGTCGTTAGATTCCTCGCGTGCAATCCGTCCGGATTGCCTCACATTGCTGCCCGCCGGCTGCGGTACACGCATCGGTTGCCTTGCTTATCGCAGCCTTCTTATCCCGGGAATTGGGTATACCGGCACCGAAGAACCGACCCTTTCCATCCTTCACCAACGATATGCACCCATCCTGCTGCTGAACCAGGATCGTGCAATCTTGCTTGTTGCAGTCGTCCTTGAGCGTTTCCCACACCTGATCCGGGGAGGTCCCGCGATGGGTCAGCATGAATGCTCCGGTCCTGTTATTGACCATGAGTGTGTTCAGGTAAAAGGGCACGCTCCACTTGGCATCAAAGTCCTTCGCGAGACCCGAGGCAGGGAGTGGCAGGTTCGAAGCCTTGGCAGGCCCCCGACCACCATCCACAAATGAACGGACCGCTCGGGCAACCTTCCAGTCACCGCTGCGACGGATAAGCAGGATCCCCGTTTCGCTTGATGTCTCGCCCCCATCGCCCTGATTGATCTCGATACGCGCCGGGGTCACCTTCACGTTGTCGGGCCAAAAGGGATCGTCATGAAACTGGGTGCACCTTGAGCATCCGATGATCTTGTCGCTGGATAGGATCGGAACGAATTTGCCGTCTTTGCGTTGAAAGATGGTCAGGGTGCGGTATTGGGTACCGTCTTTGTCAGCTGGCGTTTCAAACACGGCAACAGCATCCGCATCCGGCTGAGCGCCACTGCTCTCATAGGCCAGCAGGCTCGAACCAGCAGGCGCGGCAGAGGCGATCTCGGCGGGAGCGTCTGGGGCAGGACGGACAGGAGGCGCGGCCAGAGCCAAGCCGGAGGACACGAGCAGGCCCAAAGCGACCACCTGGAAAATCCTTGTCATTGCGAGCTCCTATGAGGAATGGCGGGAGGATAGCGGAAGCCTGAACGTCGTTCTGCGGGCGCGGGCACAAACTTCGATCGCGCTACGCCGCGTGTAGCAGACATGGTGCCGGGGTTTGACGAAGTCTATGTGTGCCGGCTTCCGCCGGGAACGGGAATATTCTGAGAAATGGCCCGATCTGAAGGTCGTCGATCCATTGCTCTGACCTTTTGGTGTCAGGACAATCTGAGGTCACTAAGTTATTTCGCCATGTGCCGAACTAATGCAACGCGGCACGCGTTGCACAGATAGCGAAGGCAGATCAACGCGATTCGCCACCGACATCCTCGATGATCGCGATCCCTGCTGACGTTGTGGACACAACACACGCCCGATCTGCTAGCTTTCTCTCGTCACCAGCGTACCCACGAAGTTCCAGCGCTGGTGACCACCGCTCTTTGCGGTGAGAGTCGCGAGCCAGAGGTGTTACAGCACCACCTGGCTCGCTAACCACAACCAGCTATACGGAAGTTGATTATGGCTACCCCTGATCATACGGCAGACGCTCGCCCGCCGAATCCCCTTGGTGGCACCTCGCCGGTACACGGACCGCCTGCCTAGTCTGCAGGCACGGTTGACGAACCGCGGCGCGGCCGGGCTTTGAGGCAATTCTTGATCGAATGAGGCAGGCGGAACGCCTGGTGCGCCTCACGTCCGGCCCTTGCCGCATCCACTTCGTCAACCAAGCCATCCGGCACCCGGGCACGGGTGGCCGGTGAACCCGCGAACCTATGGTCCGTGGTGCGGCGAGTGAATGTTCGTCGTGCCACGTTAGACCGTGGGCGATGCACCAATGATTAGGCGAAACGCATGACCTCTGACGAACAAGTACCGAGTGTTCACGATCTTCTGAATGACGCCACGCTGTGGCTTCAATATGCGCGTGGCGTGACGGCCATGCTGGCCGACCTGATCCATGAGGCGGATGAGGTTAATTGCTGCCAGTTGTCGCTAGCGCTGGAGGCTATTGCGGCCATGACCTCACATGGGACGCGGCAGTTGGGTGAGGCCAGGGCGCAGATGAGCTGGGAGGCTGTGGCGGGTGGTGCGCCTGCGCGGGTTCCCCATCCCTCGCCAGATTTTGTGTAGGCGGGCGCCTACATACACCCTCTTCTAGCCCATGTATTCTCGCGCCGCCCGCCACGGCGGCGGGCTCTACAGGGGGATTCATGAAGCGGGTAGCCTTTATCGCCGCGGCCGTCGTGCTGCTTGGCGGATGTACCAAAAGTGTGAAGTACGACGCCCATGCCGTTGCCGGAGAGGGCAGCGAGAAGGCAGGTATGGCAACCGTCGTTGTCGCCCAGCGCCAGAAGGACGGGTTCGGCGCGGCTTGGTGGCAGAATGTCGATATCGACGGGAAGAAAGTCGGCGATATCCGCCGTGGCACGTACCTGCATGTGAACGTGGCACCTGGCCACCACATCGTGGACGTCTCGTATCCCGCCATGATGATGGCGTCGCCCCCACTCGGCCTTGAGGGCGACTTCGAAGCCGACAAGACGTACTACTTCGTATGGGATGCGGCGGGTGACGGGCTGAAAGAGAAGCTTCAGATTCAGGCCGTTTCGCCTTCAGTGGGTCGCGCGTCTATCGCGGGGATGACCGACCGTACTGCGGTTGTGACGAGCCAGCACTGAACGTCGGAGCGCGCGGCCGGTAGCCGCGCGTCTCCTCTTGTGTGTTATGGCGCCGCGCCAACAGCCTTCGGATCCGGCGCATTCACCTGATGAACCACATCCAGCACCGCCTTGATCACCGCCTCAGGCTGCTGGAGCTGGATGTAATGCATCGTGTCTTCTACGGTGCGGATCTCACCCTTTTTCGAAAGCGCGGCCAGTCGGTCATTGAAGGCTTCGAGGGCATGGGTCTCTCTTTCCCAATGAGCCTGCGTTTCATCGGGCGGCACGTTCTTCGGCATGATCTTCGGCAGTACCGGATGAAGCACGATTAAGGGCATGTCGCCGTACCAGCGCCGTGAGGCACGAAGTTCGTCAGCGCTTGCGGCGCTCATTTGTGCCTGCTCGGAAAGGGAGGTGGCCTGGAACGCTGCCGTTACGTGCACCTTCGCGTAGGCGTCGTTGAGCGCCCGGGAGAACTTGGGGAACGGCTGGGGCACGCACTGGCCGTAGAGCTCGCTTCCTGGCTCGAAGCCGTTTGCCTTGGCGGCGTCGACGCACTTCTGGCCGGCGGCCGTAATGGTGTCGGGGGCATAGAGTTCGTCCCACATGGCTTTCCATGCGGTCTGGTCGGGGTCGATCTGCCAGAAGATGGTCGGCCAGTCTTCGACCTGCGTATCTACCAGCACCATGCCGGCGACTTCCTTGGGATAGAGGTTCGCGTAGAGGCGCGACACCGTACCGCCATAGGAGTGACCGACCAGGACATACGGCGGCGCGATACCGGCGGCCGCCAGTAAGTGATGAAGGTCATCCACCGCGTTGGCGGCGGTGCCCGGGCGATCCGCTGCGTCACTGAAGCCGAGGCCGGCGCGCTCGTAAGAACATGCGCGCGTATGGGTGCCTACCACCGGCTGTACCAGGCCCCAGGTACCGGCCTCGTCGCCCATGCCGGCTTCGAAGATCACCGTGGGTGATCCGTGGCCTACGCAGTAGAGATTCAGCCTGCGGCCTGGCGCGACTTCTACGAGTTGCTGGGGATGGGTGTAGGCGGGGTCGTCGACGACGGTGGGGGTGTCGGTGGCGGATGCCGCGGGTGGTGCCGAAAGCCAGAGGCTGGCTGCGAGGCCGAGGGCCTGAAGCGAGGGCGCGAGACGCCTGGCGAGTCGCTTATGCGACGGGTTCATCCGGTGAGCCTCAGTGGTCTAGAGCCTTAATGATATCTGCAGTTTCAGCCGTCGTTCCTGACTTGCCACATGCGTTGATGTAATACTCGCCATCGTACTTTTCGACGAACAACAGGTAGGTTTCCCCTATATCCATGGGGAACCTGGTTGATGTGTTCACTGAGGTAATCGCAAGCGTCTTTGCGGGCTTACCCTTGTATGACTTGATGACCGAAACATCGTAGATCGTCGAGTCTATGAAACCCGGATCTTCTTTCGACATAACGATCCTGCTCTTTTTTACTTTCGCGATCACTACATATTTTGCCGTTCCCTTTTCCATCTCAGCGCTGGGATGACCGCTGTAGCAAGCAGCGGAAACCATCGAGGGGAGCGAGAACATGCAGGCGACGAAAAGCAGGGTGCGACTTAGATACGCGCGGCTGGTTCTCATTGTCCGAGGATCATATGGGTGTCTTTTCCTGCAACTGATATCCATGAGGCCACGGTTGGTCAACATGATGTCAGTTCCTATACGCCTCGGTATTGACCGACTCGCCGTAGCTCCTCCCGTCGTACGGCACGGTCACCACGGCTGTCGCTGGCGCATCGCAGGGGTTCCCACTGTCATCCTCATAGCTCGTTGTGGTGGTAAGCGTGAGGTCATGCCAGCCGTGCGTCGTGGTGGCTGCCGGCTGGATGGCCGTTTTCACCAGGCGTAGGGCATTCGTGCAGGCGTTCTTCTTGAAGCCATCGCCGGTGTGACTGACCTGGGTGGTGAGGACCGGCCGCAACGTGTTGCCGTCACGTACGTAAAGCGCGAGCTTCGTTTCGCTGTAGGTGCACCCACCACATGACGTGTACTGGTTGGTGCGAAGCCCGAACGCTCGTACACCGTCTGCAAGGTTGTACCGGGCCGTGTCGATGCTCGCCGAACCGCGGATCGGAGCATTCACTTCAATCGCCCTGGGCTGCCTGTACGACGCTACCGGCTTGGCCGTCTTGGTGTTCCAGATGACGAGGTTGAGGTCATAGGGGGATTCATCGTCGTGACCTGCTTCCGGCGATACCGGAACGAACATCGCGACGATCCACTGATCGGGCGAGGTCGGATCGCGACGGCAGGCGGAGAGGTCGCTGTCCGGCTCGTCGATGTGCAAGGCCTCGGCCACCGTACTGATGAGGCTAACGTCGCAGGCGAGTGGATCGGAAGGCTTCGCCGATGAGGCAGCGAATGCGGTGGATGACCCCGCCGCCAGCGCCAGGAACAGGAGAATGGCCTGAAAGGCTCTTACCGGACGGCCGGCGAATGATTCCTTGCGCAACATTGGTACTGCTCCTCATGACCGCCGCCAAGTGCCCTGCCCCCTACTTGCGGCTGGGAGCATAGCAGGGCCGATGAGGCGGCCTCTGCACTACCTTCCGTACGCCGCGGTTCCCGGCCCAGCACCGCCGCTTTCGAACCGAAGCGATGTCTGCCCAACTTTCCATTCTTTCTTATCAGTCATACCTTTCCTTGCTTATTGTTGCCGCTGCCTCCCCAAACGGCGTTCCAGCAGCATTGCTCTTCGCGCGGTGTATGTCACTGAACAGGTCACGGCATCGAGGAGGTCACCCTGACCGGCCTCCTCAGGGATCGCGCAATCCTTTTCCTTCATTGCTATCCAGGCGCGCTCTTCGCGTTGGAGCTCTTTGCGCTCGGTGGCGTTGAGCCGGGCAGCGAGCAATCTGTACGTGTCGTTCAGACGCTTGTCCTGAAACCGATACTCAGCTTGGTTGCACCGAATCATGCTTGGCATGCCCGAATCGGGCGCATCGAGGCATCTTTGGTAGGAGGGCTGGATCTTCAGGAACGCGTTTCTGTCGTCCAATGCACTTGGCTCGCCAGGTAGTTCCTGAGCTCGGATAGCAAGCGGCAACGACCAAGCGGTCGCCAGAAGGATCACGGCCATCTTCGATTTTCCGCTTCGCATCTTCGCTTCCTTGGAACCTCGCCAGGTCAGCCACTCTTGAGTGACGAGTCTATCGACTTGGGAAGCTTCGGCCTACGGGAAAATTCTGAAAATGCGAGCAAGTGTCACAGAATTTTGGGGTGTAGGACCAGACGCTTCTTCAGCATGTAGGTTCCGTCGTTCGACGGGACACAGATATCGGCTCCTCCATCACGCGCACAGGGGCAAGCAGCGCCAGACCATCGCGATGGCCGCGCTTCCGCACCTCCCCCGGCGCCAGGCCAAAGGCATCCCGGAAGGCAAGGGTAAACGCTTCATGCGAACCGTAGCCCGAAGCAAGAGCCAGCGGGAGGATGTCCGGCGTGCCGGCTGCAAGCTCGACAGCCGCCTGGCTGAAGCGGTGGACGCGGATGTAGCAGGCCACCGACCAACCGGTAGCAGCACGAAAAAGGCGGGCCAGATGAAACGGGGAGATATCCGCAGCGGCGGCGACATCATCCAAAGAGAGCTCTTCGGATGAGTGGCTTTCAATGAACCAAACGGCGCGCTGGACTGCTGGCATGCGGGGCTTCCCCTTGGTGTGAGGGGATCATAAGGGGGATGGGGCTGGGGGCGTTTGATGGTTCTTGCTATCAACGCCGTTTCGGCCCGTAGGGTCCTCAATCGCATACACCCCCTTCCGAGATCCGAAACGATCGCTTCAAACCGCCCCCTTTCTCCCGAGAAACTCGAAGCACGGGCCGTACCATGGGTGTGCACGAAAGCGACCACGCTCACGATCAAAACGGGATTCCAATGGAACCACTCTTCAGCACCCTGGCTAGCTGTATCTCCATCCTTTCAGCGCTTCTCGGCCTGGTCGAGAAGTCCAGGAGGGTTCTGGGCCGGAAGCGAAACCGCCGCACGGGAGAGATCGCCGTCAAGGCGCACGATGGGTAATCAAAATAATCCACCCCCCGCCCGTACTTGAATGGCTATGGATCTCCCGCCTTCCGCTGGAAGGCGCTCAAGTAATCATCTGGGCGTTGCGACGGTCTGAACACCCCCTCCCGCACTGTCGCCCGCGATCACCACCACACAGGCCAACGGCAACGGTAATACGGTTAAAAACGTCACGGCGGAACATGCCCCTGACGAGCGGGATAGCCCTCCAACACCAGACCCCACTCAAACGGAGGTGGCTTGGAACATGACGCCAAACCGTCTGACGCGGCATAAACCGATCGCAAGCAAGCCGACTAAGAACGGCGTCCCTTCTCAATGCTCAAAATAAAGGAAGACCTTTACGCAACGCTTCCGATCGACCTGAAGGGAGTTAAATTCCCAAAAGTCCCTAAGCACCTCCGCATGCGGATGACCGTGATGATGGCTCGGATCGGAGCTGAATACGCTCACAGCGGGCGATAACTCATCGGCAAGCCCTGGAAACCAATTATTCTTCGATCCATGATGCATAACTTGGAAGACACACAGCCGATCCATCCGGTGGGCGCCAAAGTATTCTCGAAGAGACCTAATCGATTCCATCGTGTCCAAATATCCATCGCCGGTATAGATAACCGCGTCGGAACCGCACGCCAACGCAAGTTCCGTGTAGCGA
The DNA here is from genome assembly GCF_050435445.1 of Luteibacter sp. 621. Lineage (NCBI taxonomy): Bacteria > Pseudomonadati > Pseudomonadota > Gammaproteobacteria > Lysobacterales > Rhodanobacteraceae > Luteibacter > Luteibacter sp. 621. The sequence goes on along the minus strand of NZ_JBNDKI010000015.1, from coordinate 35,169 downwards.
CGTATCTCCGAGTAGGAATACGAGCGCTGCTCGACAATGGTTTCTCTGAACCGATTTACCTTAAGCCACGTGCTCGTTGGGCCTCCGTACACGAAGAGCGAAATCCTATTCCTCATCTCCCCTGTCGGATAAGTGTTCTCATATATCTTTTTAAGTTCAATCAAGAGAGACGCGCGAACCTGCTTGTCTGTCGTAGACTTGAACTTTTCAGCGGTAAGTTCGATTTGACTAGAGAGTCCCGGCTCCAAGGAGGGCACTGACGCGTCGTTGTAAGGCACAAATTCCCAGCAGTTCATGACACGTATGACGCCACGCTCCGCCGCAACCCTCATTTCAATTTCGGCGTTCGACTCTAGACCATTTGCCGCGATAATTTCGGATGATCTCGGGTCAATCGGGTACGTCACGCCGTCGTCGGAAGGTGCACCGCCACCATCGAAACCCGCTGGATCTCCCTCGCTCGAACCGCTTGACGGAGGAATCAGAACGATCTGAGCGACACCGCGTCCATCTCTACTATTCGAAGCCAAGAACGAAGCCGGTTCAAAGAGGAGGCTTGCGAGATTTGAGTCGGCATCGTCACCTTCGGCCAGCAAGACTGCAATCCTCGTTGATATCGAGAGAAGCGGAAGTAGCAACGTTCGAATTCTGACTCGATCAAGGAGGTCTATGAGTCCATTCACGTGGTCTCGATCAAAGTGCGAAATTACAACAAGATCGATGACGTCCTCACCATCGCGATCGAGGCGGTTGGCGTAATCATCGATACTTCCTTTCAGGGCATCCTTCCTACCGGCAGATGAGCCACAGTCATACACCCAGCGAAAGACCGCTCGCTTATTAGCAGGCACTAAAAACAATTCGCCTGTCGCGAAAAGGCCCTGCCCAGCAGAATGGAAATCCAACTCCACATTTACCGTTGTCATCGGCATCTCTGAAATCCCTTATACCTTTTTCGCGCACGCACTTTCGCGCAAACCTGAACCCGCTGAAAACTTACGTCGATGCGTGAGTCATTAACTGACCAATGGCAAGCGAGCGGTGACGGCAGATGCAATCTCCTAGCTCGCCCTAATCTCCGGAATGGTTCCATTCACTGGCGACAAAGTCCTGCGCCTTAGAGAGTCCCAGCACTCTGCTCTTTTTGCCCACTCTGAGATCATGCGACCTTGTGCGGTTTGATGTAACGCCTCGTGCGTTTCCTTGCTCCAAACCTGCAGCTGACGACGCAAACTTGGCGAGATGTCCTGCTGATTCCAGACTCGGTCCATGTCGAAGACGTCGCCATACTGCTCCGCCACCGTCGAAATCAAATAGACCACGATGTTCCCTTGAAACGCTGGATACATTGGGCGTACGAGCGCTTGTGTCTTCTTGAAGAGAATCGCCGACGCAATCATTCGCTTGAAGGTGGTCACGTCTAGAACTGGCAGCGTCCCGGCATCCTCTTGGTCACGTATGGAATCCATGAACAGAGAAAAATTCTTCTGACTGCCTTGACTCACCTCATCGGGGCGTCTGTTCCAGGTATTGACGAACTTTGCGAGGTCAGTCTTCGAGATCTTACGCGCTGGGGGGACAACCTTGCTCTTCAAGTCGCGCAGCTTCGCAGGCGTACTACCCTCGCGCGCAAGCATGACGTTGTAGCTCCCTGCGGAACGTTCATAGAACCAACGCCCCACGCCGTCCGGACAATACGTCGATGACGCCATCTTCTCTAGATCAACGTGGAACGGCTTATTCGCAGAGAGATCTGACTGCTTCACGGAGTTCTGACTGTTCGCGTACTTAGAGATATCTGAAATAAGTGCTTCCTCAACGGAAGATTCCTGGTTGTTGAGAATGATGATCTTCGCCGGGACTCGCACCTTTGTCAGGTCGATATCGGGATTCTTCTTCTTTGAAAAGTAGATCGATGCCGTCGTCTGACCTCCGTTCACGATCTGCATGCCGCGTAGCTCGACAATGCCCGGGCTGCCGTCGAGAGCTCGATCTAGGCGAATCTCATCCGCTACAATGACAATACCGTTATTGTACGCCATGAACTTTTCAGGCTCATCGCGGAGCGTATCCCGAATACCCTTATTAACCTTTCCAGTCGCGCTCAGGAACGACCGAACATTTGCTTCTAGTAGCCGAGCGCCGAATGAGTCATAGATAAACCTGAGCGACTCGCCAGGTACCGCAGTCATCGCGTAGCTGTACCCCGTCCCGACACCCGGAACGTAGACGCAAGGAAGAGGCGCACCAGCTATTTGATTGAAGTTAACAATCAGCTCGTCACGCGGCTTGCCGGCAGACCAGTGCCTATACAACCGTTCGATATCCATGACCTCGAGCTTGACAACCTTCCCGCCGACTTCTCGCGACTTGAAATTTTTAGTCTTCGCAATCCGGTCGGTGAGTACGAATATACGAATCTGATCCAGGTTCCTGTAACCGCGCTGGATCAGAAGAGCAAGCTCGTACGCGTCATTTGTTTCATCCATGGTTGACGCAAAGTCGCCCTCGACGCACTTAACGAAGAATCTGTAACAATGTTCCGCCGCAGTCTTCGTCTCCGTGTCGCTGATCGCCGTCAGAGCGTCGGATCCTTCGTAAACGCTAATGAACAGATCGAGCTGGTCAGAATCGTCAGAAACTGCAAACGCACTCATCCTGACATTCGCATTCGCCACCTTCGTAGCGTAATGACACAACTGTGGCTCAAAGGTCATCCCGACCTCCGCCATGTGATTCGTCACAACTTCAGTGAAGACAGATTCTGCATAGGGATAGTTGCTCTCAGACGAGCGGAGTCGCTCGCTTATTTCTGCGTCGACGTCTGCTTTTAGCTGAAGAAGAAAGTCTCCGAGTTCCATTGATCAGATCACTCCCAATTTGCTTAATGCGTGTTCGAGACTTACTTGTTCCACCGGAATAGCCTCGATATCCAAATCATATGACGCTCGCAGAACGGCGCTCGGAACGTTTCCTGGGTAGAGACGGGGAAATTGATCGTTGACTTCGTACAGTCGTGTCTCAAGCGCTGAAAAACGTCGAACATAGCTGGTCGAATGAAGGTCGACGTACCCAAGCCTCAGAAGGCAATTCTCGAAGCGCAACGGTGCATCGACTTCGCCGGCAATAATGTCGCGCACCTCCTGAACCTTCTCGGGAAGCGACTGACCGACGTCCGTCTGACCTAGTTGTACCGCCATCAGGTACAAAGGCCTTACTCCTGAATCATCCAGCTGATCGAGCTCGCCGATTCTGGCGACAAAGCGACCATGCCTAGAACAGGTCTTTACCTCAATTCCACCGGCACCTAGCACAAAGTCATGAATGCCATCTTGCGGCCCCATCCACGCGGCCACGGCTGAGTCTGCGGTTAGACCTCTGTCAATTAGCGCACGAAGAGCGATGAGTTCACCAAAAAGCCCCACCTCTTCCTCGCTCGAAAGAATGACAGGCTGCCCTTTCCTCATGAAATCTTGCCAGGCGCGCATTCGGTTGAGGAACGTGCGCACACGCAAGGTCGAGTCAATGCCTTTGTATTCCAAGACGGCGTTAAGAACGTCGATAGCTACGTTCTCAAACATGTCGAGATCGCCATTGGGCCTTCGACAGAGCGAATACCACGTCTCGCCTACGGCGTTGGGTCCGTCGATGATGGTGAGCAAAAACCCTTGGCCTGTTGGCGGGGCCTCGGCGACCGGTCGAGGGCCGCCACCAAATGCGAATACGATCGCTTCTTCGGCACCCAACCGACCAGCCCTCACGCGCAGCTGCGGATGACTAAGGACATCGATAAGACGATATCCGCCAGCATCATCATTGCCTGCCAAGGCTCGCCATGAATTTCTAAGCTCTGCCAAATAGTCAGGCCGTGGCATAGTCGGTTTCCCACATAACGTTGTTCATCTTGTACTCAACGCGAGCACCACGGCCACTATCAGGAAAGCTGAGCACAAAGCCTGGAATCAGTTCGTCGGCCGGGGAGACGGGTTCGATCGCATAGATAACGATGACGCCGCGTTCCGGCTCTGGCCTTACGCCTGGACTACCCATACCGCGAACGTAGCGAGCAGCGGGTCCGCTGGGAGCATCTACTATGGTGGTGGGCGCGGCGTCTCCATTCTTTCTTGCTTTTTCCTTCGCCCGCCTGGATGTCTCTACCACCGCTGCATCCCACTGCGCCTCAGACATTCCGTAGAGTTCATCCTTCGGATCAAGCAACGTCCCAATAGAGAACCGATCGCCCGCGACCTCACCGTTTCGTGTGACCGGCGAAACGATCACGCCGGGCGCGACTTCACGCGTCGAGCCGCTTCCCTTGCCAGCGATGACAACGGTCCACTTCGTCAGCTCTCCGTGCGACGCCATTAGCTGAACAAATTCAGCCAGCAAGGGTCCATTGACGCGGTAGGCCGCGGGGTGCGTAACAAAGCTCACCAAAAAATCGGTGATCGCGGCGTAGCCAATGCCCTCCCAGATCGTGATAGAAGACTTTGGTTCAGGACGTATGCGATTCCCCGCAGTGGCATCCATGGGCGAAGTCCGCGCGGCTTGAACCAAGCGCGCGACGGCGTCCCAGTTGCGCTGTGTAGCGTAGCTCGCAAGGGACACGGTCTGCACAACTCGGCCGCTGAAAGAAATCTGCAGACTCCTAGCTGAATGCATCTTTACCTGAGAGGTAACGAGAAGGACGTCGTGAGATTGAACCTTAAGTCCGAACTGACGTGGCTTTGCGCCCGTTAGCGCCATTTCGTCGAATTCTTCCCTCAACTCGCTGGCGGCGTCCGCGATGTGCCCGAACCATTCGACGAGCTCGTGCGTTGTGTAGATGCGAGTCAAGTCTAGGTAGTTCGGGCGATACCCGAACCACCGACCCATCTGCATCAGTGTGTCATACATTTTTGAGGCGCGAAGGAAGTAGCTTGTTGTCAGCCCCTCCAACGTGAGGCCCCGAGCAAGCTTGTCGCCACCAACAGCGATCACTCGCAATCCCTTAGCTCCACCTTCGACGTAGTCCAGGGCGTCTTTCGCCTTGCCATTGATCATCTTCACATCAATGTCTGCGATGGAAACGACCAATTCCGCCAACACCGACTCCCACGACGGGAGCACGCACTCCTCGCCGTCAATGACTCCCTGGAAGGCGCGCTCGTTTGCTACGAAATCGGCATCCCATAGTGTACGAAGGCGGCGAGTAGTGGCTTCGTCCGCTAGACCGCGGGCCAACCTCTGCCTAGTCCTTCTCACGTGCGTTTCGATGTCTGTATACAGATGGTTCTGCACCATCGTATATCGCGTAACGTGCACGAGCATTGAAGCGTGCTTTGCGCGCTGTCCGCGAATATTTCGGATCGCACAAGCAATTAGAAAGGAGTCAATTGCCTCGACCAATGACTTGGGAAGATTGCCATCCTCTTCGATGAATGGAACGTGCGAAGCGTCGTGCCGAGGCGGCATCCATCCACCTCGTCCATCATCGGAGCAATAGTCGTCCACCGTCCTCACGACGGGCAGGCCGGCGCGACCTTCGACAGCACCCTTACCTGAGAAGATTCGGGACGGCCCTACGTAGTTGGAGGGAGCTGACAAGCTGTGGATGAACGCAGAAGGGAACAGGTCGGCGCCTTCCTGACGAGTCGATCCTCGCTCGTGAATGAAGATATTTGCAAAGGGCGTCGCGGTATATCCAACGTATGCTGACCTAGTAAACGAGTTAAGAATGCGCCGTATCAGTTTATTGATGGTGGTTGGAGAGTGCTCTTCATCGGGCTTTCCATCGACAAAGAGCTGCTCCTTCGTATCAACGGAACCGTTGTCGGCCTCATCGTCGATGATAAGTAGCGGGAGCTGCGTTACACGCTTCCGCACTAGGGGAAGGTCTCGTGGGTCTCCGGCCTCGCCATCGCCGAGGTCAACTGGCAGATCAGCGACTCGCGTCTGAATCCACCTGAGCAAGTCGCTCAGCACAGTCTTATTCTTCTTTACGACAAAAAGCCACGGCCGAGCCTCTGGGGCGATAGCGAGCCGTCGCGCGACGACTTTCGAAAAGTCGCCCGAATCGGCCCGGGTCGTCGCACAATTTGGCGCAATAGAAGAATCAGAATCGATGAGACCTACGCCAATCGGCTTTGGCAAGTCCTGACGCGTGTCGGTCTGGTACCCGAGGAAGCCTTCCTCGAGCCGGAGCTGCGTCTGAGATCTGAGGTTGTTGTGGAGTCCCGAGAGGACGATGATGATCTTATAGTTTGCGTCGGCAGCCTTATTAATCAGCCCCGTGAAGTTGCCTGTCTTTCCAGACTGGACGTGCCCCACTACTAGGCCGCGACGAGACCATGAACCCGCTCGATTGGGATCTTCGAGCCGCTTCAAAATATCATTGGTCGAACGATCTAAGCCGTCCACTACATCCCACGGAAGGGATCGTTCGAGCCACTCCCTGTACCTTTGCCAGTATTTCCATCCTTGCTGCCGCGCACCGTCGAGCCAATTTTCATGGTCGTCATCGTCGTGGAGCGAGGTGTCGCGCTCAAGGCGAACGCTGAAGCGACGGATGAGCTCGTCAAGTACAGCTTGTACATTCAGGCCATCACGCCAGCGCGGATTCATACGAAGGACCGCGTCGACCTTCTCTGCGAGGAGGGCCGGCGTGATGGAGGTCGCCGCATCGTCGTCGGCGACGAGCTCCTGGACCACCTTGATAACTTTGATTTGTCTCAGATCTTCGGACACAGAGAATCACTCCTTGATGAGCTCGTCTGGGAGGCCGTCGACGAGGTCCGGAAAGTTGTTGAATGGTTCGGTTTGCGAAAGCCTGAGCTTCGCTTCGGATGGTGAATAGTTCTTTCGCAGGACATAGTTTCTGAACAAAGAACGCAAAACTGGAAGAACGTCTTCATTCGCCCCAGAGAACCCGACTCGGGGCGTCTCTTTCGCCTCCGCCGTATCGAGCCAAATGCGTTGAACAGGAATAGTCTCCTCGAGTAAGCGGAGCATCCCGGCAATCGCCGCGTCGGACCGATCACCCTCTGACAGAACGAGCGCGACCGCGGGATGAGTTCGATCGACTCGATACCTTGTACCCCCAGCAAACTGCTCCGTCCGCCAGGCTTCCTGCACTAACTGACCCGGTGCGCGTGGTGCCGGCCTACCCCGATGTGCAAAAACCTTACGGGCCCGGGACCGAACGTCGTCCGCGAGTCGGACGATGCCCGCTCGAAGACTCGCCGGTGGCGACGCGACCGATTTCCGAATATCGATCTTCCAAGAAGCATCATCGTCGTTCGATATATCGATCCGAATGCGCGCGAGTCTGTGGGCTTCGTCTTTCGTCCACGCCCGACCCTTCCCAAGCCCGAGCCAGCCTCCTGCCACGAGCAGTCTCTCGTTTCTATAGACGTAGAAGCCTTGCTGGCCCGCCCATCCGCGGGTTCCGGCACCCATCTCGGCCTCTTTCGCCGAAAGCCTGTCCTTATGAGGCAGAACGTGCCCTCGCAGCGTCACTCGCCCTCCGCCCCCCGCGAGCACCACCTCCGGAGAACTCCATGTCGCGGAGTTTGAAGTCATGAACGGATCCCAAGTATTCACTGGATGTCCATTTATACGGATCTGAATTCGTCGGGCCGCGAGATATCGGTGGAACACCATCCCGAGGTGGTGTTCCACAACGTCAATTACGTCAAGCAACTCCTGCTCGCCGGAGTCACTAGGCAGAAGCCGGTCCAAGTTCTCCCAAACAACTAGTGTCCCGCACACAGCATTCATCAGAGGCTGAAGGAGGGCCTCAGAGCCAGGCGAGAACCCCTCGAACAAGCGCCATGCCGATTGGCTTGGGTCCGTCAACAAGTCGAGATCCCACCGAAGAATCGACGTGGTCCCCGCCTTCTTACTGGCCACCGTAAGGCGACGGCACTGCGAGAAGGAGGCTGTCTTCAGCCCCAAGCCGAACCTTCCGAGATCCGACGCCTTCCGCGTTTCAGATGGACTCCGATCTCCTAGACGCATTGCGAGCTCGAGCTCCGAATCCGACATGCCTACGCCATCATCGAGAATCGATACCGAGGAACGTGCTCCGTCGAATGCGAATAGGACATCGACCGCCTTAGCGCTAGCCGCGATACTGTTATCGATAATGTCCGCTATGGCTGAGGCGGCCGTGTATCCCAAGCCTCGAAGTGACTCAAGCATGGCCGACGGTCGGGGCGGTACGTCTCGGAAGGTCATACGGCCTCCGCCTCGAGGGTATCGTCGACTACGCCTAAATCTCCAAGGGCGAGGACGTCTCGAAACCTTCCCAGTCGGCTCGGGTGACGAAGCTTTCTTAGCGCTTTTGCTTCGATCTGTCGGATTCGTTCCCGTGTAACACCGTACTCTTTACCAACCTCTTCCAAGGTCATGCTGTCCTCCGTGCCGATCCCGAATCGCAGACGAATGACCCGCGCCTCTCTCGCGGTGAGCTCTGAAAGGATCTGCCCAACAACGTTCGATACTTGGCCGTCCAAAGCAACGTCGTCGGGTTGCGCGTCGGACGACGGGACAGACAAGTAGCGGCGAAGGACCGAGTCGCACTCATCCACTAGCTCGACGTCCTGGTTTGCAAGTAGCGCCTTACGAACGGATGCGGCTGAAATGGTTAGCTCCTGTGCCAAACGAGCTACTAGACCATCTCGCTCTTCGGCGTCGGTCATCCGCCGCCTGATGCCCGCGATTTTTGTCAGTAGCTCGTGCATGTGGACAGGGACTCGAATCGTTCGGGCTCGATCCCCAATCGCACGGGTCATTGCTTGTCTAATCCACCAAGTCGCGAACGTCGAGAACTTAAATCCCAGATTGTGATCGAAACGAACTGCCGCTCGCATGAGACCAATGCAACCTTCTTGGAAGAGATCGCTATAGTCCAGGCCTAAATTTTGATATCGCTTCACTACCCTATGAACGAGACCGATATTGGACGAAACAAACCGTTCGAAGAGATCACTCAATTCTTCTTTCGCTGCCATGAAGTCTGAGAACTGATGACTCGAGAGACCAAACGCCAGGGCACGAAGGAGAGAGGGATCGTATAGGAACCGCTGACTGTCATCTTCAGATGACGGCGGCCTAACCTCTGATTCCTCAATAGGCAATGCATCGACTTCCTCTTGGTCCGACGCGTCGTCTTCTTCGAATTCAGTTTCCTGTGAATTGCTACTGATGGCGGCCGAACGCAGGTTCTCGGCCTTCTCCCGCAGAACCTGATCAGCACCAATTAGTAACTCGATCTTTTGAACGAGCGCGTCTCGCCGTGAGCCAAATTCGAACTCGGCAGTGCGATCCAATGCCGGGGAGCGGCGCGCATTACGGGAGAACGTCGCCATTGGATCATTGCGCCACGATGCGAGATCTCCCAGGAATCGCATCAGGTCATTGACTTGCTCGTGATTGGCTCCCTCCTGGCCGTCGCTAGGCCAATGGTCCTCCGGCCACCCGGCTGGCAAGTCGTTATGAACAGACACACCTACATCCGACAGAGCCAAAGCAAGATGCCGGCAGAACTCCTCTGGCCGCTCATTTCTCACAGTACCCGCGAGCTTTTCCAATTCAGCGATTGAAATGAAACCGCTATCAAGTGCGCCTGAAAGCGTCGCTGATACTCGAGCAACGGATTCGGGATCCAGGCGCGCAAAGCTCGAACGACGAGATACTGGCTCCGGCAACGCGATATCAACGTCAGACCAATCGACGCCGGCGCCGAAATCCGGCACAAATTCCTGAATGATTTCTAGGGCGCCACGAAGCTCTAGCGTGACCTCGTCGGTCCTTTCACGAGTGACGAGAGGCACGACCTCCGGCTCGGACTCCCAGCCACCGGCGCCAAAGAGGTCCGCTACAGGTTCGTCGATCGACGCCTGCTGCGGTCCCTCGCTCGGGACCGGACTGGTCGCACGCCACCGCTGAAGGACTTCGATAACGGTCCGATGACCCAACTGTTGGGCCATGTCGAATGCGGTTCGGCCCGACTCATCTACCTCTTCGGCTCCTGCGCCGTGGCGGAGGAGCACCTCACACACGGCATCGTGCCCTTTGTTAGCGGCAATCATGAGTGCGGTTCGACCCCGTGAGTCCCGTCCGTTGGGGTCGGCACCGCGCTCGACCTGGGCGGCGGCGCTGATTGCATCGCCCCACGTCACTGCCATCTTCAAGAGCGCACTAATCGCAGATGCCATCAGGCGCGCCTCAAGCGTGCCGGACGAGCGGCTGCTCGTCATCTGATGTGAAAATGTAGCCTATGCGGTCCATTCGCTTCCCCCTTTCCTAATTCCCTATTCTATCGGCCGATTGCCCATTATCTTTTGCCCCCCAAAATGGACCATACAACCCGGGCAATATCGACCGCGATCATGGGAGGGACAGCGTTGCCGACCTGGACGAACTGCTGCGTTCGGTTACCCGTGAATACGTAATCGTCCGGGAACGACTGTAACCGAGCGGCTTCTCGTACCGAGATACTCCGGCACTGCCCTACATCCCAGTGGATGAAGGCATGCCCATCCTTCGAAAGGTGACTTGTCACCGTATTTGATGGGCGCCTTTTGAGTTGGACCCGGAATCGGTCGGCAAATGCACCTGACAACCAGTTCGCGTGGTCGGGCGCCAGAGCGGCAGGGAACTCTACATTCTTAGGTGAGCGACGTGCTTTTGCCGAAAATGCGGCTGCAAACATATATCGGCCGAGATCGCCGGCCATATGACTCCGAGCGCTGTGGCTCGTAATCACGTCGGTCCCCCCCTGTGCTGACCTCGCAAAGGCGGATTTGGCAGACGCATACTGCACCGACTCTCGTGGGAGGTTGGGGCTAAACGATACGCGCGACAGGAGGTCCGCAACCTCAGGGAGATCACGCCTGATCTTAGGGATGATCAGCTTTCTCTGGACCTCAAGGACGGAGGACCATTCGTCGCCGCCCCCCGGCCCTCGGCTCACGGCGCTTCGGAGTCGAGGCAGCCCCGAGAGGGCGTCCTCGATTGGGACCGTATCCCGAAGAGGGAGGCCAGGCACGGTCAGCGCGGCACTGGCGATATCGGCCCGCACGCCCATTATGATCACGCGGTGGCGCGCCTGTGGTATCCCATGATCTTCGCAGCGAATGATAAAGCCTGACGGATCGTGCGCTATTTGTTCGGGGTCCCGATGAGCGCCTGCTTCAGTGTGAATCGGTAGCAGGACATATTCGTCCTCGCCAATTCTCCTCCGCTCACCCACAGTTGCGCCAGGATTAGCAAGGTCACGTCGGATCTGATCAAACATCAGATTGCCCCCGACTGACGACGTCAGGATGCCCTTTACGTTCTCCATGATGAAAACGGCGGGTCGGAAGCGCGCGAGTATCTTCAGGTACTCGAGGTATAAGAAATGCTTCTTATCCCCCAACGTGCTGAATCCTGGGACGTTCCGCTGCCGAGCACGACCGACAAGAGAATAGGCCTGGCACGGCGGCCCCCCGATAAGGATTAGTTCATCGAACTTGCGTCGCGCCTTCTCAATTTTCGAGTAGAGAAGTTCGTCGTGCTCCGGCACGCCGAGTGTCAAGTTCAAGGCTTCCGCATCGGCCTCCGCCCAAAGTGACGCGTGCCCGTCAGTTGAAAAGACGCCATCAGCCAGGACCGTTTGAGCGCTTGCGATAGACTCCATGAAACGCCTGTAGGCTAACGGATGCCGCCCATCGCGTTCACGAAGTAGGCGCACAAAGGAGCGTAATCGAAGGGTAGCGTGAGCAGTCCTCTCCATTTCCGCCGACACGGCGATCTTAAACGGGCGCATCTTGTTACTGGCTACAAAGCTGCTAAAGCCTTCACCAAGACCACCGGGGCCGGCAAATACGTCAATAATGCCTATGGTCATGCCACCGGGCGTCCTATCAGAAACATGGGGAAATTATGATCGACGTTATGACGCCCCGCCAGCGGTCCGCCGCTATGTCGAAGATCAAAGGCAAGGACACGGCACCGGAACTCTGGCTTCGTCGCTTCTTGTGGTCCCGTGGCTTCCGCTACCGCCTTCACGTCAAAGGCCTGCCAGGTTCCCCGGATATCGTTATGGCGAAGTGGGGTGCTGCTATTTTTGTCCACGGCTGCTTCTGGCATCACCACGATGGCTGCGCACTATTCAAACTCCCTAAGACGAACACCGACTTCTGGAGGGAAAAGCTAACGGCTAACGCTCAGCGAGATTTCCGCTCCGTTAAGGACTTGGCGGGCAGGGGTTGGCGAATTCTAGTGGTGTGGGAGTGCGCTATCCGCTTCGATACCGCTCAAACAGAAACCGAAGTCCTTTCTTGGATTACCGAGCACACACCAAGCGCTAATATTACGCGACAACGCGACCAAATCGTCATCGAACCGATCCCGCCTCATGACGGGCGACTAGAGAATCCAACCAACCCAGTTTAGGTCGAATGCATCTCGGATCATGAGACCGAATCCCCAAGGCGCTTCTTGGTCGGCGTCGCGCATTCGCCAAGCAGCCTTGGGCCACGATATGGGCGCCGCTTCGGCGCCTCATGAAACCAACGGCGGCTAGCGACGCCTAACCGCGGCGATCGGTGATTAGCGCCCACACGAATGCATGCCTCAGTTCGCGCTGCTTCGTATTGTTCACAGCTTCTGCAGCTGCGAAACGGTATTCGGCAGGTACATCCAACGCAAACGCTCGAAGCCTTTGAGAAAGTTTATCGACTTCGATCTCGACGCCGCCGCGTATTGCATAGGCGAGCCCTGTTACCAGCGTGAAGAAATTTGCTTTATTGCTCCAGTAGTCACCTGGCGCAATCTGCAGGCCTCGCCACAACTGAGCGACGCGACCGAAGACGGCCACGATCTCTTCCTTCTCTGGAAACTCATCCGCGTACTCGTCCAGAAATTCGCGACTGCGCTCATTCCGATTGAAAAAACCGTTGAGATACGTACTCATTAGATTCAATACGTACATGATGTGTACCTTTCGCGACAGCTCATGCGAACGAAAAACACCAGCATCTTGTAGCAGTGCAGAAAAGTCCTTCGCTGGATTCGCAGCAGCCCAAGCAAAGAAGGCCGGGTCAATCTTTGGATCTACTCGGAACCTGGTCTCTTCATCCGGATCGTCATTCGCCAGCTCGTCTGCAAGGTGGCTCGCCACGAGCATGAACTCAGACGGTGCATATTGAGAGGCAAGCTTCTCAATAGAAGTGAGGGAGTTTGCTGTCCGATTCAGACGTTGAAAAATTTCTTTCACCATCGGATCGTTGTTATCGACATCAAGCTCAATCGTTGCGAGCTCATACTTCAAGAATGCGGATTTCTCGTCCCCAGTGAGCTCTTGGTAAGATCGCCCATCGACCTTGAAAGCACCCTCGATAAAACCTGAAATTGCATTGAGTCGCTGCTGACCATCGACGACGCAAGACGTTGTCTGCATCTGCTCGACGTCGATAGTCCCCTTCGACACGAAGATCTGGGGACAAGGCAGCCCCATCAGGAGAGTCTTGATGAAGTCTTGTTTATGCGCCTCTCGCCAAACCAACTCGCGCTGAAAATACGCGTCCAGGATTAGTCGACCGGCTTTAACTTCGTTAATTACGGTAATGAGGTCGCGGGAGCGCACATGGTAATTAATCATAAGAAGTCCTTTTCATCAATGAAGTGCTGCAACGCACCCATCTGCTTCATGGCAAAGAGTGAATCGGAGAGGTACACGGCAGCAGTTATTCGCTTGAAGCGCGCAGCATGCTTCCTGCTCAAATGAGAGAAGAATCGCGACCAAGATGCCTGAATAGGCATGACCGGCATAAGGTCGGGTCGAAGCATACCCTTCGACAAGTACGCCTTGAAGTTATCGTAAGTTGCTCGACCGTCAGGCGACCGACGAAACGATGTTCGATCACTATAGTTTTTTGTGTGTAGGACGACCGCTTCGACATACCGCTGAAAGCAGTGCGGATCAACCACTGCCACATCCAGGTCAGAAACGCCATGCGCGAAAGGCGTCTTCTTTGTCGGGCTAAATCCGAGTTTCGCTGAGCCGCAGATATGAATGCTTCGCACGCTTACTTGGAAAAATCTGGCGATCTCCTGAAAGAGGGCAAACGACTCCTCCTCCCACCCTGAAAAACCATGAGTCGGCGCTAACAAAAATAGCTCCGACGACACGTCGAGGAGCGAACGCTTAGCAATCGCCGCTCTGCGAATGACCCCAACATAATCCATGCCCCCTCCTTGGATGCTTGCGCGGCTACAAGCCTACAATCACCCGCACTTCGAATACCCACAATTCAAACAAGTCTGGCACCCATCCATCAGCACCAACGCCTGGGTATTGCACTTGGCGCACAGGGTGGCACCAGCCGGGAAGCCAGCGGCATTGGTGTGGGCATCGGCGGAAGAGCTCGCGGTCACGTCCGCTCCTACAGAAGCAGCAGGCGCAGCAGCCTTGGGCGCCGCAGCCTTCTCATAAGCCGCCCGCTTCTCAGCGATAAGGCGCTTGGTTGCCTCATCCATCTCCGGGTCATGAATGAGCCCAATGGACTTCATATGCTGCTCAATCACAGCACCAATCTCGGCCACGATGCTGGGCATATAGACGCCACCAGCCTTGAAGTAACCGCCGCGCGGGTCGAAGACAGCCTTTAGCTCTTCGACGATAAACGTCACGTCGCCACCCTTGCGGAAGACGGCGGACAGGATTCGGGTGAGCGCCACGATCCACTGGAAGTGGTCCATGTTCTTCGAGTTGATGAAGAGCTCGAAGGGGCGGCGCTGCTCATGCGGAGTGCCCGCGTTGAGCACGATATCGTTGATGGTCACGTACAGCGCGTGCTCGAAGAGCGGCGACTTGATCTTGTACGTGTTGCCCACCAGGGTTTCCGGACGCTCGAGGCTCTCGTGCATCTGGATGACTTCGGCGACGGGTGCGACCTCTTTGACCGGCGCGGGAGCGGCGGCTGCGGTGGTCTTGTCCTCGGGCTTAACAACGTTATAGCCCTTGATCTTTTTTTCGATCTTGATCGCCATGGTCTCTATCTCTTACAGGTGGATATCCGGCCCGGCGCGTACGCCGGGCCGGATGGGTACTACTTACTTACGACGGCCACGGCCGGCGGTCTTGCGCGCCGACGTACGGCCGGTCTTGCTGGCAGTGGACCTCTTGGTCGCCTTGGCGACGACCTTTTTCGGAGCAGCGGCCTTTCGGACCGTCTTTTTCGGAGCCGTGCGCGCGGTGACCTTGCGGGTGACCTTGGCAACGGCCTTCTTTACCGCCTTGCGGGCGGTGGAAGCCTTTTTCGCGACGCGAGCGACGGCCTTCTTGGCGGCCTTCTTCGCGGTGGTGGCCTTGCGAGCCACCTGCTTGACGACGGCCTTACCCTTGCGGGCGACAGCCTTCTTCACGCTGACCTTCTTCGCCGGCGCCTTCTTGGCGGCGGCCTTGCGGGCCACCTTCTTGATGGCGACCTTCTTAGCCGGGGCCTTCTTGGCAGCCGACTTCTTGGCGACAGCCTTCTTCGGGGCGGCCTTCTTGACCGCTGCCTTCTTCGGCGCAGCCTTCTTCACCGCGACCTTCTTGGCAGCTGCCTTCTTCGGGGCGGCCTTCTTCACGGCTGCCTTCTTGGCGGCGACCTTTTTGGTGGCTGCCTTCTTAACAGCTGCCTTCTTGGCCGGGGCCTTCTTGGCAGTCGCCTTCTTGGCGGCGGCCTTCTTTACAGCCTTCTTAGCCGTTGCCTTTTTGGCTGCGGCCTTCTTGGCCGGGGCTGCCGGTTCGGCGGCGGCCTTCTTAGCCGGGGCCTTGGAGGCTGCCTTCTTCGGGGCGGCCTTCTTTGCCTTGGGCTTCTTCGCCACGACCGGTTCGGACGGAGCGGCTGCTTCGTCGGCCTGGTGGGCGGCGATTTCGTCGCCGGCGATGTCGGCCTGGCTTACCAGCGGCTTCGGGGCCTTGGGCTTGCGCGGGGCCTTGGGCTTTTCAGCCTTGGGTGCCGGGGCGTCGAGCTCGGCGATGTAATCCGGTTCGCTGGACGACACGGCGTCGGTGGCTTCGGTGGTCGGGGCCGGGGTCGGCTCGATCACTTTCTTGGCAACCGGCTTCTTCTTCACCACCTTCTTGGCAACCACCGGCGGGTGCTCGGGGTTGGCCGATTCGGTGACCGAACCGGAGACTTCATTCGCCTCGGTGGTGTCGGTCGACTCGGTCGTTTCCGTGGTGTCGGTGGTATCGCTCACCGGCAATTCCGCCGCCTCGTCGATCTGGTTTTCGTCGTTCGTCATAACTTTGTTCCCTCTCCGCGGGGTCAGAACTTGCCGTAGTAACCTTCTTTCAGGGCATCAAAGAGGTTGGCGGCGGTGTGCATTTCACCGTCATATTCCACCTCATCGTTACCCTTCAGTTCGACAACGCTACCGTCTTCCAATTCGAAGCGGTAGAGGGTGTTCTCAAGATCGGTTTCTTTGACAAGCACGCCCTGGAACGCGGCGGGGTTGAAACGGAACGTGGTGCAGCCCTTCAAGCCCTGCTTATAGGCGTAGGTATAGATGTCCTTGAAGTCCTCGTACGGGTAATCCGTGGGGACGTTCGCGGTCTTGGAAATGGAGCTATCGATCCACTTCTGCGAGGCCGCCTGGATATCCACGTGCTCCTTGGGGCTGATGTCGTCGGCCGAGACGAAGTATTCCGGCAGGCGGGTCTTCGGGTCTTCGGAGTACGGCATGGCATCACCGTTGATCAGGGCGCGGTAGGCCAGCAGCTCGTAGCTGAACACCTCGACCTTTTCCTTCGACTTCTTGCCCTCGCGGATCACGTTGCGCGAGTAGTGGTGGGCGAAGCTGGGCTCGATGCCGTTGGAGGCATTGTTGGCCAGGCTAAGCGAGATGGTGCCGGTGGGGGCAATGGACGAGTGGTGGGTGAAGCGCGCACCCACTTCGGCCAGCTCGGCCACCAGGTTCGGCGCCACGGAGGCCACGCGCTGCATGTAGCGCGAGTACTTGGCGTGCAGCACGGAACCCTTGATCTGCTGGCCGACCTTCCAGCCGTCCGCGACCATTTCCGGGCGCTTGCGCAGCATGTCGCCGGTGACGTCGAAGGTCTGGGCGAGCACCGGGGCCGGGCCCTTTTCCTTCGCCAGGTCGAGCGCAACTTCCCAGCCGGCCACGGCCATCTCGCGGCTCACGTCTTCGGTGAAGCCCACGGATTCGGCCGAACCGTAGCTCATCTTCAGCATGGCCAGCGTGGAGCCCAGGCCCAGGAAGCCCATGCCGTGGCGGCGCTTGGAGAGGATCTCGTGCTGCTGCTGCGGCAGCGGCAGGCCGTTGATTTCCACCACGTTATCGAGCATGCGGGTGAACACGCGGACGACCTCGCGGTATTCATCCCAATCGAAACGGGCCTTGGGGCCAAACGGATCGCGCACGAACACGGTGAGGTTTACCGAGCCCAGCAGGCACGAGCCGTACGGCGGCAGCGGCTGCTCGCCGCAGGGGTTGGTGGCGCGGATGTGCTCGCACCACCAGTTGTTGTTCATCTCGTTGACGCGATCGATCAGGATGAAGCCCGGCTCGGCGTAGTCATACGTCGAGACCATGATCATGTCCCACAGATGGCGGGCGCGGATGTGGCCGTAGATCTTGCAGGCCACCAGGCCGTCATCGCGGGTGACGTAGTTTTCCTTGGTGGGCCACTCGCGCCACACGACCTTGGAGGCGTCGGTGAGGTCGATCTCGCCCTGCTCCTTCACGTGCACCGGGAACACGGTGGGCCAATCCTGATCGTGCTCCACGGCTTCCATGAAGCCATCGGTGATCAGCAGCGACAGGTTGAACTGGCGCAGGCGGCCATCCTCGCGCTTGGCGCGGATGAATTCCTTGGCATCGGGGTGGCTGATATCGAAGGTGCCCATCTGCGCACCGCGGCGGCCGCCGGCGGAGGAGACGGTGAAGCACATCTTGTCGTAGATATCCATGAACGACAGCGGGCCCGAGGTATGGGCGCCCGCACCGCTCACGTACGCGCCGCGCGGGCGCAGCGTGCTGAATTCGTAACCGATGCCGCAGCCTGCCTTCAGGGTCAGGCCGGCCTCGTGCACCTTCTCCAGGATGTCATCCATGGAATCGTGGATGGTGCCCGAGACGGTGCAGTTGATGGTGGAGGTGGCGGGCTTGTGCTCCAGCGCGCCGGCGTTGGAGGTGATGCGGCCGGCCGGGATGGCACCGCGGCGCAGGGCCCACAGGAACCGTTCGTTCCAGTGCGCGCGCAGCTCTTCGGTGGCTTCCACATCAGACAGGGCGCGGGCGACGCGCTGGTAGGTGCCATCGACCGAATCATCGACCGGCACACCGTTCTTCGCCTTCAGGCGGTACTTCTTGTCCCAGATATCGTAAGAGGCGGGCTGCAGCGGAATGGCCGATTCAAGGCCGAGGGCCTGGGCGCGTGCGGTGCTCATTGTGTGTGTCGTCCTCAAGTACTCGGCCTGTGTCGGCCGTTCTTATTGGTATGCGTAGGCGCAACCTGTCGACTCCATCCCCCCGGACGAAATCGACCATCCTTTACCACCCTGGCGCCTGGCCCCGAAAAGCCTTTACAGGACGCTGGTTTGAAGCTTGAACCTGAGTCTCCGCAGCACCAGCACTTGGTAACTATCGAACGAAGGAACACAAGATGTTGTGGTTGCGGCCGGGGTTGAACCTTACGCTCGGAGGGGGTCGTTGTAAAGCATTACCTACACCTGTCTCAGGGGTTGAAACTGATGCCGAATTGGGTGGTCTCAACCCCACCCAATGTAGGAGCGCGCTTGCGCGCGATGCTCTTGAATGAGCCCCAGCCAAGGAGATCCACATGCCCGCCAGCCCCACCCCGCGGACCCTCATCGCCACCCTCGCCATGGCCCTGGCGACACCGGCCTTCGCCGCCATCCCGCCCGCCGTCGATGGCCAGCCCGTGCCTTCACTGGCACCCATGCTGGCCAAGGTGACGCCGGCGGTGGTGAATATCTCCACGAAGACGCGCGTACGCGCCCGTGGGGCTTATTACGATGATCCGCTGATCGCCCAGCTGTTCGGCCAGGGCGTGCCGCGCGAGCGCGTGGAACAGAGCCTGGGCTCGGGCGTGGTGGTGGATGCGGCCAAGGGGTATGTCCTGACCAACAACCATGTCGTGGGGGGCGCGGACGATATCACGGTCACCCTGCAGGATGGGCGCGACTTCAAAGCCAAACTGATCGGCACCGATCCGGATACCGATGTGGCGGTGCTGCAGATTCCCGCCGAGCGCCTCCAGGCATTACCCGTGGCCGATTCCGCGCAGCTTCGCGTCGGTGATTTCGTGGTGGCCGTGGGCGATCCGTTCGGTCTGGGCCAGACCGCCACCTCGGGCATGGTCTCCGCCCTTAATAGAACGGGGCTGGGCAAGGGCATCCAGAATTTCATCCAGACCGATGCTTCCATCAATCCCGGCAACTCCGGCGGCGCCCTGGTGAACCTGCGCGGCGAGCTGGTCGGGATCAACTCCATGATCTTTACGCCCTCAGGCGGCAACGTGGGCATTGGCTTCGCCATCCCTACCGATCTGGCCACCTCGGTGATGAAGCAGCTGCTGGCCTACGGCAAGGTCCGCCGCGGCAACCTGGGCGTGGAGGTGCAGGACATCACCCCGCGCATCGCCACGGCGCTGGGCTTGAAGGATACGAATGGCGCGGTGGTCACCGGCGTGACCAGCGGCTCGCCCGCCGATGGCGCCGGCCTGCAGACCGGCGATGTGCTTACCGCCATCGATGGCAAGCCGGTGCGCAACGCGCAGGACGTGCGCAACACCGAAGGCCTGCTGCCGCTCGGCTCACAGGTGAAGCTGAGCGTGCAGCGCGAAGGCGCGGCACGGGATGTCACCGCTTCCATTGAAGCGACGAAGCTGGCCACGCTGGACGGCGCGAAACTGGACAAGCGCCTGGCCGGCGTGACCCTCACCGACCTCACCCAGGAACAGAAGGCCCAGGGCCTCTATGGCGTGGCCCTGGCCAACGTGCAGAAGAATTCCGCCGCCTACCAGGCCGGCCTGCGCGATGGCGACGTGGTCGCCCAGATCGGCCAGCGCCGCGTGCCCGGGGTGAAGGGCCTGCCCACCACCGGTTCGCTGGGTGGGCGGCAGTTGCTGCTGACCGTGGTGCGCGACGATGCCGTGTACTACGCCGTCTTGTGATGCCCCACGGGACCTGCCCCGGCGGAACCTGCGCCGATCTTCTGCCCGTCGGACCTGCGCAGGTCTTCTGCCCGTCGGACCTGCGCAGGTCTTCTGCCCGTCGGACCTGCGCAGATCTTCTGTAGGAGCGCGCTTGCGCGCGATGCACGTTGCCGCGAGCACCCATCGCGCGCGAGCGCGCTCCTACACAGAGCGGTCAACGGTGGGGTGTCTGGGGTTCTCATGAGATTGTTCTTGGCCGACAGGCTTCGTTCTGTTTTGCACCGGCAGGATGCTGAATGACGTCAATGGTGCGCGCGGGGCCCTTATGGCCCACAATTGCGGCCCAAATCTGCCACCCCGATTAGTCCGGAGTTCTTGCCGTCCATGTCTCTTCGTCTCGCGCGACTGTTTACTGCCACGCTGATCGGCCTTAGCGCCTCCGCTACCGTCCTTGCCGCGCCGCCCCAGCTGATCTGGCGCGGTGACGTCACCACCGCTCGCGGCGTGGTTACCGATGTCGCCAAGGCCTATGAGAAAGCCGGCAAGGGCAAGTTCGAACTGCAGCCGTTCAACACGGCCTCGGGCCTGGATGCGGTGGCTTCCGGCACGGCCGACCTGGCCGGCTCGGCTCGCCCGGGCATCGGCGGCAAGGAGCAGTCGCTCACCTTTACTCCGGTGGCATGGGATGGCCTGGTGATGGTCACCTACCCGTCCAACCCCGTCAGCAACATCACCCTGATGCAGCTGCACGAGATCTACATGGGCCACATCACGAACTGGAAGGAGCTCGGTGGCGATGACGCGCCGATCAACCTCTACGCCGTGGCCAGCCCGGGCGATGGCGTGGAATGGAGCCTGCGCCGCCTGCTGTTCGGCCGCGGCAACCAGCCGGTGGCCGCGCCGCGCCTGTACGTGAACCAGACGAAGCTGGAAGAAGGCGTGACCCTGGATCGCCGTGGCCTGGGTGCGACCACCCTGGCCGGTGCCGGCAGCAACCCCAAGCTGAAGCTGCTCTCGATCGATGGCGTGAAGCCGTCGGCCTCGACGATCGCCAGCGGCGCCTACCCGCTGTACACCGAGCTGTACCTGGTGAGCAACGATGCCAGCCCGAAGGCGGCGGAAGTGAAGGAGTTCCTGGCCTTCGTGACCTCGGCGCAGGGTGGCTCGCTGCTGAAGGCACACAACCTGCTGCCGTACGCCGATGGCACCGCGCTGGCCGCGGCTGATGCCGGCCGTCGCCAGAAGATCGCTTCCACCGTGGGCACCCGCGGCAACGTGGGCCAGGCGATGACCACGCCGACCGTGGCCGCTGCCGCTGCGCCGGCCGCTGCTGCCGAAGCCGCGAAGGAGGCCGTCAAGGCCGCACCGTCCGTGGCCAAAGGCAAGACGGCGGGCGCCGCCAAGGCCGCTGCCGAAGCCACCGAAGCCTCGCCGTTCGCTCGCGTCGTCGCCAGCGTCACGACCAGCGCCCACCAGGGCTTCAAGGGCGTCCGCGGCGAAGCCTTCACCTCGTCCGATAACGCGAAGATCGGCGGCAAGTTCGCCAAGGTCACGGCCGATGCCGTGACCGTCGCCGGCAAGAACACGGCGAAACCGGCGGTGGATGCCAGCGAAAAGTCCACCAAGGTGGAAACGCCGAAGGTTTCCGAGGCGAAGCCGGCGGCCAAGGCCGCCCCGGCCGCTGCTGCCGAGCCGAAGGCCGTCGCCAAGGCGGAGAAGAAGCCGGCCGCTGCCGCCAGCAAGACCTACAAGGTCGCCGCCGGTGACACGCTGTATTCGATCGCCAAGAAGAACAACGTTGATGTGAACCAGCTCCGCGCCATGAACGGGCTGAAGGACAACAACGTGAAGCTGGGGCAGACGCTGAAGGTGTCTGCGCGCTGAGGTACACCTATCGCGCGCAAGCGCGCTCCTACACGGGCGCGCCGCGCGCGATGGGCACCGCGGGTCGGCGAGCCCAACACGCCACCCCTGTAGGAGCGTGCTTGCACGCGATGCTCTTGGCCCATACGCGGCCACGCCCATGGAACCCCTCGTGCTCCCCATCCGCGCCATCACCCTCGACCTCGATGACACCCTGTGGCCTGTCCTTCCGGCCCTGATCGAAGCCGAGCACTGCGTGGACCGCTGGCTGAAAGAGCACCACCCCGACGTCGCAACGAAATGGCCGATCGAGGCCATGCGCGAACTGCGCGATAAGGTGGCGCGTGAGCACACCCACCTCGCCCACGATTTCAGCGAGCAGCGCCGCATCACCATCCGCCAGGCGTTCGAGGCCTGCGGTATCGACGATGCGCCGGTGGATGCCCTGTGGCGCATCTACTACGCCGCGCGCAACAACGTCGAGCTCTACCCCGATGCCCTGCCCGCCCTGGAACGCATCGCGGCGAAGCTGCCGATAGCGAGCATCTCCAATGGCAACGCCGACCTGGAAGTGATCGGGCTGCACCATCTTTTCCATACGCGCATCAACGCCGCAGGCGCGGGCGTGGCCAAGCCGGATCCGAAGATCTTCCTTGCCGCCGCCGATGCCCTGGGGGTGCCGCCCGCGCACATCCTTCACGTAGGTGACGATCCCCTGCTGGATGTGGTGGGTGCCCGCGAAGCCGGTTTGAGAACTGTCTGGGTCAACCGCACCGGCGAAACATGGTCACACGGCCCGGCGCCGGACCTGGAATTTGCAGATATGCATGGTCTGGCCGAATGGCTTGACGCTTCTGCCGCTAGGGTTGGCTAGAATATGGCTGCAATACCAACCAGTCATTGACGCGGCCACCAACTGCCGCGAGGCACGGGAGGCCTGATGTCGCCATTGATCGACCGGAAATCCGGAAAGCGCTCCGTCACCATCATTGAACTCGTGGATGCGGCATCGATGCCCACCATGGAGCAGAAGCTGGGTGCCACGCACCGGCAGTGGCTGGCGTCGCTGGGTTTTCGTCCGACCTCGGGCGCCGTCGCTGTCCTGCCGAACAACGCGGGTGGCATCTCCCGCGTGGTGGTGGGCGTGGACCGCAAGGAACCGCTCTCCATCCTGGGTGGCCTGCCGCAGCGCCTGCCGGAAGGCATCTACCAGATCGCCGAAGATTCGATCGTGGAAGACCGCGAGCTGCTGGCCCTGGGCTGGGCGCTGGGCGCGTACCGCTTTGAGCGCTACCGCAAGGCTGCCCGCCCCGCCGCGCAGTTGCTGGTGGAGCCGGCCACGCTGCGTGCCGTGCAGCCGCTGATGGAAGCGGTGTTCGAAGTCCGCGACCTGGTAAACACCCCCACCGAAGACATGGGCCCGGCGGATCTCTCCGCGGCCATCCACGCCCACGCCACCGAGCACAAGGCGAAGGTGCGCGAGTGGGTGGGCGAGGAACTGCTCGCCAACAACTTCCCGACCATCCACGCGGTGGGCCGCGCGAGCCATCGCGAGCCGCGCCTTATCGAACTGACGTGGGGCAAGAATTCCAACCCCAAGCTGGTGATTGTCGGCAAGGGTGTGTGCTTTGACACCGGCGGCCTGGATATCAAGCCCTCCGATGGCATGCGCTGGATGAAGAAGGACATGGGCGGCGCCGCCCACGCCATCGCGCTCGCCGGCCTGGTGATGAAGGCGCGCCTGCCGGTGCGCCTGACCCTGCTCGTGCCTGCGGTGGAAAACGCGATTGCCGGTAACGCCATGCGCCCGGGCGAAGTCATCCGCACCCGCGCCGGCCACACTGTGGAAGTGGACAACACCGATGCCGAAGGCCGCCTGGTGCTGTGCGATGCGCTGGCCTTTGCCGTGGAGCAATCGCCCGACCTGATCGTGGATTTCGCCACGCTCACCGGCGCCGCCCGCGTGGCCCTGGGCCCCGAGCTGCCAGCCCTGTTCACCAACCGCGACCAGCTGGCCGATGAAGTGATCGGCGCCGCGGAATCCGTGGACGACCCGATGTGGCGCCTGCCGCTATGGCGGCCGTACCGGCGCATGCTGGAGTCGTACATCGCCGATTTCGCCAACGCCGGCCCATCCCGCCACGCCGGCGCGATCACCGCCGCGCTGTACCTCGAGCGCTTCGTCCCCGAAAGCCAGAACTGGATGCACCTGGATACCTACGCGTGGAACGACGGCGACCGCCCCGGCCACCCTCGCGGCGGCGAAGCCCAGGGCCTCCGCGCGTTCTTCAAGTTCCTCTCCACCCGCTATTCCTAAATCACTGCGGGCCGCGCCGCGCACCGGCGCGATACGTCGCTCGTGTAGGGGCGTGCTTGCACGCGATGGGTGCTTGCGTCACCGCTTTGTAGGCTTTTCGCGCGCAAGCGCGCTCCTACAGGGGAGCGCGGCACGCTTTAGGGTTTAGGCTTCCGGTTCGTCTGGTGTGGGAGCTGCCGGCTGCGCCGCAGCCTCGGCGCGCTTTTGCTTCACCGCCACCACGGCACGCAGGTTGCGCTCGAGCTCAGCGATGGTGAGCGGGAAGTAGCTTTCGTCGCGATCGCTCACGGCCCAGCTCGCCAGGCGCTTGTCGGTAGCGGCCACGCCAATCGCGTTGAGTGCCGCACGCACCTCATCCGGTTTCAGGTCGGTCGCCTGCAGGATCAGCTGCCACAGCCAGTTCATGCGCTGCGGATCCACGCCGCGCTGCATGGGCGGGCGGGTGTATTCGCCGCGGACGGGCGTATCGTTTTCGCTCATGGCAGGGTCCTTCTTGGCCTGCGGGCGAGTATAAGCGCGCCGCGCCGTAAACGTTCCCGCCGGCAGATCCCACCAGAGCACGGTGTCGTTGGAAATCCGAACATGCAGCATGGCGACTCCCCCTGTGGGACCGCGTTGCTATTGGACGAAATTGATCTCGCGTTGGACGGGGCGGATCACGTACCCCACCGGGAGCCACCCATCGGCTCCCGGGGCCAGCGACACCGTCTCGAAAAGCACCGCTTTGGCGTAATGGGCCAGGAAGATCACGTTGAGGTAGTCCCCCGCCGGCAAGCCCACCGGGTCGCGCACCCGCGCCATCTCGAACCACTCACGCCCCACCAGCACGCCGCGATCCAGGCGGATCTTGCGCAGGTACCGCACCCATTCGGCGCGCGGCACCATCCGCTGCATCATCTGCCCCGCCTCCAGCCACATGGCATCGGGGCGGCGGGCATCGGAAAGCTGCACCCAGTGCTGGGCACTGGCCAGGGCCTTATCCAGGGATTTGGGCTGCGGACCAATCCGCGGCGCATTGGCCACGGTGAGCAGCGCGCCCAGCGGGGTACTTGCCGGCCGGCCGGCGGGGGCCTTGCGAACAGGTGCCGTGGCGTTGGGCATTGGGAACCTCCCCCGAGAATACGGCTCCAGCTTGGGCGGGCCCGGCGGATGCGGCAATTCGGCTAGAGGGGATAACCCGTTCGGCCACGGCGTATTCCTGTAGGAGCGCGCTTGCGCGCGATGGGCGCTTGCGTCGCCGCTTCGTTGGCTTATCGCGCGCAAGCGCGCTCCTACAGGGTGCGAAGGCGGCCTTCAGCGGCGGCCGAAGGCCAGCACTTCGGCCGTGTAGGTTTCGACCACCAGGCTGAAGGGCTGGTTGTCCTGGGTGTAGAGGATGGCGCGGTGGCGCAGTACATCGTGGGGGATGGGCAGCGGGCCCTGCCCGGCCGCCGGCAACGGCGCATCCATTTCCCAGCCCTTGGGCAGCGGCGACCACAGCAGGTCGGCGCTGATGGTCTGGCGGCGGAAGTGCAGGCCCTGCACCACCTTGCCGAACGGCTGGTCGGTGCTGTCGAGTACCTGGTTCATTTCCGGGGTGAGCCGCGCGGGGACGTACCAGTTATCGGCTTCGGACAGCACATGGCCGCCGCACGCCAGTTGCACCCGGCGATAACGCACGGGTTCGTCGGCACCGATGCCCAACGCGGCGCGATCTTCAGCGGCCAATGGCTTGTCCTCGCCCTTCACCCGGTTCGCCACGATCTTCGCTTCCGGCGCCAGCCCGTGCTCACCGCACCAGCGTTCCAGCGTCAGTGTGGCGCTGGGGTGGCTAAGCAGATCGGCGTTCAGCGTTTCCAGCAGCGCCAGCGCCTGGGTGCGCGAGGCGACGTCATTGGTGAATGGCGTGCGCGCTTCGGACGGTGACGAGACCGTGGCCATGACCGCGATCGAACCCGCCACAATGATCTTCTTCGCCACCATTACCGACACCTGCATGTTCGTGTAGGAGCGCGCTCGCGCGCGACCCCAAGCCCATCACCAGCCCGTTATTATCCCCGCATCCGCGACCCGGCGTAAGTGAGGCCCTGGCATGGCATTCCCGACCGATCGAGCGACCCTTTCGTTGCAGGAAATCTATGCGGAAGCGAATTACGCAACGGTGATGACATTCGACCGGTTCGATGAATTACTGACGCATGTCGCCTATGAGTTGAAAGTACCCGTGGGCAAGCTGAGGGTAACGGACCGCTTTGACCAGGAGCTTAAGCCTGCAGGAAGGCCCGAATGGGACGAAGGATTCGCAAGCCTGGCGATCGATATTGAACACGGCTTGAAACGGCACAAGCGGAAGCACGAAAAGCACGTTCTTTGGACGCTGGATGAGTATCTTCGCCTGATAAACGAGTTGTACTGAGGCGACCACCTGGCTCTGTGTAGGAGCGCGCTTGCGCGCGATTCACGTTGTCGCGAGCACCCATCGCGCGCGAGCGCGCTCCTACAGGGTTACGGGTTCAGCAGGAATGTGGCGTAGATCGTGCTCTGCATCTTGATGGTGCCCACTTCCAGGTCGATGGGCGGCGGTGGGGTGTTTGCACTGACTGTGACACTTTCAAGATCGGAATAGCCGCCGGATACCCCGGGGCGATCGCCCGCCGTGTACAACGAACCGAGCTTGACGCCATAGGCTTTGGCAATACGCTCAGCCTTCCGGGTCGAATCGCGCATGGCGTCTTCGCGCAGCGCGACATCCAGGGCCTCCTTGTCGCTACGGCTCATCTCCGTGCCCGTGATCTGCAGCTCGGTGCCGGCGGTATCCAGGCTATCGATGAATTTGCGCAGGTCTTCCATGCGGGTAAAGGTAGCCGACGCGGTCCGTGTCACCTCGGTACCATCGACCACCTCATCATCATCGACTCGGCGCTCGTGCGGGATGATCGAAAGGGTCGAGGCGTTGATCGATTCGGGGATGGCATGGTTGGCACGAAATGCTGCCGTGACCTTGGCCATGTTCTTTTCCACGCGCGTGCGTGCATTCACCGGCTTGATATCGACCGCCTCGACTTTGATGTCGATATGAAACCGGTCCGGCTCAATGGAGCGCTCGGCGTGGCCGACGACTTCGATATGCGGCTGCAGGCTCTGGGCCAGCGCTGTCACGGGCAACAGCGTGGCGCACAGGGTTAAAGCGAGGTACTTCTTCACGGGCGATCTCCTTACCGTCGGATGAATTAGCACTGCTGGATCGATTTGGAACTTGTAGGAGCGCGCTCGCGCGCGATTCACGTTGTCGCGAGCACCCATCGCGCGCGAGCGCACTCCTACAGTTATAGGCCCTTTGCGGCCTGGGCGACGGCGCGGAATAGTGCGCGGCCCTTGTTCATGGTTTCTTC
Organism: Luteibacter sp. 621; assembly: GCF_050435445.1. Taxonomy (NCBI): domain Bacteria; kingdom Pseudomonadati; phylum Pseudomonadota; class Gammaproteobacteria; order Lysobacterales; family Rhodanobacteraceae; genus Luteibacter; species Luteibacter sp. 621. The sequence continues at coordinate 7,454 of NZ_JBNDKI010000015.1, read as the reverse complement.
CCACTCGGCTGCGGGGTCGGAATCGTAGACCACGCCGCCGCCGGCCTGGACGTGCAGGCGGCCATCCTGGATGACCGCGGTGCGGATAGCGATGGCGGTATCCGCATCGCCCCACCAGCCGAGCCAGCCGATGGCGCCGGCATAGATGTTGCGCTTGAACGGTTCCAGTTCCTGGATGATCTCCAGCGCGCGGATCTTCGGCGCACCACTGACGGTGCCGGCCGGGAACGTCGCCTTGATCACATCCATGTACGACATGCCGTCTTTGATATCGCCTTCCACCTGGGAAACGATGTGCATGACGTGCGAGTAGCGTTCCACCACGAACGATTCGGCCAGTTCCACCGTGCCGGTCTGGCTCACGCGGCCCACATCGTTGCGGCCGAGGTCGATGAGCATGAGGTGCTCGGCGCGCTCCTTTGGATCGGCCAGCAGCTCGGTTTCGAGTGCGATGTCCTCGGCTTCATCCTTGCCACGGCGGCGGGTGCCGGCGATGGGGCGCAGCACGACTCGGCCGTTCTTCAGGCGCACCAGGATCTCCGGCGAGGAGCCGACGATCTGGGTGGGGCCGATATCGATGAAGAACATGTACGGCGAGGGGTTCATCGCGCGCAGGGCGCGGTACACATCCACCGGGCGGGCATTGAAGCCGATGCTCAGGCGCTGCGAGGGCACCACCTGGAAGATGTCACCGGCGCGGATGTACTCCTGCGCGGTGCGCACCATGTTCTCGTATTCCTCGCGGGTGAACGAGGATTTGAAATCGGATTCATCCAGCGCGGCGGGCTGCAGCATCTGCGGGTAGCTAACCCCGCCCTGGCGCAGGCGAAAGGTCAGCGCATCGAGCCGGCGCACCGCTTCGGCATAGGCCTGGGGGCGCGAGGGGTCCGCGTGGACGATGAGGTACAGGCGGCCCTTGAGGTTATCGAACACCGCCAGCTCATCGGCCAGCATGAGCAGCACATCAGGCGTGCCCAGCTCATCCTTCTTGTCCCACTGGGCCAGGCGCTCTTCGATATAACCGATGGTCTCGAAGCCGAAGTAGCCGACCAGGCCACCGGTGAAATCCGGCAGGCCGGGCAGCTTGGGCACCTCGTACTGCTTGCGCAGTACCTCGATCTCGGCCAGCGGATCGGCCAGGTGGCGGGTTTCGACCACCTCACCGTTCTCTTCCACCTCCAGCTCGTGCCCGCGCAGGCGGTACACCCGGCGGGCCGGCAGGCCGATCATGGAATGGCGCCCCCACGTGGCCCCACCCTCCACGGATTCGAACAGGAAGGTGTACGGGCCATCGGCCAGCTTCAGGTACACCGAGAGGGGGGTATCGAGATCGGAGAACACCTCGCGCACCAGCGGGATACGGGTGCAGCCCTGCGCGGCGTAGGCGTCGAATTGTTCGCGGGAGATCATGGGGTGTGGGGATGCCCGGTGGGTTGACCTTGGATTGTAGGGCCAATTGGCGTGTGTGCCCTACCCTGGGGGCCGGTTGCCCCGCCGCAGAGGGGACGGGCCGCCTGGCGGCGGATCGCGCGCGAGCGCGCTCCTACAAGAGCCGTCCCGGACCGCATCGTGATGCCCCTGTAGGAGCGTGCTTGCACGCGAAAAAACCTCGCGACCACGCACGCCCCTTCCCCGGTATCGTCTGAGACATGAAAACCCGCCCCCTGACCGCCATGCTCGTGCTCTTCCTCACGGTGCCCATGGCAGCGCATGCGGCTCCGCCCGAGGTACACACCCTATCCGCAGCATTGACCCAAGTCCTCACCGAGGCCGACGGCCAGCCGGGTAGCCAGGCATCGCGATGCGAACGGTCCTTCCGCGAGTATCTCGCTGACACATCGCGTGCGGTCGACCCGTTGCTGGCCAAGGCCCACGGTCGCTTCGCCGTGCTCTGGTCAGTGGCCGAAGACGGGCGCATCTCCGGCGCATGGATTGTCCGACAGACCCCGTCGGGCCGGTGGCAGGTGAGCCTGCGCAGCGACGACCCGCCAGAAGACACCGAACTCAACGCCGCAGACGCAAAGCGGTTCACCGCGGCGTGGGCGCGGGTGATGACTGGCGAGATCACCGAAGTCAGGGATGTCGCTGATGGGTCGTGCACCCTTGCTTACGACGGAAAGCATGCGCGATTGTTTCTTCCAGGCGATGGGATCGGCAGCCGGACTGATGATGCGCTGCAGGCTGCGTTGACGATTCTTCGTGACGCCTGGCGTTAGCAAGTCATGGCGGCGGATCGCGCGCGAGCGCGCTCCTACACAAGATCTGCGCAGGCCATTGTGGGAGCGCGCTTGCGCGCGATCCGCCGCCGCAGGAACGGCGCGGCTTAGCCCAACCGCTGCCGCGGCAATCCCTTAAGGTGCAGCGTAAACGCCACGCCATCGTCGATGTTTCGCGCACTGGCGGTGCCCTGGTGCCGTTCGGCGACGAGGCGCACGACGTAGAGGCCGAGCCCCAGGTGTGGCGCTTCGCCCGGCGTGGCTTTGTCACGCAAGCTCACCAGCGAATCGAACAGGCGCCCCTGCATCGCCGCGGGCAACGGCGGCCCCTGGTTGGCGAGCTCCACATCGGCGCCATCCACCGTGGGATGCAACGCAATGCGCAACCATCCACCGGGCGGCGTAAACGACAGCGCGTTATCGAACAGCTTATCGAGCGCCTGCGCGATGAGCTCAGGTGACACATGCATCACCACCGGTTCGGCGGGCACATCCACCTCGATAGGCCGATCGCCGGCGAGGCCGCGGTAGCCCTCGGCGCAACCGCGCACGACATCGACAAGGTTCACGTCCTCCGCTTCGGCGGAGGCGATGGCGCGCTCCATGCGGCTGGCTTCGCTCATCGCACGCACCAGCGCGCTCAAACGAGTCACGCCATCGCGGGCACGCGCGAGATAAGGCTCGGCTTCGGGCGGCAGGCCCGCGTGGTCCAGGTTATCCAGCGAGGATTTGACGATGGCGAGGGGCGTTTGCAGTTCATGCGACAGCTTGGAAGCGAGTGTGCGCAGGTAATCGGTATAGCCACCCACCACATCGAACAGCCGTGCGAAGCTGCGCGCGAGGTCGCCGAGTTCGTCGGTGGCATCGATGAGCGGGAACGGCCCATCGAGCTTGCCATCGTTATCCTGCGCACGCTCGGCGGCGTTGCGCAGGCGGCGCAGGCGGAACGTGAGCCGCGTGGCAAACAACAGCAGCACGCCACCGGCAACCAGCAATACGCCAAAGCTGGTGAGCAGCAGGCCGAACAGCGCACGGTTGGCGAGCAGTGGTACCGCACGGCTGGGCTGTTCGAGCAGCACGACGCCATGCAGTTTGCCGCCCTGCGTGATCGGCATGGCCGCGGCCAGCACGACACTGCCGCGTTCTTCACCTGCCCGCCATGCGGTGGCCGGCTTACCCGATAGCGCCTCGCGCACTTCGGGCAGGTCGATCTTTGGCGCGTCCTCGGTCCATGCGGCGTTATCGTCCAGGCGCGTGGCGAGCAGTGAGCGGTACACCAGCGCCGCGAACCAGCCGGGCTGGCCGTTGGCCGGTGTATCCGGCAGGGTCAGCCGGCCGGTCTGCGCCATCAGCCACGCATCGGGCGAAAGCACGCGCACACGCACGCCATCGGGGGCCAGGCGCGCCAGCTCCTGCGATAGCGCGGGCGAGAATTCGAGCAGCGGGCGGCTATCGGCACTGAGCGGTTCGGCATCGCCATCGGCAGCGATGTGCACACCGATGCCGAAGCGATCCAGGCGCAGGCCACGAGGCAGCTTCAGTTCCGCGCGGAAGCCGCCGCCATCTTCCTGCCATTGCGCGTTGATGCGATCGGGCAACACGCCCGCTTCGGGATCCAGGGCAATCGCGGTGGTCGCACCGGGCGCGGCACTGGCCAGCAGGTAGCGCTGCGCATCCTCGTTGCTGGCAATGGAAATAATCAGGTGATCGGCGCTGAGCGCCAGGCGATCCGCGGCATCGGCACGCCGGCGCTGCGGTGCGCGGACATCGATGGTGAAGTACAGCCAGCGGTCGTCCTCGGCGAACATCACCTTGGCATTCCGCCCGAGCGGCTGCGCCCACGGGCTCAGCGAGGCCCAGTCATCGGCATAGCCATCGATGGTGATGGGCACGTTGGCGGCCTGTACGTACCACGCGCTGCCGGCCGGCGGCAGCGGTGCTTCGACGACCACAAGGCTGCGCGCCATCGCCCGCGCGGACGCCACCAGCGCCTGGGCCTGGCCTTCGCGCAGCAGGGTTTCCATCTGCCGCACGTACAGCCACCCGGCCACGGGAAGGGCCAGGGTGCACAGCGCGACGAGGAGCAATTTCTGACGGAGCGTCACGGAGTCCAGCGGTAGCCGACGCCGTGCACGGTTTCGATGGCATCGAAATCGGGCGCCAGCGCAACGAACTTCTTGCGGATGCGCTTGATGTGCGAGGTGATGGTGGCGTCATCCACCACCAGCTCGGCTTCGCGCATGAGCTGGTCGCGGTTCTTTACGTGGCCGGGGAAACGCACCAGCGTGTGCACCATCCAGAACTCAGTGACCGTGAGCGGGATCTCGGTGCCGTTCCAGGTGATGCGCATGCGCTCGCTTTCCAGGCGCAGCGGGCCGTGGGTGATCACGTTCTCGCTGGCGGCCGGGGTCTTCAGCGATTCGATACGACGGAACAGCGCGGCGATGCGCGCGGCCAGCTGGTGCAGGCTGGTGTCCTTGGAAAGGTAATCGTCGGCGCCCAGGCGCAGGCCGCTGATCACATCGAAATCGGAATCGCGCGCGGTCAGGAAGATGATCGGCAGCGTGGCGCTCTTGGCGCGCAGCTCGCGGCACAGATCGAACCCGCCCTCGGGCTCATCGCCCAGGCCGATATCGATGATGACGAGCTCGGGCAGGCGCATGGCGAAGGCGACCGAGGCCTCCGAGCGCGAGCCATAGCCGCGGGCGTCGTAGCCGAAGCGGGTGAGCGCTTCCACGTAATTGGCGCGGATAAGGGGTTCGTCTTCAACAATGGCAATGCTGCGGCCCATGGGGGTTCCGTGTTTTGGGTTGGCGTGCGCAGGGTGCAATGGCCGCCCCCGGCGCGCAAGCACCGCCGCGCGATTGCCCGTGTTTTGCCCGTGTACGAGCCGGTTCCGGGCCTACACGCTGCGTTTGCCCGCGTTTTGCCACAAACAGCCCGTGGATTGCCCCACGGGAGCCGCGCCTGCCGCCCCGGCAGGCGCTGAACTGGCACCACGGCGGCCCTGTTGGCGCCGAAGGATAAAGAAGAAGATGAAGACCAAGCCCGACGCTGATAACACCGAACTGGAACGCAATTTTGAGCCGCTGCGCGTTACGCTGGCGCTTGGGGCCCTTTTACTGGGCCTGCTCTGCGGCCTGCATTAACCCTAGGGAGGCTTCCCATGGACCTTTTTGACGATTTCGTGGAACCGGCCATGGATGGCCTTGGCGTGATGGGCCCGCACGCGAGTGCGCCCGTCCCCGGCATGCCCGAACCCGATCCGAACTGGCAGCCGGTTTAAGCCTTACCCCGTTTTCCCCTCGAGCTCCTGGTGTGGACGCTCCTTCGCTCCCCTGACCTTACTTCCAGGGGAGTTTTTTCGCGTGCGCTAGTTGGAGCTGGGCGTGGGCGTGGTTGCGGGGGGCGCGGCTTTCTTGATGGCCGGGAGCTGGCCCAGCGGCACGAGCTCCGCGTCGCCTACCCATACCTGGGTGTCGTAGCCGGCGAAGAACGTATCGCGCTCGTTTTTGATACGTGCGGTGAGGCTCAGGCCGTTCTCGACACCGGAGGTCATGCCGTTGATGTAGGCGCCGCCACCGAACGCCACCGCCATCTCGAGCTCGTGGTATGCACGGGTGAAGCGGTGATCGGCGCGCGCGGCCGCCACGGCATCGGCATAGACCGGCTTCAACTGGCGCCAGTAGGCATCGGCCTGGGCGTGCTCGGCGGGGGTGAGCTGCTGGTAGGCGGATACAAAGCGCCCTTCGTATTCCGGGCCATGCCGCTCGGCGGCCAGCGCCAGCCACGCCACGCCCAGCGGGCGGTTTTGCGGCATGTGGTCGCCGTTGAAATTCATGAGCCCCAGCATTTCCTGCGCCGGCTTACTGCCCCAGCGGGCGGCGGACTCGAAGCTATCGCGCGACATGCCGAAACGCCCGGCCCAGAAGTGCGAGGCGCCCTGGCAATAGTAGTAATCGCCCGGCAGGAAACGCTCCAGGCCGTAGGGGCAGCCCTCGAGCACGTTGGCGACGATCGCCTCCTGCCCGGGCAACGGTTGCGGCCGGTTGGCGTGGTTACAGCCCGCCAGGGCCATGGCGGAGGCAAGCACCCCGGCCAGCACTATTCCCTTCATGCGCGCACTTCCTTCTTGGTGGATGTGACAGGCCAAATGCCCACGGGCCGCCCCTGCATCGGGACGGCTTTGCCGTGGGCGGCGCGGGCTACGACGCGCTTATTGCGGGGCTTCTTTCTTGCTGCGGTTGATGACTTCGCCGATCGGTACCAGCTGGGCATCACCCACGTACACGTTGGACTGCCACCCGGCCAGGGCAACGGCTTCGCGGCCCTGCAGGAAGCGGCCCACGCTGAAACCGCTGGCGCCGTACGCAGCATCGCCGCCGTATACACCGTCGGTCATCTGCATGCCGGCAATGCCATCGATGAAAATGGAGCCACCGAAATTCACCGCCGTGGCGATGTCGTTGTAGGCGCGATCAAAACGATTTTTCGCGCGCGGCGCGGCCACCGTATCGGCGTACTTTTCCTTCAGTTGGGTCCAGTAGGCATTGGCCTGGGCCATTTCCTCAGGGCTGACGCGCTGGTAGGCATCGACGAAGGCCGGCTCGTAATCCGGGTTGTGCCGTTCGGCGGCGAGCGCCAGCCAGGCCAGGCCCAGCGGGCGGTTCTTCTCGGCGTGATCGCCATTGAAGTACATGATGCCCAGCGCGTACTGCGCCGGCTTGTTGGCCCACGCGGCGGCATCCTTCAGGCTCTCGCGGGCACTGCCATCATGCCCGGACCAGAACTGCCGGGCGGCATCGCAGTAGTAATAGTCACCGGGCAGGAAACGCTCGAGCGACGATGGGCAAAGCTTCAGCGCTTCGCTGATATCGCTCTGCTTCTGGTCGGGGAGCGGCTTGGGCTTCTCGCCGGCGTTGGCGATGGAACCGGTGCCTGCGCTAAGGCAGGCGGCAAGGAACAGCAGGGACTTCGACTTCATGTGCGCGTCCTCATGCAGGGGCAGCCCCCGGGGCAACTATTACAGTACTACCGGGTTCGCTTTCTCGTTGTGAAATTTTCTTTATGCGTCAGGGTCAACCGCGCTTTCTTGCGAAAGGTTGACTGTAGGAGCGGGGGGGGGGGGGGGGGGGGGGGGGGGGGGGGGGGGGCCGCCGCCGCCGCCCGCCCCCCCCACGCCCGCCGACCCCCCCACCCCCGAGACCGGGCGGAGGGCGGGGGGGGGCGGCGCGTGGG
>NZ_JBNDKI010000014.1:0-133705 GCF_050435445.1 Luteibacter sp. 621 | reverse complement strand
ACGCGACCAACGGACAGGTCCCGCCAGCCATCCACGAGCTACAGGCGGCGCGATAAACCACCCTATCGGGTGTCTAGAAAGACTTGACCACGACACCCACCCTCGCTGCTCAGACAGGTCCTCCGCGTTCGGTGCGGAGTGCGCCTGCGGCGCAAATGTACTTATTTGGCCTACGGCCGCTCTCTTGTGCGGAACTCGCCTCGAGGGTGGGCACCGACGGCTCTTTTGATCCATGAGTTTGGGTGGTGGGAGAGCCGGTGCGTTATCTGCGGCGGACGTGGGCGGTCGGACACGGAAGCGTCCGCGGACACGTGGAACGCGGCGCGGTAGATCGCTGAGAATGGCTTGGTGGCGCCGTTTGTGAGGTATCGCGAGCGTTGGCACGGGGGATGCAACGTCTAGGGCAAAGGGGCTCATACCTCATCCCGATAGACCCAAGGAGACATGCCATGAAAGTCGAAACCTTCCTGCTGAAGACCTTCTTCGCTGCTGCCGTGCTGACCTGTGTGTTGACGATGGGGGCATTTGTGACGGCGAGTCCGGCACAGGTGTCGGCGACGTTGGTGGCCGCGGCACAGTAACCTGATCCGGCGTCTTCGCATTGTTGGTTGATCACGCGCAGGTCCTGCGGCGGTGTCGCGAAAGCTGTCGGCCACAGTGTAGCGTCCTACAAGGGGGGCATCGCCGGGCCCAAGCTCTCCGCCGTGCAACCTCGGTGCTGCAGAGAGACCTTGGTGCCCACCCTCGAGGCGAGTTCCGCACAAGAGAGCGGCCGTAGGCCATATAAGTACATGGGCCGCGCAAGCGGCCAACCGCACCGAACGCGGAGGACCTGTCTGAGCAGCGAGGGTGGGCACCAAGGGCTCTGTGCCTCAACCGACAAGAGCGAGGCGGCGCAAGCCGCTGGCTACACGCATTCGCGAAAGCGAATGAACCGATTCGCTAGCGCGAAGCCGAAGGCGAGCCCGCAGAAACGCAATAGCAAAGAAAAGGGCCAGGACAAAGCCTGGCCCCTTTCCCGGGAGTGACACGATTGCCGCGAGGCTTACGGCGTCCAGGTCGCCTTGAGCGAAACGCCCGAGAACGACGAATAACCGCGCACCTTCACGTAGTACGTACCCGCCTGCGTCGTCGCAAAGCTGCACGACTCCGCATTACCCGTCTTATACGGGCGGCAGTTATAGCTCGACGTGGTCGGCGCCGAACCGAACTTCACATACAGGTCCGCATCGCCCGAACCACCGCTGGTCGCGATCACCAGGTTCTTGGCACCGGCCGCCACCGTCACGGTGTAGCTCAGTTCCTGGCCCGAGCTGCCCGCCAGGCCCGTCTTGGCCGTGCCGTTCTGCAGCGCCGTACCGCCCGTGCCACCACCACCGCCGGTGGAGCAGGTCACGCCCACGCCGGTGAACGCCGCAGCCACATCCGTCGCGGAATAGCCAAGGTCAGTCGCCGCGCTGGCAACACCGCACGAACCGCTATTGAAATCCGACGTTGCCGTCCAGTAAACGGCATTCGCACGAGCGAACGCCTTGAACGCCTTCACCGTATCCCAACCGCTGGTCTTGGCCAGCAGGCAGAACGCCTTGTTGTACACACCCGAGGAGTAGTGCACATCCAGGCCGCTGTAATAATCCGATGCGTTACCGATCGAACCACCATCCTGCGGCGGGTTACACATATAACGAAGCGCGGTACCGATACCGGCACTGCTCTTCACGATGTCGGCACCCACCAGGAAATCGTTCGAGCCGCGGTCGAAATACTCGGCCGCCTCGCCCGCGATATCCGAATACGCCTCGTTCATACCGCCCGACTGGCCGTCATACTCCAGGTTGGAGTGCTGCTCGGTATAGCCATGGCTGATTTCGTGCGAGGTCACATCCAGCGCCACCAGCGGATAGAACGTGCTGGCGCCATCGCCGAAGGTCATCGAACTACCATCCCAGAAGGCGTTCTCGTAGTTCGAACCGTAGTGCACCTTCATGATCAGCACCTGGTTCAACGGCGCGGCGCCGGTGTACGCGGTGTACATGTCGTGCACAACACCACCGAAGTGGTGGGCATCATTGATCGGGCCGTAGGCGCCGTTCACCGCATCGCCCGTGGAGTTGAAGCAGGTGAAGCTCCACAACGTACCGCTGCCGGAGGTGGCCTTCTTCATGTTGTAGCTTTTCACGTTCGCGTTCTGGGCCGTACAGGTCGTACCCGACTGCGTCACGTTCAAGGCGGGGAGGCCGTTGGCGCCCCAGGTGTACTGGCCGGTCTTGCCGTTACCGCCCGGACCGGTCGCATCCACGTTGGTCAGGCCTTCCCACTGTTTGATGACCTCGCCCGTGTTGGCATCGACGATCGCGGTGGGACGGGTGGGATGGTCACCCCCATTGAAGAACGAGGTGAGGTACACCAGGCGGGCCGGCGCCCCATCGACGGGGTAGACGTAAAGATCGGCCTTGGCATTCTCCGGCTTCACGGCGGCGCTGCGCAGGGTCGTCGCCTGCTTCGTCAGCACCGCCACGGCCGCGGCCTGGTCCAGCTTCGGGGCCACCGAGGCCAGGTCCACCTGAAGGTCGGACGAGACAACACCGCTGGCGACCAGGGCATTGCCCTGCGCATCCTGTTCGACCGCGATGCTGCGGCCGTAAACCGGCACGCCCTTGAAGGTCTGCTGCATGCGCACGGTCTGTGTTCCCTTCACCGTGGGCAATGCATTCTTCGCAACAAATGCATTGTCAGCGGAAAGGCCAAGCTTGGTGGCCAGCTGGCTGGCCGGTGCGGCTCCCAGGTTCTGCGCACGCAGCGACTGCTCGGTTGCCGCCGAGGCGGCCGAGGTAGCGGCGATGCCGACAGCGACCGCCAGGAGTTTCAAGCGAACATGACTTGCCATTACGTTCCTCCTCCGGGAATGGGCAACACGAAGCCATTGCGGCCGTGGTGGACCACATTCCGAACGATGATGATTTCGCGCCGTGGCGCGAATGCCCGTGTGACTTACGATCCCCCCAGACCGAAAGTCCTTGTCAACGTATCGCAAGATTTAACGGTCGACTACCTAGGGGTTTCCCTAGGTCGTGAAAAAACGCGATGCTATGCACGAAACGGGAGGGGCGCGCCCGCGCTGCCGTTAAAAGGGGAACCACCATGGCCAGCACCATGCTTGATATCGACGCCGACCTCGCCCTGCGCACGCCCGTGGTCAGTGCCTCGTTCCGCCTGACGTCAGAACGGCACGTGCTCGATCACCTCGTTCGCGAGTTCAACATAGAAGGTGGCCAGTGCTGGCAAAAAGGCGATGCCGAGGAAGGGCTTGGCTCGGCCCGGCGCGCCTACGGCTGGAGTGTCACCCTGCCCCCGCAACGCACCTATTCGGTCGATACGGCGATCAACGAACTGCTGCTGCGCCTGGCCCCGGAGCGCGATGCCATCATCCAGCTCATCCGGCTCATGGAGCTGGATGCGCATGTTTGCCTCGAGGTAAAGCTGGCACCGGCAAACCTGCCGGTTCTGCATGCGGCGCCGTCAACGATCGCCGCGATGGCCGCCTACAACGCGGCCTGCAGCGTGGAGTTCCGTGAGCTCTGAGCGGCGCTCAGAGCATCCCCGTTTCAAGCTTCGCGGCGTCCGACATCATCGACTGGTTCCAGGGCGGATCGAACACCAGGTCGACATCGGCTTCCATCACGGTGGGGATCAGTTCCAGCTTGGTGCGAACGTCATCCACGAGGATATCGCCCATGCCGCAGCCGGGCGCGGTCAGCGTCATTTTTACGTACGCTTTGCGGCTGCCTTCGTCGCTGCTTTCCAGGCTGACGTCATAAACCAGCCCGAGCTCCACCACGTTGATGGGAATTTCCGGATCGAAGCAGGTGCGCAGCTGTTGCCACACCAGCTTTTCCACGTCTTCATCGGATGCGTCCGCCGGCAGCTCGATGGCGCGCGGCGGCTCCTTGCCCAGCGCATCGGCATCGTTGCCCGCGATACGGAACAGGTTGCCTTCCACGTACACGGTGAAGCTGCCGCCGAGGGCCTGGGTGATGTAGCCGATCTGGCCGGCCGGGAGCGTGACTGTTTCACCTTGCGGCACCATGACCGCCTGGCAGTCACGTTCCAGGGTGAAGGGCTCGCTGCTGAGGCTGAAACCGCTCATGGGTGTCCTGTGGGGGCGGCCCGCAGGCCGCAAAGTAGTCAATTATGCGCCCGCCGGGGCCCGGCGGTCAGCATCTACCGTGGAAGGTTTGGGCGGCCGGGCCTGCCCTCAAGAGCGCGCAAGCCCCCGGCCCGCTATCATGCGGGCGTTCCCCACACCCCGGTTCCCATGCGTCTTCCGATTCCCTGCCATGGTGGCTAGCCCCATCCGCCGCCTCATCAACCTCGTTTCTGGCCTGCTCGGCGCCGTCCTGTTCGGCTTTGCCGCCGGTGCGACGTGGATGGTTCCCTCCATGATGTTCGGCCGCGCCCTGCCCGCACTGGCGCTGCCCGTGGGCTGGGCCCTGGGCTACGTGGTACGGCGTTGGCTCAGGTTCGAGGGCGTGCCCGGGGCATTGCTGGCGGCGGGCGCCACGTTGCTGGCCTCGGCCTACGTGGGCTGCCTGGTCGTCGCCGCGACCATCGCGGGCATGATGGGGGTGGGCTTCGCCCAGGCTATTTCCGATGCGGGGCCGGCCATGCTGGTATCGCTCGCCCGGCTGGCCCAGGGCCCGGCTGACCTGGCGCTGTACCTCGCAGGAGCCATCCTGGCCGCACTGGTGGCCTGGCCGCTGGGCCGTCGCCGTGGCTGACTTCACCCACGGTAAATGCCCAGGTTGGAAGATACCCCCCGATGGCGAGTCAACCGGCGGTCGCCGACCGCGTTTAGCAGGGTGAAACCAGGCCGTATGGAGCACGAGGATGGCAAGACCGACGACGCGGAGAAAGCCGTGAACGGCTCGCTCGCGCTCGACAGTGCCTCCCTCGAGGACCTGCGCGACATCCCTGCGAGCATGGATGCGTTCCTGGCCGGGATTGAACGGCGGGCGTGGCGCATGGCCGAGATCCACCTTGGCAACCGCGACGACGCGCTGGATGCCGTACAGGATGCGATGTTGCGGCTGGTGCGGCACTACGGCGAGAAGCCCGCCCAGGAGTGGACCCCGTTGTTCTGGGGGATCCTGCGCCGGCGCATTGTCGACCTGCAACGCCGCCGCAAGGTGCGCTCCATCGTGGTGGGCTGGATCGGCGGTGGCACTGATGATGATGGTGCCGAGCTTCCCGCGTGGGAGCCTGCCGACGACGCGCCGGATCCTTCAGCACGCCTGCAGGATTCGCAGGCCTACGGCGATATCGTGGAAGCGGTCCGCAAGTTACCGCGGCGCCAGCGCGAGGCGTTCACCTTGCGCATCATGGAAGGCCTGGATGTCGCCGAAACCGCCCAGGCGATGGGTTGCTCCGACGGTAGTGTAAAGACACATCTTTCGCGCGCGATGCATGCGCTGCGCGAGCAACTGGAGGCATGGCGATGAGCCAGCACGATCATGAACTCGAACGCCGCGCCAGGGATCTGTACCTGCGCGCCAGCCGTGACGTGGATCCGGCCATGGCCGGCCGCCTGCGTGCCGCACGGCGCACGGCATTGTCCGCCCCGGCCCACCATTCCACGGCGCGCCGCGTCCTCATTCCTGCCAGCGCATTTGCCGTGGTGGCGCTCGCTACGCTCATGGTGTGGCAGCCGCTTGGCGGCCCCTCGTCGGCGCCCCCCGCGGCCATGCAGGCCGTGGACGCCACCGATCCCACTGATCTGCCACCGGATGCCGACAACACCGACCCCGCGCTGTACCAGGACCTCCAGTTCTACAGTTGGCTTGCGTACAACGACACTGGCGGCCAGGCCCGGAATAACAAGTGAGCACCATGCGCCGCCTCGCCCTACCCCTCGCCTTGCTGTTGTTGCTCGGTGCGCCGCTCGCCGCCGTCGCGCAGGCCGCCCCGCCGGCCCCGTCGAACGACTGGCAGGGGCCGGATGACCACCACCCGCTGCCGCCGCCGCGGCCGTGGAATCAGTTATCTGCCGATGAGAAGGACATCCTTTCGCCGCTGGCGAAGGATTGGGATACGTTCCCGCCGCAGCGGCAGTCGCGCATGCTGGACAAGGCCCAGCGCTGGCGCGGGCTACCGGCCGATCGCCGCGCCGAAATCCGCGACCGCATCGCCCACTGGCAACAGATGACGCCGGAAGAACGGGCGCAGGCTCGCCGCAACCAGCAGAAATTCAACGATCTTTCGCCCGAGCAGCGGCAAAAGCTGCACGATGCGTTCGAGCGCTTCCGCACATTGCCACCTGATCAGCGCCGTGCGCTCGTGGAGCAATGGCGCAACCAGACCCCGGAACAGCGCCGCCAGGCCCTGGACCACCTGGGCCCCAACGACGCCCTGCCGCCCCCGCCGCCGCCGCGCGACCGCTAAGGCCGCGGGTGGTAAAATGGGCGGATGAACCAGCCCAACCTGGATATCCTCAACGCCCGCCGTTCCGTGCCGTCCCGGCAGCTCGGCGAACCCGCTCCCGATGACGCCACCCTGCGCCGCATGATTGAGGCCGCCATCCGCGTGCCCGATCACGGCAAGCTGGAGCCCTTCCGCATCCGCATCCTGCGCGGCGATGCCAAGCGCACCTTCGGCAACGCGCTGGCGAAAATGGCGTTCGACGCCAACCCCGATCTGTCTGAATCCAAACGCGAGAAAGAACAGCGCCGTTACGAACACGCGCCCCTCGTGCTCGTCGTTTCCGCCCGGATCGATAGCGACAGCAAGGTGCCCGAGCTTGAGCAGAACCTCACGGCCGGTTGCGTTGCCTACAACCTGTTGCTAGGTGCGCAAGCCCTCGGCTACGGCGCCCAGTGGCTTACCGGCTGGGCCGCCTACGATCGCGACGTGGCAAAGCTGCTTGGCATGAAAAAACACGAACACGTCGTGGGCTTCATCCACGTGGGCACGCCCACCATGGAAGCGCCGGAGCGCGATCGCCCCGCTTACGACGACATCGTGAGCGCATGGCAACCGTGAGCGCCAGCGATACCGTCCACCTGGTGGATGGCAGCCTGTACGTGTTCCGGGCATGGCATTCCATGCCCGATGAATTTCATGACCACGATGGCGAGCCGGTCAACGCCGTGCACGGCTTCACGCGGTTCCTGTGTGAGCTGCTCGAGCGTAGCCGCGCCGAACACATCGCGGTCGCGTTCGATGCCTCGCTTACCACCTCGTTCCGCAACGCGATCTACCCGGCGTACAAGGCCAACCGCGAGCTGCCACCGCCGCAACTCGTGCGCCAGTTCGCGCTGTGCCGCGAGATATCCGCCGCCCTGGGCATCACGGTACTGAATGACCACCAGTACGAAGCCGATGACCTGATCGGCAGTGCCCTGTGGGGCCTGCGCGTGCACGGTTTTCGCGGCGTCATTGTGTCGGCGGACAAGGATTTCGGCCAGTTGCTGGGCGAGCACGACCAGCAATGGGATTTCGCCAAGGATGTTCGTTGGGGCGCCGCCGGTGTGTTCGACAAACTGGGCGTGCACCCGCACCAGGTGGCGGATTACCTCGCACTTTGTGGCGATGCGGTGGACAACATCCCGGGCGTGCCCGGTGTGGGCGCCAAAACCGCTGCGGCCCTGCTGGCCCATTTCGGCAGCCTGGACGCATTGCTCGAGCGGATCGACGAGGTGCCGTACCTGCGCATCCGCGGTGCCGCCGCGTGCGCGGCGCGGCTGCGCGAGCATGGCGAACTGGCCTTGCTGTACCGGCGGCTCACCCGCATCGCGCTGGATGTCGCCGTGGCGGAAACCGCCGATGCGCTCAGCCGCCGCCAGGGCGATGCCTCGGCGGTGGATGAACTCTGCGAGCGCATCCGCTTTGGCCCCATGACCCGCAGCCGCCTGCGCGCCTTACTGTAAAGGCGCGCTCCTGCGAGGACAGGTCCGCGCCTTGATTGCGTCACACGGTGGAGATCGTTTTTCGACGATACTTGCGGGATCGCCTAAGGAGCCCGCCATGCAGACCAGCCCGCTGCCCCATGCCTCGCCTATCCCTGACGACGCCAGCCTGCCCGAAGAAATCCTGTATTCCGGCAAGTGGCTGACCCTGAAAAAGCGCGGCCGGTGGGAGTACGCGGCGCGGAACAACCCCGGTGGCGCGGTGATCATCCTCGCGGTGACGCCGGACGATAAAGTGATTTTCGTCGAGCAGTACCGCGTATCGATCCTGGCCAACACCATCGAGATGCCGGCCGGCCTCGTCGGTGACCTGGAAGGCGCTGAAGACGAGGACGTACTGCTGGCGGCGGAGCGTGAGCTGGAGGAAGAGACCGGCTACCGCTGCGGCCGCATCGAGTTCGTGCACGAGGGCCCCTCCTCATCCGGCATGAGCACGGAAATGATCGCATTCGCCCGTGCATGGGACCTCGAAAAGGTTGGCGCGGGCGGTGGTGACGAGACCGAAAACATCATCGTGCACGAAGTGCCGCGCGCCGAAGCCGGAAAGTGGCTGTTCGATCGCGCGGCGGAAGGGTTCTCCATCGACGCCAAGCTGTTCGCCGGGCTGTGGTTCATTGATCACCCGGAAGCCCATACGCGTTGATGGCAGTTACGCTCAGCGCTCCGTCGGGTAGATCACGAACTGCACGTCCTCGACGCGAACCAGGGTCGGGTCATCGATACCGCCTCCACCAAACGAGCTGCCCAGCGCTGCGAAGCGGGCGTAAATGTAGTGCGGTTGGTAGCCCACGTTGGCACCGGGGGCCTCTACCGTGATGTACCCCGAACCGGCGCTGTCCACGGAGAGGTTAACCGCGCGGAGCGACGTGGCGTTCTGGTTCTGGTCATCAGCGAGCCACACCTCCACACGCAGGGATTCGGCGAAGCTGCCGTGGCCGGCCGGTAGCTTCGCAGCAAAGCGAACCGCATAGGTCAGGTTGCCCCCTTCCAGGTTGGCATTCAGGGGGACCAGCGCGCGTGCGGAGGCCGTATCGCGGCGGCCTACCACGACGGGCGCCTTGGCAGACGCGCCCGCCGCGTCACCGTCATGCCACGCGCCACGCATCTGGCAGCCTGTTGTCAGGTGGGGCCCGATCACGGAGCCGCAGCCCGGGAACGAGACAGGGTAGGCAACCGCCGGGGCGGAAAGGAACGAAACGGCGGCCGTGACCGCCAGGACGCCTGTGAGGTATCGCATGCGCATGGACAAATTCCTTTGCGAAGGGTAACGCTGGCATCCACCAGCGGAGCCGCAGGGGCGGCCACCCCGTTTCTAGCCGTTTTTGCCGCTTCGCGACGCAGCGCCTACGGCGATCGGGATATTCCCCTACGCGAACGATCGGCCATCACGCCGAAGGTCGGGTCAGCAAGGGCGCGAGGGTGGTTTTCCGCCCTGTCAATTCTTGTTCCCACCCCCTCTCCCGGTTAGCCTTCTCCATGGCCTGAACTGGCACCCCGCATGACCGTCCGCTTTGCCCACCTCCACCTTCACAGCGAATACTCGCTGGTCGACTCGACGATCCGCATCAAGCAGCTGATCGCCGCGTGCGTGCGCGCCGGTGTGCCGGCCGTCGCACTGACCGACGAGAACAACATGTTCGGGTTGGTGAAGTTCTACAAGCAGTGCACGGCGGCAGGGATCAAGCCCATTGGCGGCTGTGATATCTGGGTCTCCAGCCCGGATGATCCCCGCCCGTGGCGCCTCACCCTCATCTGCCAGGACCGCGACGGCTACCTGAACCTGTCGCGCCTGGTCTCGCGCGCGTGGCGCGAAGGCCAGGGCAGCGGCCGCGCGCTGGTCGATGCCAACTGGCTCACGCCCGATGCCGTCACCGGCCTCATCGCCTTCGCCGGCCGCGAGAGCGAAATTGCGCGCATCGCCCTGGGCGCCGGTTTGCCGGCAGCAGGCGCGCGGCTGGGCTTCCTCGAGCACCTGTTCCCGCAGCGCCTGTACCTGGAGCTGACCCGCACGGGGCGCGAGAACGAAGAGAACTGGGTGCGTGCCGCCATGGCCCTGGCGGGCGACCACGGCCTGCCGGTCATCGCCAGCAACGATGTGCGCTTCCTCGAGCGCTCGGGCTTCGAATCGCATGAGGCGCGCACCTGCATCAACCAGGGCCGCGTGCTGGCCGACCCGAAGCGCCCGCGCTTCTACAGCGAAGAGCAGTACTTCAAATCGGCTGAGGAAATGGCCGAGCTGTTCGCCGATATCCCCGAGGCGCTCGAGAACACCGTTGAGCTGGCCAAGCGCTGCAACCTGGAACTGTCGTTCGGCACGTACTACCTGCCCGACTTCCCGGTGCCCGAAGGCCACACGCTCGACACCTACATTCGCGAACAGGCCCAGAAGGGCCTGGAAGAGCGCCTGGCGGTGAACCCGCTCGCCCCCGGGAAGACGCTTGAGGATTATCAGGCGCGCCTCGACCGCGAGGTGGACGTCATCATCCGCATGGGCTTCCCCGGCTACTTCCTGATCGTGGCGGACTTCATCGGCTGGGGTAAGAACAACGGGATTCCTGTCGGCCCGGGCCGCGGTTCCGGCGCCGGCTCCCTCGTGGCCTGGGTGCTGAAGATCACCGACCTGGACCCGCTCCAGTTCGAGCTGCTGTTCGAGCGCTTCCTCAATCCCGAGCGCGTGTCGATGCCCGACTTCGACATCGACTTCTGCATGGATCGCCGTGACGAGGTGATCGACTACGTTGCGCGCAAGTACGGGCGCGACCACGTCAGCCAGATCATCACCTACGGCTCCATGGCCGCGAAAGCAGTGCTGCGCGATTCCGGCCGCGTGCTCGGCATGGGCTATGGCCAGGTTGATCGCCACGCCAAGCTGATCCCCGCGCGCCCGCTCGACCTTACCCTGGGCGATGCGCTGGGCCGCACGGAGAAATCGAAGAAAGAACCCGAGCGCGTGGTGAAGGAGTTCTGCGACGTCTATGAGACCGAGGAAGAATCGCGGACGCTCATCGATCTTGCCCTGAGCCTGGAAGGCCTCACCCGCAATGCCGGTAAGCATGCCGGTGGCGTGGTGATCGCGCCCACGCCACTCACCGATTTCGCCCCGCTCTACTGCGAACCCAGCGGCGAAGGCGTGGTGACGCAGTACGACAAGGATGACGTCGAAGCCGTAGGCCTGGTGAAGTTCGACTTCCTCGGCCTGCGTACGCTAACGATCATCGACTGGGCCGTGAAGGCCATCAACAAGCGGCGTGCCAGCGAAGGCACCGAGCCGCTGAACATCGATACGCTGCCGCTCGATGACCCGAAGGTTTACGACCTGCTGAAGAAGGCGCAGACCGTCGCCGTCTTCCAGCTCGAATCGCGCGGCATGCAGGGTATGTTGAAAGAGGCGCAGGCCGACCGCTTCGAAGACATCATTGCGCTGGTGGCGCTGTACCGCCCCGGCCCCATGGACCTGATCCCCAGCTTCTGCGCCCGAAAGCACGGCAAGGAAGCGGTGGAATACCCGGATCCGCGCGTCGAGCCCATCCTGAAAGAGACCTACGGCATCATGGTCTACCAGGAGCAGGTGATGCAGATGGCGCAGATCGTGGGGGGTTACACCCTCGGCGGCGCCGATCTGCTCCGCCGCGCCATGGGCAAGAAAAAAGCCGAGGAAATGGTGAAGCACCGCGCGACGTTCCGCGAAGGTGCCGCCAAGGACGGGATCGACGGCGACAAGGCCGATTCGATCTTCGACCTGATGGAGAAGTTCGCCGGGTACGGCTTCAACAAGTCGCACGCGGCCGCCTACGCGCTAGTGTCCTACCAGACCGCGTGGCTGAAGGCGCACTACCCCGCCGAGTTTATGGCCGCGACGATCTCGTCGGACATGGATAACACCGAGAAGGCGGTGACCTTCCTCGATGAAACCCGTGCCATCGGCATCAAGGTGCTGCCACCGGATGTGAACGCCTCGGAGTGGATGTTCGAGGCGGTGGAACCGCGCGTCGTGCGCTACGGCCTGGGTGCCATCAAGGGCGTGGGCCAGGGCATCTGCGAAGAGATCGCCGCCGAGCGTAAGGCTCGCGGCCCGTTCAAGGGCCTGATCGATTTCTGCCAGCGCATCGGCTCGAACAAGCTCAACAAGCGCGTCATGGAAGCGCTGGTGCAATCCGGCGCCCTCGATGCGCTGGGTGAGAACCGCGCGACCCTGGTTTCACATATTCCCGAAGCCATGCGCGCCGCCGACCAGGAAGCAAAGAACCGCGCCTCCGGCCAGGTGGATATCTTCGGCAATGCCTTTGGCGATGCCGAAGCACCCAGCATCATCGAACTGTCCGGCTCTGTGCCGGAATGGCCGCTGGAGCAGTTGCTGCAGGGCGAGCACGACACGCTGGGGCACTACCTCTCCGGCCACCCGACCGATCCGTGGACGACGGAGCTGGCACAGCTCTCCAGCTGCCCCATCGGCGAGATCCCGCACCGCTACCAGCCACCCAAGCCGCGCCGCAACGATGATGACGAGGGCAGCCGCTTCCGCCGCAGCCCGGAAACACCGTGGACGGTGGCCGGCATGGTCGTGGGCATGCGCAAACGCGGCGACAGCGATGCCTTCGTGCAGATCGAAGACGCCACGGGCCTGCTCGAAACCAGCTTCTTCCGTGAAGTGTTTACCGATGCCGCGCCGCTGCTGACGCGCGGCAACATCATCGT
Organism: Luteibacter sp. 621; assembly: GCF_050435445.1. NCBI lineage: Bacteria > Pseudomonadati > Pseudomonadota > Gammaproteobacteria > Lysobacterales > Rhodanobacteraceae > Luteibacter > Luteibacter sp. 621. The sequence goes on along the minus strand of NZ_JBNDKI010000014.1, from coordinate 121,049 downwards.
GGTGGAAGGCGGCCTGCGCATCGACGACTTCGCCGGGGGCTACCAGCTGCGCGCACGCAAGGCGTATTCGCTTTCCGATGCCATGGAGCATTTCGGCCGCCTGCTAACGCTGAAGCTCAATGGCGTAGACGCAGAATTCCCGAAGCACCTGAAACACGCGCTGATGGGTTTCCGCGGTGGCCGCACACCGCTAATGCTGGCCGGCTACCGCAACAAGGTAGGCCAGGCCAGCCTGGAACTGGGCGATGAGTGGCGCGTACGTGCTCTCCCCGACCTGATGAGAACGTTGCGCACGTTGCCGGGCGTACTCGGCACGGAACTTCGCCTGGTACGCCCGGCGGATTAAACGCTAGCGCTATCGAAGCGTCTGCAGGAGGCCGACGTTATCGACATAGATCAGCGCGCCAGAGCCCTCAGGGCGGCTGAACTCCACGCGAAGCGCCATGGGGACATCGAATGGCGCGGCGCTCATACGGTACGTCTCGAGTTGATCACCATGTGGTTCAACGTCGACACGAGCCAGCTCTTTCTCGCTTCCGTCCGCACTCACGCCGACAAGCCGTGCCGTCAGAGGATCGCGGGCCTGCTCGCCTAGCGGTGAGGCACTGAAGTGCAGCTCGTAGGTTGGCAGCGGCGAACCGGGTATAGCGTCCATCCGAGGTGCGGCGACGGTTTGCCCAATCGACCGACCCGGCTCCAGGCCAACGGCGATACTGACGGCGTTCTGATGCCGCCAGATGGTCCCCATCCGCACGGGACCATTGCTCTGCCAGCCCGGCAACGTGTGCCACACCGGGTTATTGCTGACGCTACCGCGTGGCCGATCTTCAAGGTGTCCGTTCTTTAGCGCAATTTCGCACGTAGAGAAGCCGAGCGGCGGCATTGCACCGGGGCATACAGGGATATCCTGAGCGAAGGCACACGCTGGCGCCAAGGCGGCGATCGATAGCAGGATCGCACCAAACAGTCCGTTGTTCATTGATCGCATCCTTTCGTGGTGATGTGAGATTTTACGTGTCTGAGCCGTGTTCGATTCGCTTCCCGCGGATCGTTTCCTTTGCATGATGCCCCCATGCCTAGCGACGTTGATCAATGCGGACATCGTCGACGAAGACGCTCACGTCGCCGTTCTCATCCGAGCGTTCAAGCTTGAACAGGAGTTGTGGGGGAAGCACCAGGGGCGCGCCGATAAACGCGCCCCTGAGTTGGGTCGGCGTCGTGGACACCGGATAGTCCCGGCTGAACAGCGTGACCGGCTGGAACTCCTTGCCAATAACCGCAGCAGATACGCGCAGCATCGCAACACCAGCATTCGTGCGCGCAGTGAGCGACGGAAGATATTCCGTGGATACAGACGACTGGTAAGCATGCGCCGGTAGCGGAACGAACTGCAGCGCCGCACCCCGTGGGTGCCGGAGCAGCAGCTCCCCATTGCCATGGGTTCGGCTGATGGTCGGCATCTCGTGCGGACCGGCCACCAGCCAGGGCATGAGGCTTTCACCCTCGAATCCCGCATTGGCGACTTCGAGGGTGCAGGTCTCCGGCAGGGGGCCGGGCTCGCCGCCGCAAAAAGGCAACGCGGTGCCTGCGTGGGCCGCGCTTGCAGTTGCGGCGGCCAGCACAGACGCCGTCAGGACAAAACACATCGCTCGCATCAAAAACCTCCTTGTTGTAAGCAGCTAACTATTGCGTTTCGCCGGGACATCATGTCCCGGCGAAACCGCTCACCACCTCACCGCCAGCTCTGGCACGGGATCGTCCTGCTGTGCCCGAACCACAACCACATCGCTCACAGGCACGCGGCCCAGTCCGTCTTCCATGCCAATGGCGATATCGAGATCGGTGGGGTTTGTGCCGTCAGGTACGTTGATCCACGCCAGCAGCTCCGAGCGAGGTTCATCACTAACCTTGTTCATAACGACCGCCGCGTTCGCGCGCGTGATCACGCCCGATCCGTCACGCAGGCTGATATCCATCCGCACGCGGCTGTCGCCTGTCCAGGTGGCCGTATGCGCGTGCACCGCATAGGTAACGTGCGCACCGGTCGGCAGCGCGGGAAGAGGCAACCGCTGCTCGACACTGTCGCCACGCTGCAACAGGGTGAGCGTAGACCCGGCCTCTACCTGGCCGCCGCCACGGTTACCGGGATCGAGATAACGCCAGGGTACGATGTGCTCGGCCACCGTATGCGTGGGGCGCCACGACGGAAACTCATACGCATGCGCGAAGTCGTCACCTTCGAATCCCGCAAAATTGCCGTTGGGTACGTCGATGCGACAAGCATCGACCACCGAGACGTCCCGGCAGAGGGGAAGGTGTGAGAGCGCCGGATGCCCCGGTGTCGCCGCCTGAGCGCCCAGGCAAGCAATGAGCGCCAGCGCAGCCGCTCCGCGAATAGACGTTTTCATGCTGGTTCGGTCCTTGTGCCATTGAGGAATGCGGGTCTCCTTTCCGCACCCACAGTGAAGCACGGAGGCTTCGCATCGCGTCGACGGACTACATTCCTCAAGGCATTCCCCTACACACACTGAGGCGCCCACGTACAGCGTGCGGCGCCGCTGCCGGGAAAAGGCTTTCCATTCCGATGCTTAGCGCGACGCCCCAGACCGTACGGCCGCGCACACCACCCGCCGCCCGGCCCGGCTATAATGCTCAGTCTTGCCCGGATGCTCCCTATTCCATGAATCCCAACTTCCTCGATTTCGAACAACCCATCGCCGAACTGGAAGCGAAGATTGAAGAACTCCGCCATGCCAGCAGTGGCCAGGCGTTCAACATCGATGAGGAAGTCGCCCGCCTGCGCGAGAAGCTGAAGATCAAGACTGCTGAGATCTTCCGCAACCTCACGCCGTGGCAGGTCAGCCAGGTGTCGCGCCACCCGGCGCGCCCGTACACGCTCGATTACATCCAGGGCATGTGCGAGGAATTCCATGAGCTGAAGGGCGACCGCATGTTCGCGGACGACCAGGCCATCGTAGGCGGCCTGGCCCGTATCAACGGCCGTTCCATCATGATCGTGGGCCACCAGAAGGGCCGCGACACCAAGACCAAGGTGAAGCGTAACTTCGGCATGCCGCGCCCTGAGGGCTACCGCAAGGCGCTGCGCCTGTTCAAGATGGCCGAACGCTTCAAGATGCCGGTGTTCACTTTCATCGACACCGCTGGCGCGTGGCCGGGCATCAACGCCGAAGAGCGTGGCCAGTCCGAAGCCATCGCCCGCAATCTGCTCGAAATGGCTGAACTGCGCGTGCCCATCATCTGTACCGTCACCGGCGAAGGTGGCTCAGGTGGCGCGCTGGCCATCGGCGTGGGCGACCGCACGATCATGCTGCAGTACTCCACCTATTCGGTCATCACGCCCGAGGGCTGCGCCTCTATTCTCTGGAAGAGCGCCGACAAGGCGAAGGATGCGGCTGAAGTCATGGGCCTCACTGCCCCGCGCATCCTCGAAAACGGCCTGATCGACAAGATCGTGCGCGAGCCGCTGGGCGGTGCCCACCGCAACCCGCAGTCCATGGCGACCCGTCTCAAGGCGGTCCTGCTGAACCAGCTCGATGAACTGGAAAAGCTGCCCGTCGATGAACTGCTCGAAAAGCGCTACCAGCGCCTGCGTGGCTACGGCGCGTTCACCGAGTAACGCCCGTTGATACTCGCGCCGCTGTCACGGCGGCGCGTTACCATGGCCACTCGCCCACAGGGAGCTGGCCATGGCCACCGATGTCACCGATAAGCTCGCCGTCCTGATCGATGCCGACAATGCGCGCCCTGCCATCGTGGACGGCCTGCTGGCCGAGGTTGCGAAATACGGCACGGCGCATGTGAAACGGATCTACGGCGACTGGACGGGGCCCAACCTCAATGGGTGGAAGGCCGCCCTGCTGGATCACTCCATCCAGCCTATCCAGCAGTTCGCCTACACGTCGGGTAAGAACGCGACGGATTCGGCCATGATTATCGACGCGATGGATCTGCTCTACGCCGAGCGGTTCGACGGTTTCTGCATCGTGTCCAGCGACAGCGACTTCACCCGGCTAGCCTCGCGCATCCGCGAGGCGGGCCTCATCGTCTATGGCTTCGGCGAGTTGAAGACGCCCAAGGCGTTCGTCTCGGCCTGCGATAAGTTCATCTACACCGAAGTGCTGGTGGGCGCGGGCGATGACGAAGACGACAAGACCCGCCAGGCACCACTGTCCGTGGCCGAACTGCGTGGCGATACCAAACTGCTCAATGGGCTGCGCAACGCCATCAAGGATGCCTCCGATGAAAACGGATGGGCCGCGCTTGGCGGCGTGGGCAGCATCATCAACAAACGCATGCCCGATTTCGATTCACGCAACTACGGTTACCCCAAGCTGAGCGGGCTGATCAACGGCATTGGCCTGTTCGATGTGGAAGAGCGCCAGCACGGCAGCGCCAAGCATGTGTACGTGAAACTGCGTTCCAAAGGTAAATGAGCATCTCGCTAACCGATCACCTGGCTGCTGCACTGGCGGAGCAGGACGACACACCACTGGTCGTCGCCTATAGCGGCGGCCCGGATTCCACGGCGCTGCTGCACGCGCTCGCCCTGCAGTCGCCGCGCCCCGCATTGCGGGCGCTACATATCGACCACGGCCTGCAAGCCGAAAGCGGCCTGTGGGCGGTGCATTGCCGGCGCTTCTGCGAATCACTGGATGTGCCGTTTGAATCCGCACGAGTCAGCGTGGACCTGAGCCGCGGCGAGGGTATGGAAGGCGCAGCGCGCCGCGCCCGCCGTGCGGCGTTCACTGCCGCGCTGCGCCCCGGGGAACGCCTGGTGCTTGCCCACCACCGCGACGACCAGGTGGAAACCGTCCTGCTGAAGCTCATGCGCGGCGCGGGGCCGGAAGGCCTGGCCGGCATGCGTGAACGCCGGCCGCTCGGCGCTGGCGAACAATGGCGCCCGCTGCTCGGCCTGCCGCGCGAAGCCCTGCTGGACCATATTGCGCTGCACGCCCTGGAAACGATCCACGATCCATCGAACGATGACCCGCGTGTGGCCCGGGCCTGGCTGCGCGGCACGGTGTTGCCCGCGCTGCGCGAACACTGGCCACATGCGGCACACAGCATCGTGCATAGCGCCCGCCTGTGTGGCGAGGCGGCCACGTGCCTGCGCGATGGCTGGCTGGAAGCCTATGCGCAGCTGCGTGGCGCCGATGGCAGCCTGGATGCACCGGGTTGGCTCGATCTGCCCCACGCATGGCGGGGGCCCTTGCTCGATCACTGGCTCCATGCGGCCGGTTTGTCGGCGCCGACCACGGCGCAGCGCGAGACGCTGGAGCGGCAGGCACGCGAAGCTGCCGCCGAACGGCTGCCACTGGTGGGGTGGCTCGATACGGAGGTGCGGGCCTGGCGCGGGCGGCTATGGGCCATGCCGCGGCAGCGGCCGTTCGACGGCACCTGGTCGTCGCCATGGCAGGGCGAACCCCTGGCACTTCCCGGCGGGGGCTCGCTCACGCTGGGCGGCCACCGGCTGCCCCAGGCGGTCACCGTACGCTACCGCCTCGGTGGCGAGACGCTGAAACCGGTGGGCGACCGCCACACCCGCGAACTGCGCGACCTGTTCCAGCGCGGCGGCATCCCGCCCTGGGAACGCCCGCGCATGCCCCTCGTGGTGGATGGGGATACCGTGCTGGCCGTGGCCGATCGCTGGCTGAGCGAAGCCGGTAAACCGGTGTTCGAAGCAGCCGGCATGGCGCCCCTGTGGCATCGCGGCGATTGATCGAAACGCCTAGGTGAGCTAGTTTTGCCGCCATGCCGAAGTCCCCAGCCGCCCCCGTTCCCGCCTCGTCCATTGCCGAGTTCGAGCATTCGCTCGATGAGCTCGAACAACTGGTCACGCGCATGGAAGGCGGCGAGCTCAGCCTGGACGATTCGCTGAAATCCTTCGAGCGCGGCATCGGCCTTTACCGGCAATGCCAGACCGCGCTGGAGCAAGCCGAACTGCGCGTGCGCCTGCTGCTCGATCCCGAAGCCCCCGATACCGCCGAACCCTTTGACTCCCGCAACGACTGACCTGCCGGCGCCGCTGAAGGCGCTGGCCGGCCGGGCCGATGACGCGCTGGCGCGCGCGCTGCCCGGCGACGACCTGCCCCCCGTGGAACTGCACCGGGCCATGCGCTACGCGGTGCTGGGCGGCGGCAAACGCCTGCGCCCCTTGCTGGTATATGCGGCCGGCCACGCCCTGGGAAGTGATGGCCCGGTCCTTGACGCGCCCGCTTGCGCTGTCGAAATCATCCACGCGTACTCGCTGGTCCACGATGACCTGCCAGCCATGGATGACGACGACCTGCGCCGCGGCCGGCCGACTTGCCACATCGTATTCGGCGAGGCCATGGCCATCCTGGCGGGCGACGCCTTGCAGGCGCTGGCCTTCGAGATCCTGGCGGAAACGCCGGAGGGCGATGACCCGGCGCAACGCATTGCCATGCTGCGCACGCTGGGGGCTGCGTGCGGCGCCGAGGGCATGGCGGGCGGCCAGGCCTTCGATCTCTCCGCCGTGGGCCGTAAGCTCACACTCGAAGAGCTTGAGCGCATGCACGCCTACAAGACCGGCGCACTGATCCGGGCATCGGTCCGCCTTGGCGCGCTTGCCGCCGGCTGCCGCGATACGGCCCTGCTCGAACGGCTGGATCGCTACGGCCACGCCGTGGGCCTGGCCTTCCAGGTCCGGGATGACATCCTCGATATCGAGGGCGAATCGGCGGTCATCGGCAAGACGGCAGGCAAAGATGCAGCGGCCGACAAGCCAACCTTCCCCTCCATCATCGGCCTGGACGCCTCACGTGCGCGCCTGGTGGCGCTGGTCGATGAAGCACTGGATGCCATCTCCCCGCTGGGTGACCGCGGCGAGTGGCTTGCCGACCTGGCAAGGTACTCGGCCGCACGCGGCCACTGACCGCGGCGGCCCGGCGCAAGCCGATTACTCCACCGTTTCGGTGACCTCGTCAGCCCTGCGGGCCTCCCGTAGGCGACAGGCACCACGCGTGGTTGGCGCATGCAGGGGGAGCGGACACGCCGCGTTGAACTCGTTCATCGTTTCTTCGCTGATGAGACCCTTGCGGTACAGCGACACCATGCTTCCGCGCAGGAATGCCTTTCCGGCCATTCGTAACGCTACCGCCTCTGCGCGGCATATTCAGAACACGATAGGCCCTGCGCTGAGCACCGGAGCCGCGACAAACGCCAGTTCCCATAACAAGGTACCCCCAACATGATTGCCAGTGGGGTTAGCGTGGCCGTTCGCGAGACGCATTTAAGCAGGGGTGCCTCGTGTTCGTCTGTAGGCGTATGCCAACAAAAAAGGCCCGCTTCTGCGGGCCTCTTCCGTTGCCTTGTAGGCGTGGTCAGTTGATCAGTCGCAACGTATACGGATAGCGATACGTGTTGTCCGAACTGACCTTCAACGCAGCGACGATGCAGAACACCACGTTCGCGATCCAGGCCAGGAACACGATGAGGCCACCGATCAGGATGATGGTGAGGATGCCGCCGATGAAATAGGCCAGCACGATAGTGATCTGGAAGTTCAGGGCTTCCTTCGCCTCGCGCACGAGGTACTGCTTGTCTTCGCGATCCTTGAAGACCAGCCAGACGATCAGCGGGACGATGACGTGAAACACCAGCCCCGACAGATGCGTGAGCATCGCGATGTTTTTGTCATCGGAACTGGGGGCGGCCACGGGCGGCGGTACGGGATCGTACGGCGGCGGCGCGGGCGGCGGCGGAACCTGATCGGACGGGGTACTCATGGCACGACTCCCTGGGCGATGTCGGCCCCACTCTCCCTTTGCCCCGTGCCCGTGTCAACAAGACTTGCGGCACGGGGGCTGGAAGTCATGCCTGGCCGCCAGCGGTTTACTCGCCTGCGATGGTCATGTTTTCGATGAGCCACGAGCCGGTGAGGATGTGCGAGCGGTGATCCACATCCCCGCCCACGGCGACCAGGTTCGTGTACATGTCACGCAGGTTCGCCGCGATGGTGATCTCCTCCACCGGGTAGGCGATTTCGCCGTTCTCCACCCAGAAACCCGAGGCGCCACGGGAATAATCGCCCGTGATGATCGATACACCCTGCCCCATCACCTCGGTGACCAGCAGGCCGGTGCCGAGCTTCTTCAGCATGGCTTCGAAGCTTTCGCCACCGTTGCCCACCAGCAGGTTGTGCACGCCGCCGGCGTTGCCGGTGGACTGCAGGCCCAGCTTGCGGGCGGAATAGCTGCCCAGGATGTAGCGGGAAAGCACGCCATCCACGATGAGCGGCGAATCGATCGTGGCGACGCCTTCGGCATCGAAGACCGACGAACCCAGCCCACGCGGAATGAGTGGTTTCTCATCGATGGTCAGCCACGACGGCAGCACCTGCTTGCCCACATGGTCGAGCAGGAAGCTGGAGCGGCGGTACAGCGACCCGCCACTAACCGCGCCCAGCAGATGACCGATCAGGGACCGGGCGATCTCGGGGGCGAACAGGACCGGGGCCTGGCGAGTGCTGAGCCTGCGGGCACCAAGGCGTGACAGGGTACGCTCGGCCGCCTTGCGGCCCATGGCGGCGGCATCCATGAACTGGGTGGAATCGCGCACGCTGTCGTACCAGTAATCGCGCTGCATGCCGTCGTCATCGCCGGCGATCAGGGCCACCGACAGGGAGTGCCGGGTGCCGCGCTCCCGGCCCAGGAAGCCGTGGGAGTTGGCGTAGACCGACAGGCTTTGCCCGGCATTGACACTGGCGCCATCGGAATTGGTGATGCCATCCAGGTCGCGGCCCGCGTTCTCGATATCGCAGCCGAGCGCGATGGCGGCATCCACGTCGATATCCCACGGGTGCCATAGGTCCAGGTCCGGGAACACCGTGGCCATGCGGTCCGCATCGGCCAGGCCGGCGGCCGGATCTTCCTCGGTGAAGCGGGCGATGGCGCAGGCCTGGTCGATTGTGGCCTGGATCGAATCCGGGTTCAGGTCCGCCGTGCTGGCCGAGCCCTTGCGCTTGCCGAAAAACACCGTAAGGGCGAAGCCGCGGTCCCGGGTGTGTTCGACCGTTTCCACCTCGCCCAGGCGCACGTTCACGTTCAGGCCCACATCGACACTGGCGGAGACCTCGGCCTGGGTGGCGCCCGCGGCGCGCGCCCGGCGGATCGTATCCTCGGCCAGGCTGGCGAGGCGGTCGAGGTCCTGGTGGCTGGTGTCGCGGGTGGAAACTAGGCTCACGTGGGCTTCCCGGGGGGCTGGCGGTTAGAATGGCAGGCCGCAGGCGGCCGAATACCCCTTAATGGGGTCGCGCCGCCCGAATCCAAAGCAACGCACCGCCCATGGTGCCATGGAAACCTTATGAGCATCCGTGTCGGCTACTACCGCCACTTCAAGGGCATGCCCTACCGCGTGCTGGGCACCGCCCGGCACAGCGAAACCATGGAGGAGCTGGTGGTGTACCAGGCTCTGTATGGCGAACACGGCCTGTGGGTGCGCCCCGCGGCCATGTTCGCGGAAACCGTAGAACACGAAGGCCGCGTGCAGCCGCGCTTTGCCTTCGAAGGTGAGGAGGCAACGCCATGAGGCCGTGGGACGATCGCCCGCAAAACGATGATGAAGAGGACTTCGGCCCCAGCCGCAGCGAACAGCGCCGCAATGCGCTGGATATGCTCAAGCTGGCCAACCAGTTGGTGGACCTGCCGCCTTCGCGCATCCCCAAGCTGAACCTGCCTGAAGACATCATCGACGAGATCGGGCGTACCCGTAAGGTCACTGCGCACATCGCCCGCAAGCGGCAGATGGCGTACCTGGCCAAGATGATGCGCCGGCATGGCGATGAGGCGTTCACCGACGCGCGCGCCGCACTCGGTGAAGACCGCGACCGCCAGCGCCAGGAAGCCGCGCACATGCACCGCCTGGAAGCGGCGCGCGAAAAGCTGCTGGAAGGCGGCGATGCCGCGCTGGGCGAGCTGTTCGACAAGCACCCGGAGCTGGACCGCCAGCACCTGCGTTCGCTGGTGCGCCAGGCCCGCGCCGAGCGCGAGGCCAACAAGCCCCTGCATGCGTTCCGCGAGATCTACCGGATCCTGAAGGAACTCGAAGCCTCCGAGGATTGATGCCTGGCGCGCGCTGCAGCGCGCCTCGTTAAAAGAAAAGGGCGGTGAGGTTTCCCTCACCGCCCTTTCGTTCTACTGACGTTGCTGGTTACCAGCCGATCCCGAGTTCGAGATGCTCCGGCTGCGGCTCGATCAGCGTCGAGCTCTGGTCGGACACATCGTCGTACGCGAAACCGTACGCCTTGCCATTCACGCCATGCAGGTGCCAGAACCGCGCGTAATAGTTCGCCGGCGACTGCAGGTAGAACGTGGAAGAATCCTTCCACTCATCGGCATCTTCCATGACGTGGCGGTTGAACGCCGCGCAGATCTGCGCTTCGAGCTGGCCTTCGACGCCCCACGGGTCGTTCGAACGGGCCAGTGCACCCTTGCCTTCCAGCACATCCTGCGTGGTCGGCTTCTGCACGTTGAACAGCATGCCTTCGGCTTCGTTGGCTTCCTTGGTATCCGCCCAGTTGGTGTGGCGGAACGTGAGGACGCCATCGACCACGGTGCCTTCGAACTGCTTGGCGCCGATCGTCATCTCAAGCACGTGGGACTGGTAATACGTCCAGGCGCTGTCGATGTACGCGTCGAAGTAATGTTCCTGCGGCTTGCCCACGTCGAACTGCGCCTTGCCCGGGGCAAGGATGCGGATCGGGTCGGCTTCGGTCAGCTGGAACTCGGCCGGTACTTCCTGGTTATACGCCGCGAAGATCTCGGCGCGGGTCTGGGTAATGCCCGAGTTCACATGGCGCGTCTTGTTGCCGCCATACACATCCAGCGAAAGCGGGATGGAGAACTGATCGACCTGCGTGGTGTTGATGAAGATCGCGTCGTTGTTCCAGGTGAACTCGTACCAGTCGTAGTACACGCCGATGTTCGGATCGGTGGCGTTCAACGGGTTGGGGCCCGCAAAACCGATCGTATCGTCAGCGGCCTTCAGGATCTTGATGTACATCGGCTCACCGACGGACACGAAGATACGGCCCGAATCCATCTTAGGCAGCTTCAGCAACTTCGCCTGGGCCAGCGTGAAGAAGTAGTTCGGGTAGTTCTGGCCATTCTTGGTGAGATGGCCGGCACCGTCGTTGTCTTCCACCTTCGCGGCGGTCAGCGTGCCATCCGGCTTCACCCACGAGAACACCTGGGTAACCGGGTCGCGGCCGATAACAGCGACGTATACCTGGTCGTCGCGCCACTTGCCGTTGGTGGCATTGCGCAGCTGGGTACCGATGAAGCCCGGGTACGTGTCGTAGTTGAAACCTTCCGACGGATCGTTCCCGACCGGCTGCTGCGGCTGTGTCGGATCGGTGTTATCCACCGTGCCGTACACCTCCATTTCCCACAACGAATAGCCGTACTGCGTGTTGCGGGTCTGGCCGTGCATGCGCACGTAGCGGGCCGAGACCGGGGTGAACGACAGCGTTTCCACGCCACCGTTGCTGCCGATTTTCGCATCGGCCACCTGCCAGGACTGCCCATCGAGCGAGACCTCGATCAGGTAGTTCACGGCGTGGGCGTTCTCCCACGTCAGCACCACCTTGTTCACCGTCTTCACAGCGCCCAGGTCAACGCGCACCCACTCATCATCATTGAACTGCGACGACCAACGCGTACCGGTGTCGCCATCGGTCAGGTTGGCGGCCTTGAACGCCACCGGGTTCTCCTCCGAGGAGGCGAGTACCGGCTGGTGCAGGGCCAGGTTGGCATCGGACGACACCGGCGGCGGCGTCTGCTGTACCGGCTGCTGCACGGCAAGCGTCGCGGCCTGGCTGGTCACGCTGCGGCCAGCGGCATCACTCACCACCACGTCGTAGCTGCCCGCATTAGCGAGCGTGGCCGTGAACGAGTACGTGGCCTGGTTGGCACCACCCACGGCGGCACCATTGCGACGCCACTGGTAGCCCACGTTGCCGTTGGCCTTGACGCTGACCGCGAAGGTCACCGGCTGGCCCGCAGTCACGGACTGCGCCTGCGGCTGGCTCACGAACGTCGGCGCGGCGGCCGCGTACACCTCGAACTCATACAGCGATACGCCATAGTCGGTGTTCTTCGCCAGGCTGGTCATGCGCACGTACTGTGCGGTGACCGCGGAGAAGTCCACGCGCTCCACGCCACCCTTGCCGGCAACCGGCTGCGGGGTGACCGCGGTGTAGTTCACATCATCGTTCGACACTTCGACGATGTACGACGTCGAATGGGCGCGCTCCCAGCGCAGGAGCACGTGGTCAAACGTCTTCTGCGAACCCAGGTCCAGGCGGATCCACGCGGTCGGCGTGAACTTGGAACCCCAACGCGTGGTGAAATCGCCGTCCACCGCGCCCTTCGGGCCAAGGTAGCCGTCGTCTTCGTTGCCACTGGAAGTGGCACCCGCGCCCACGGCGACATTCACGCCACCCTGGCCGTCACCCGGTGTACCCGGGCCATCGGGATTATCCGGCTGGCCAGGATCCGTACCGCCATTGCCCGGCTGCGTGGCCGTGCCCTGCTGCCATGCCGGCGGGTCGAAGCCATCGGTGGAGTTATCCACGGTAACCGTGGCGAACTTGCTCTGGGTCGTGAGGCCCTTTGCACTCACCACGCGCACCATGTACTGCGTGCCGTTATCCGCCGCGGCAAGCGCCGGGGTGGCATAGGTGCCATCGGTCGTCGACGATGCGAGTTCATCCACGAACGTGCCATCGGCCTGCGGCAGGTGGCGGTACCAGTTGTAGGCCAGCGGGCCGTCGCCAGTCGCCGTAACGGCCAGGTGTGCCGAACGGCCCACGCCTGCCTTCTGCGCGGCCGGGTCCGCCGTGATTGCCGGGGCCACGACCGTGGTACCGGTGACGCACAGCGCATGTGACGGGTTGTTCTCCGCCACCAGGCGGAACGTCGAGCCATCCGAGGCGACCTGGTACGCGTACTGCGTATCGGTCGGATCATCGGTCGAGGTCCAGATCGTCCACGCCTGCGGGAACGCATTCGTCGACAGGTTCTGTCCCGCGACGGCCAGCGCTTCATCGAGCGTCGGCAGACGGGCGGTGGCGGCCTTGCAGTCCGAAATCGCGTTGGACTGCTTGTACTGCGCACCCTGGTCGGCGAGGCCACGCTGGGCACGCTCCCAGGTCAGGCCACTGAAGTGGTCCACGACATGGTTGGTGTCCTGCACGGTGTAGCGATCGCCATCCTGGCAGCAGGTCGGCGAGTCGTAGACTTCGAACTCGTAGAACGAGTAGCCGTAGTCCGTGGCGCGCTTGATGCCCTGCATGCGCACAAAGTGGGCCGAAACGCGCTTGTCCGTCATGTCTTCCGTGCCGCCGAGGCTGGTGTCGTTCTCGACCCAATCCTGGTAGCCGGTGTCCTTGTCGTTGGAGTACTGGATCTTGTACTGCGCGGCGTGGGCGTTCTCCCACTTGATCACCACGCGGTTGAACGAGCGCACCGCACCCAGGTCCACCGTGAACCAGGCGGCATCGTTCTTCTGCTCCGATGCCCAGCGCGTGCCCTTGTCATCACCGTCCACCGCACCGGCGGCCGGCGTGCCCTGCACGTTCTCCACGCCGCTGGCGTAAGTCACCTTCTGGCGGGCCAGGTTCGCACCCGGCGGGGCCAGGGTCAGCGCGGCGGCGTTGCTGGTCGCGGCGGCCGTATCACCCAGGATGTTGGTGACGACCACGACGTAGTTGCCCACGTCGCTCAGGCTCACGTTGGAAACGGTGAGCGTGGCGCTGTCGTCGCCGACAGGCTGGCCGTCGTGCGTCCACTTGTAATGGAACGGCGAGGAACCCGCGACGGCCACGGTGAACTGGGCGCTCTGGCCCGGGTTCGCGCGGACGTTGCCCGGCTGGCCGGTGATCACCGGCTGGCGTGCCGCGTTCACGGTCAGGTGGGCCGGCGTGGACGGTGTATCGCCCAGCGGGTTGGATACCACCACGGCGTAATCGACATTGCCGTCGGCGGCGGTCAGCACCGGCGTGTCGTACGTCGGGCCGTTGGCACCCGCAATGGCGGTGTTGCCGCGCATCCACTGGTAGGTCACCTTCGGCGAACCGGTGGCGGTCACGGCAAAGTGCGCCTGCTGGCCCACATCGACGCTCTGCGCCGCCGGCTGCTGGCTGATCACCACCTGCTGCGCCGTGAACACCTTCAGGATCGCAGGCGTGGACTCCTGGTCACCCTTCGCGTTGTGCACCACCACCGTGTAAGCCGCGCCGTTGTCGGTCATGGCTGAAGCGGGCGTGGTGTAGCTGGCGGCGTTGGCACCCGGGATCTCCTGGCCGTTGCGCTTCCAGGTGAAGGTCAGCGGGGCTTCGCCCGTGGCGGTCACCGAGAAGTGCCCCGGGAAGCCCTGGGTCACGTCATCTTCGATCGGGTTGGCGATGATGGCCGGCGGGCCGGACGCACCCTGCGATGCCTTCGGCACCGGGGTAATGTTGAACGATGCGCTCCCCGGCAGCAGGCCAGCGGCCGTCGCGGTGACGGTCACGGTGCCCGTATCGAACTTCGTGCGCAGCGCGATCTTCTGCAGGCCACCTTCGAACTTCAGTTCGTGGTCGCCCGGCGAGTGGTAGCCGTGAATCGGCTCCTCGGAACCATCACCGTTGAGGGTGTGGCCACCGGCCCAATCGACCAACTGCTGCGTGCCGCCCTGGTAGTTCACCAGCGACGCACCGCCCGTGACCTCAAAGGTCACGTTGACATCCGAGCCCTCCGGCACGGTGTTGCCATCCTTATCGACCACGCGGGCAACGATGAAGGCGGCATCCGAACCATTGGCGGTGACGGCGAACGCCGTACCATCGGGCTTCACCAGCTCCGGCACCACGCTCAGCGCAATATGGTCGGCCTTGCCGGCGGTGGTCAGCGTGTCCTGCACCGGCGAACCGTTGGCGTCGTCCACCACCGCACCCAGTGCGTCGATGCACTGCGCAGTCGCCGTACCCGCCTGCCACGTGAGGTTCCAGTGCACCTGGCCCGGAAGACCGGTGGTCTTCTGCGCCTGCGCCGAGCCCTTGATGTGGCCCGTATCCGGGTCTTTGCCCGAGTTCTCGACGTCGTAGCTGGCCTGGTCGATGGAATCCCAGTTGTTCGGCTTCTGGTCGCTGCCCTGCGGCACGCCATTTACCAGCAGGCGCACGGCCGGGCAGTTACTGAACGCGTTCACCTGGATATCGCCGGAGCGGTTCCAGTGATGCGCCAGTTTCACCACCGGCTTCACTTCGAACGGCGTCCACACCGACTGGTAGATGTAATACATCATGCGGGGGAAGCGGTTCTGGTCGACCATGGAGCTGCCGATCGAACGCACGTTGTGCACGAACTGCTTCTCGCCGGTGTCCTTGGCGATGGTGAAGTGCGTGGCGTCCTCGGTGCCCTCGTCGAACTCGATGGTTTCGCCCGGGGTATCGGCAAAGTACCACTGGGCCATGCCGAAGGTGCCCGCCTTGCGGCCCTTTGAATACGGCACGAGGTAATTCAGCGCATACGAGAGTTCATAGTCAAACGCATGGCGCTGCGAACCGATGCCCCAGTACTCCGCGCCCCATGCGGGCTTGTTCGGATACTGCTGGTGCACGCCCTCTTCGCAACCTGCCTTGCTGCAGCTCAGGATGTCGCCATTGGCCGGGTCTGGCGAACGGTCGGCGGCGGCACGCGGCGCGATGCTGTCCCAATTACGGGCCATCGTGCGCAGCTCTACCGCGAAGTTGGTGTCCATCTTGCCGTTGTTGGATTCCCAGGCAAGGATCGACGGATGGTTGCGGTCGCGGATCACCAGGTCGCGATGCAGTTCGCGCTTGATGTTCCACATGTTCACGCAGGCATCGTCACCGGCGGCGCAACGGTTGGAGAAGCCGTTCTCGCCATCACCGCTGGGCTGCACGATGAACACGCCCAGCGCATCCGCGGCCTCGACGAACTCGGGGCTGGACGGCGAATGGCCCGGGCGCCACAGGTTGCCACCGGCGGCCGCCAGCTGTTGCAGGTCACGCCACTGCTGCTCTTCGGGCACGGAGGAACCGAGCGCCGGGTAGTCGTAGCGGCCCGATGCGCCCCACGTGTACTGCTTCTTGCCGTTGACGTAGGGGAAATCCTTATCCCAGGTGATGACACGAATGCCGAGCGGGCTCTGCTTCGCATCCACCACGGTGCCGTCGATGCTGACGGTGTGCAGCACCTTGTACATGTACGGCTTGCCGTAGATGCTGTTGTTCGGGTACCACAGCGTCGGGCTGTTCACCGTCAGCTTTTCATCGAACACCGGCGTCGTATCCGCCGGAGCGACGTGCGGGGCGAGCTGCTTCTGCTGCTGGTCGCTGGCGACCACCGTGCCGTTGGCGTCCACGATCTGCGTGGTGAGGGTTACCGTTACCGGCACCTCGCGATCGTTCACCACGTTGGTCTGTACGCGAACCACCGCGCTCTTGTGGTCGTCGGTCAGCGATTCGGTGCCGACGTAGGTGCCCCAGGTGTTCTGGCCCGCGTACACGTTTTCCGGAATGTGGACCAGGTTGGTGACATGCAGTTTGACCGGGCGGAACAGGCCCGCTTCGGCCTGGCCAAAACGGAACGAACCGGAGAAGCCCGGGTCCTGGAAGAAGCCACCGCCGCTGCGGCTCACCTTCACTGCGATCACATCGGTACCGTCGTACTTCAGGTACGGCGTGAGGTCGACGATGTGCGGGATGAAGCCGATGACGTGGGTCGCGTTCGCATCGACCTGGCCATCCTGGTTCAGTGCGCCGGTGCCCTTGATGAAATGGCCGTTGACGTAAACGCGATCACCGGTGTGCGCGCCTTCGAACTCCACCATCACCTTGCGGCCGGCGTAGCTCGCGCTGTCTTTCAGCGTCGTACGGTACCAGCTGGTTTCGCCATCGAGGCTACCCTGGCCACCACCGGATTCCTGGTTGATGAAGGTGGTGAAGTCGTTCGCGGCATGGGGAATGCCGACGGTTTCCCACGTCGAATCATCGAAGTTGATGGCCGCGCCATCGTCCCCATTGGGTACCTGTGCGTGGCCCGTCTGGTTCTGGTACTGCTTGATGTACTTCCACGGCTGCGCGCCGAGGTTCACATCCACGCGATCGGAAGGCGCGAGGGTCACGGCGTGTGCCGTCACCGTCGCACCCAGGCATAGCGCTGCGAGCACGGCGGATAACCGCGCTCGTTTCGCATGCCCCGGGGGTGCTGCGGGGTGCATTGTCATGGAGGAGTGTCCCCTGTGGGTTGGCCCGTTAGCAGCGGCGTTCCACGCACGCACGACACCGCCGGCCGGCGCATGCGCCAGCCGTACTTCGTCGTTTCGTGATAAGGGTGGGAGTCAAATTCCCGCCACGCGCCAAAGGCCCGTGGCTATTGGATATTTGGCCGTCCATACGCCGTCTGCGGGCGGATCATCGCGCCGCAGCAATGACGACCACAATACTAAAGTGCACTCTAACTGAGGCTTTTCGTACCGTACGCGTGCGTTCCGTGACGTGGGTCGCGCTTGGTCGACACGTGCACGTTTCGTCCTAGACCGTAAAAACAATGTAGGAGCGCGCTTGCGCGCGATGGGTGCTCGAGGCACGAACCCATCGCGCACAAGCGCGCTCCTACAGAGAGCAGCTATCGGGCGGAACTATTGTCGGCGATTAAGCAGCCGTGCCGCCGACTGTCATGCCATCGACACGAAGCGTCGGCTGGCCCACGCCAACCGGCACGCTCTGGCCATCCTTGCCGCATACACCCACGCCTTCATCGAGCGCGAGGTCGTTACCGATCATCGATACGCGCGTGAGCACTTCGGGGCCGGCGCCGACCAGCGTGGCACCCTTTACCGGGCGCGTGACCTTACCGTCTTCAATCAGGTAGGCCTCGCTGGCGGAGAACACGAACTTGCCGTTGGTGATATCGACCTGGCCACCACCGAAGTTCACCGCGTAAAGGCCACGCTTTACCGAACGGATGATCTCCTCCGGTTCACGATTGCCGGCGAGCATGTAGGTGTTGGTCATGCGTGGCATAGGCAGCTGCGCGAACGATTCGCGGCGGCCATTGCCCGTGGACTTCACGCCCATAAGGCGCGCGTTGAGCTTGTCTTGCATGTAACCCTTGAGGATCCCGTTCTCGATCAACGTGGTGCATTCGGTCGGCGTGCCCTCGTCATCGATGCTCAGCGAACCGCGGCGGCCCGGCAGCGTGCCGTCATCGACCACGGTGACGCCTTCGGCGGCGACGCGCTGGCCGATACGGCCGGCAAACGCGGAACTGCCCTTGCGATTGAAATCGCCTTCGAGCCCGTGGCCGATCGCCTCGTGCAGCAGCACACCGGGCCAGCCCGGGCCGAGCACCACGGTCATGCTGCCCGCCGGCGCATCCACCGCCTCGAGGTTGACCAGCGCCTGGCGCACGGCCTCCTCGGCGAATGCCAGCGCGCGGCCGTTTTCCATGAGCTCACGGTAGCCGTAGCGGCCACCGCCGCCCGCATGGCCCTGCTCACGACGGGTACCCTGCTCGGCGATCACCTGCACGTTCAGGCGCACCAGGGGGCGCACGTCGGCTGCCAGCGTGCCATCGGAGCCTGCGACCAGGATGGTATCCATGGTGGCGGCGATGCTTACCACCACCTGCTTGACGCGCGGATCGCGCGCGCGGGCGTAGGCATCCACCTCGCGCAGCAGCGCGATCTTTTCTTCGTTCGGCAGGCTCTCGACCGGGTCGATGGCCGGATACAGGCCACGGCCGGTGGCGAGGGCCAACGGCTTGCCGGCGCCAGCGCCGCCCTGGGCGATGGCGCGTGCAGCGCGCGAGGCCTCGAGCAGCTGCGGCAGCACGATTTCATCGGAGTAGGAGAAGCCGGTGCGCTCGCCGGAAATGGCCCGCACGCCCACGCCCTGCTCGATCGAGTGGCTGCCATCCTTCACGATGCCCTCTTCCAGTACCCAGGATTCGCTGCGCGAATGCTGGAAGTACAGGTCCGCCGCGTCGATGGAGGGGCCCATCAGCTGCGAGAAGACGCGGTCGAGGTCGGAGGAAGCGAGGCCGCCCGGGGCGAGCAGGCGCCGTTCGGCGAGGGTGATCAGGGAATCCATCAGGGCTGCCGGTGAGGGGTATAGACCCTGTAAATAGGGGCTTAAGCCTCAAGCTTAAACCCCGCAGGCGTAGGTGGCGAGCGACTCAGGTCTTGGGGCGGCGGCGCGGGGCGGGTCGCGAAGGCGGTTGAGGCTGTTCTATGGCCGCCCACGGCACAATCGCGATGAGCTCCCGCTCAATCTGCGGGCGCAGCATCTCCCGGTCATAGCCTGCCTGCATATTGGACCAGAATTCATCGGACTGGCCGAAGAACTTCGCGAGGCGCAATGCGGTATCGGCTGTAATCGCGCGGCGGCCGGCGATAATTTCGCCTATCCGCGGTGCCGGAACGCCAATCGCCTTGGCCAGCCTGTACTTGGTAATGGCCATCGGCGTGAGGAACTCTTCCTGAAGAATCTCGCCGGGATGGGGATAAGGAAAATCGCGAGTCACGGCTCCTCCGCTCAGTGATAATCAACGATGGTGACCCCGTGTGGCGCTCCGTCTTTCCACACGAACACAATGCGGTACTGATCGTTCACACGAATGCTGTGGAAGCCAGAGCGATCACCTTTGAGGGGCTTAAGCCGGTTCGACGGGGGAATGCGAAGCTCGTCAAGACGGGTCGCAGAATCCAGCATCACCAGCTTCCGCATCGCAACGCATCGAATGTTTATCCATCGATTCGACCCGGACCCTCGAAAGAGATCATACGTATCGGTGTCACCGAACGACTTGATCATGTCTAGTATCGCCGCACAATATTAACGTACAACGATACTATCCACAAGAAAGCGAATTGCCTGCCAGCCAAAGACACCATTCCTCGTAGGAACGCACCGCGCCCTTCCCCATACGACCCAGCACGTTGCCCGGCCGATGGTAGGATGCGGCCCGCATACCAACGGTAAGGAGAGCCGATGAGTCAGGGGAAAAAGCGGGCCGTGGCCCGACGTGTTGCCACCGCGCCCGCCCGCCGGGCAGAGGCCGTGGTCGATGAAACCGTGGACCTGCTCCACGCCAGTGGATCGCTGGACCCGGGTAAGGCCATGGTCAGCACGGCCATCGCCATCTCGCTGGCGTTCCTATCCCTGCTGGCCGTCATCGCCTTTCATTTCCCGCAGTACCTGACCACGCCCGACCTGCGCCACAAGTACTCGGTCGATGTGCTGCGCCAGCTGCTGCTGGGTGCCCTGCTGATCTCGGGCGGGCTATCGCTTGCGAACGTGATCCTGGGCCGACGTCGGAACCTGAACATCGGCGCGTTCGTGCTGGTACTCGCCGCTGTTGCGCTGGGTGGCGCACGCGTACCGGTTGGAAGTTTCCCCGACCACACGCCCTACATCGGCCTGGACTGGTTCATCCTCGACCTGCTGGGCTCCACGCTGGTCTTCGTGGTGCTCGAAAAGCTGTTCCCCCTCTACCGTGGCCAGTCGCTATTCCGGTTCGAGTGGCAGACCGACATGAAGCATTTCGCGGTGAACCACTTCATCGTGGGCCTTGCGCTGCTCATCGTGAACTTCCTGATCCACCACGCTTTCGGATGGCTGGTGAACAGCGATTTCCAGCGCATGGTGGCGTCCATTTATTTCGTGCCGCAGCTGCTGCTGTGCATCCTTGTGGCGGACATGGCCCAGTACTGGACCCACCGCGCGTACCACGAGGTGCCGTTCCTGTGGCGCTTCCATGCCGTGCACCACAGCGTGAAAACCATGGACTGGCTGGCCGGCTCGCGCCAACACATGCTCGAGCTGATCTTCACCCGCGTCTGCGTGCTCGCCCCGCTCTACGTGCTGGGCTTCAGCGAAGCGGTGATGAACGCCTACATCATCGTCGTCGGCTTCCAGGCCGTGTTCAACCACGCCAACGTCCACCTGCCATGGGGTCCGCTGCGGTACCTGATCGTCACGCCTGACTTCCACCACTGGCACCACGCCTCCGATGACGAGGCGATCGACAAGAACTACGCCGCGCACTATGCGTTCCTTGATTACCTGTTTGGCACGGCGGTGAAATCGAAGAAGGTGTTTCCGGAGAAGTACGGCGTGGTCGGCGATTACATGCCGGATGGGTTCGTGAAGCAGCAGATGTTTCCGTTTCGGAAGCCGAAGACGTAGTCGGACGCGCTGGGCGCCTTGCGGGCTCGGCGGATCCGATCGCGCGCGGGCGCGTTCCTGCACGGAACGCGTTGCGCCGGCGAGGAACGGACTACGGGGCGGGCTGGACGGGTGGGGTTGCCGTGCTCGGCAAGCCCTTGTCGATCGGAGTGAATACCGGTTTATCCCACGTGCCAGTCACGTGGTAACGCTTGCGCGCCGCCTGGTTCAAGCCATGGCCCAGGATGCCCTGCACCGCCAGGCCCGCCGCGGCGCCCACCGGACCGCCCGCTAGCGCACCCACGATGGGCAGGCTGTTGCCGACGTGGGGTACCACGAGTACTTCCTGGTCATAGTCGCGTGCTTTCAGCCCGGCGCGACCCGTGATCGAAATCTCAGCGGCGGGTGCACGGATCTTCAGGTTCTGCGTGCTGGCATTGCCGTGGGCGAAATTGAAATCGCCCGTGATGGCGTCGAAGCCAAAGCCCTTGCCCAGCACATCGCCGAAATCGAGCGCCATGCGCCGTGGCAATTCGGTGATCGACACCAGGCCAAACAGACGGCCCACGCCAGGCTGCACTTCGAGGATGCGGCCGTTCGCGACATTGATCTTCAGCGTGCCATCCATGTTCGCCAGCGCCAGCGCCGAGGGGCCACCGGGCCAGGTCGCATCCAGGCGCGCCTCGGTACGGCCACCCGACATGATGCCGGCGAAACCCAGCGCATCGAGCATGCGCGCCACGTCTTCCGACGCGAAGTCCATCGACAGGTGCGTGTGGCTCGTCTTCTCGTCGCCGTTCCAGTCACCCGTGGCGGTGATCTGCACGTTCTTCGACTGGGCACGCAACTGGTCGATATGCAGGCCTTCATCCGTCGGCCATGTTTCCAGGCGCGCTTCGCCCAAACGCGCCTTGCCCAGCCGCATGTCGGTGACCTGCAGGTGCAGCGGCGGGAGGCTTGATGGCGCGACACCGGCTTCATTGGTGTTCGCCGGCGGCTTGCCGCTCTTGTCCTTCGCTTCCTCCGCATGGGCGACCGTCACCGCCGCCGTCGCCACCTGCCCGGCGGTGGCGCGGCCCTTCTTCGCCGCATCCGCCGAATCATCCGATGAGGGCCAATAGATCCGATCCATGCGCGCGGTGATGCCGCGGCGCCGCAAGTCGTCGTTTGGCACGGTCATGGCGCCGGCCAGGCCGTCGCTGTCCACGCGCAGGCTAAGCTCGCGCGGGCCCGGGCGGGCCACGATATGCATGTTGCTGAAGTGCTGGCCAAACACCTCGGCGTCGTCGGTCATGAGGTCCAGGCCAGTCAGGCCCGGACCGCTCGATCCCGTCGAAAGCCCCACCACGTACTGGACCCAACCGGAGACATCGAGCTTGTCCGCGTGCCCGCTGAAAAGGTAACCCTGTGCGGGCATCACGTCCGGTGGCGTGGTGCCCAGATTGAATGCCGCAGCGATAGGCGTGTTATTGCGGCTGTTCGCCAGGCGCAGGCGCCCGCGCACGATGTCACCCAACGCGATGTCGAGGCGGGCGCCGTCGATCGGCAGCGCAAGCTTCACGGAAAGTGGCAAAGGCTGCGTCGCAGGCTTCTTCACCGGCGTGGGCATCAACATCTCGACGCCGCGCAGGTCGGAATCGACGGCCAGTACCTGGCTCAGTTCGTTCTTGTCGCCGGTATGGGCGAGGTCGAAACCCACGCGGAAATTGCCGCGGCCTTTCGCGATGTCGCCCAGCCATTTCAGGTCCGGGTAGTCCGACACCATTTCATCGACCGTAAACGCACCGGTGACCGCGGTGCTAAGCACCTTGGCCGGATCGCCCGTGCCACCGGCAATGGCCAGGTCGAGGCTGGCCGGCTGGCCATGAAACTGGGTTTGCAGCCCCTTCGCGACAAAGCCCTTGCCATCGAAGGTCATGGGGC
Source organism: Luteibacter sp. 621 (assembly GCF_050435445.1). Classification (NCBI taxonomy): domain Bacteria; kingdom Pseudomonadati; phylum Pseudomonadota; class Gammaproteobacteria; order Lysobacterales; family Rhodanobacteraceae; genus Luteibacter; species Luteibacter sp. 621. The sequence continues at coordinate 97,909 of NZ_JBNDKI010000014.1, read as the reverse complement.
CGGTGATCTTGTCCAGGTGCAGCTTCCACTCATCGGAAACGAGGTCGGCATCCTTGATGCTCGCCCTGCCCTCCAGCGTGAAATCCTTTGATTCCTTCAGCGGCAGCAGCAGGTTGAAGCCGAACTCGCCGGTGCCACCCAGCTTGAGCTTGTCGAGCTCCTCGCGGCTGCTGCTGGCGATGGGGCTATTCTTGATGAAATCCATGAAGCTGCCGCCGGTGCCCGCGCCGCTCACCCGCAGGTCGAGCACCCCATCGGCAAAGTCAGGAATCGCAGCCGTCGCTGAGCTGGCGGCGTTGCCCAGCGAATGTCCTTCGCTGGCTTCCACGTACATGCCGTTATCGATGAAGTTGGCCACGGCCGTAAGGCCCTCGGCCTTCGGCCAGCCCGCGCCGTAGTCGAGCACGGTATCGTCGATCAGGGCGCGCGCTTCGAAACGGCCTTCCTGGTTCTTGAACGGGAAATCGCGCACGTTGCCACGGATCATGGCCGAGCCGCCGACGATATGGCCCGAGACGAGGCCGCGGTTGAGCCAGTTCTGCGCACTCTCGGACATGGAGTGAATGGGCCAGAACAGCTTGGCCGCCGGCACTTCGCCCTCGCCCAGCGCAACGTACATATCCATGAACAGGCCGGTATCGTTCGCCGGCACCACCATCTCGCCACGCGCCTGGCCGCCATAACCTTCGCCGCGGAAATCCAGTGCATCGACGCCGATATGCCAGCCGGCATCGTCGTTGAACACGGCGATATCGCCACCCAGCGACGACATGACGAACGGCTTGCGGAAGACACCCGTGGCGTCGATCGTGGTGGCTTGCTTTGGCAGCGAGAGCACGATGGCCTCGCTATCGCCGAACACCTCACCACTTAGCGTGGCCAGGCCCGGCAGCTTGCCACTGGCATCAATGCCCAGGCCGGAGAACGCGGCCTGCGCAAAGCGCAGACCATCCACTGAATTCCAGTCGGCGCGCAGCTGATCGAAACGGCCACGCGGCCTGCCGCCGCCCAGCCAGCGCGCCAGCGCCGGAGATACCTGCGGCAACAGGCCCGCCCACGGTGCCAGCGGGGCAAGCTCGAGCTTGCGTGCCACCAGCGTACCCTCGCTGCGATCACCGTTGGTGCGCAGCACGATGGCGGCATCGCTGCCATCACGCCCCATCCAGTCAATGCGCTGGCCATTCGCGAAGCGGTGCAGGTCGACAATGCCGTGCAGGCCGGCCGTGCTGACCGTCCGCGCCGGGCCGCGCACCGCGAGGTTATCCAGATCGATACTCGAGGTGGCGCGCACCACATGCGCATCACGCCAGTCCAGCCAGGTTTCAAAGCGGCCCTTGCCACCGGCCAGCGCGTAGCCGCCAGCAACGAAATCTCCGGTCAGGGCGGCAAAATCGACGTTGGCACCCTTCACGTACACCTTGCCGCTTGATCCATCGGCGGCAAAGCGCCCCGCGGCCGTCAGCAGGCCGCTCGCGTTCTCGCGCCGCAGCGTGCCGCCTACGCGTACCAGCTGGCCTTGCAAGCTAAGGCGGAGTTGGTCGGCCACCAGGCCGAAATCGTGGTGGGTGGTTTCATCGGCGATATCGATGTGGGTATTGGTAAGCCACAGGTCCACCGACATGTTGCCGAACGATACCTTCTGGGTTGTGCCACCCGCGGCGAAACCATCAATGCTCCAGCGGCCATCCGGCGCCCGGCGAAGACCGAGCCGGAGATCCTGCAAGCGAAGGTTGATCAGGTGGCGCGACGGCAGCACCAGGCCGCCAAAATCGAGCTTCACGGCAGCCTGCGGCAGGCGCAGCGGCGGCGAACCGGGATCGCCACCGATGGTGACATCGCGCAGGACGAATAGCGGGCCGGTCGGGCGCCAGAACCCCTCCAGGGAGGCGAACTGCACCGGCTTGTGCACCTTCTCGCTCAGCATCGCCGCGATGCGCGCGGGGTAGCGTGCCGCCAGCGGCAGCAGAAGCTGGCCGAGCGCCATCACGATCGCGAGCGCGACCAGTACGCTTGCGACCAACCCGATTAGGAAAAACCGCAGGCGACGTGCGCGATGGCGCCAGGCCGGATTCACCGGCCCGCGCATCGACGAGGCTCACGCCTAGAGCAAAACAACATCGAACTGTTCCTGCGAATAGTGCTCTTCCGCCTGGAAGCGGATGCTCTTGGCAATGAATTCCTCGAGTTCGGCCACCGCAGCGGACTCTTCCTCGAGGATACGGCCCACGACTTTCGGGCTTGCCATCACCAGCAGCTTTTGCGCATTGAACTGGCGTACCGCTCGCGTGATCTCGCGGAAAATCTCGTAGATAACGGTTTCAGCCGTCTTCAACGTGCCACGGCCACTGCACGCGGGACACGGCTCGCACAGCTGGCGTTCCAGGCTTTCGGTGGTGCGCTTGCGGGTCATCTCCACCAGGCCCAGGGCCGACATGGGATAAACCGTGGTCTTGGCGTGGTCACGCGACAGGCCCTTTTCCAGCATGCGCAGCACCTGGCGCTTGTGCTCGTCATCCACCATGTCGATGAAATCGATGATAACGATGCCGCCGAGGTTACGCAGGCGCAACTGGCGCGCGGCCGCCTGGGCCGCCTCCAGGTTCGTGCGGTACACCGTTTCCTCGAGGTTGCGCGTACCAAGGTACCCGCCGGTGTTCACATCGATGGTGGTCATCGCCTCGGTCTGGTCCACGATGAGGTACCCGCCCGACTTCAGCGGCACCTCCTTGCGCAGCGCCCGTTGAATCTCGTCTTCCACGCCGTACAGGTCGAAGATCGGCCGTTCACCCGAGTAATGCTCCACGCGATCGGAGAGCACGGGCATGAACTTCTGGACGAATTTGACCGTTTTCTCGTAGGTCTCGCGTGAATCCACGCGGACTTTTTCGATGCCATCGTTGAGTGAATCGCGTAGCGAGCGCAGCGGGAGCGAGAGCTCCTCGTAGACGCGCTCGCCCAGCTTCGCCTTCTGGATGTTTTCCTGCACGACGCGCCATACCTTGCTCAGGTAGGTCACATCGAACGCCAGCGATTCCTCGGACTGCCCTTCCGCATTGGTGCGGACGATGTAGCCAAGGTGGTTTTCGCCGATCAGGGGCGTAATGATGTCCTTCAGCCGCTGGCGCTCGGCCTCGTCCTCGATGCGCACCGACACCCCTAGCGTGCGCGAATGCGGCAGGAGTACGAGGTAACGCGAAGGGATGGAGAGGTGGGTGGAAAGCCGCGCGCCCTTGCTGCCGATTGGGTCCTTCACCACCTGCACCACGATTTCCTGGCCTTCGTGAACCAGTTCGCTGATGGGTGGCACCGGGCCATGGCCGTTGGACTTGCCGCCCTCGGGCGCATCCGTCGCTGGCAGCGAGGGGCGCACGATATCGGAAGCGTGCAGGAACGCGGCGCGCTCCAGGCCGATCTCGACAAAGACCGCCTGCATGCCGGGCATGACGCGTTGCACGCGCCCTTTGTAGACATTCCCCACGTAGCCGCGCTTGGTCGCCCGCTCTACGTGCACTTCCTGGAGCATGCCGTTTTCGACGATCGCCACCCGCGTCTCACGCGGCGTGACATTGATCAGGATTTCCTCGCTCACCGGCACCCCTTTTCCTTAAGCCATCGCGCTTTATAACTGCGTGGCGACAACATGTCACTGACCCCGCAGGAGCTGCGAAGTTTCGTAGAGCGGCAGCCCCATGACGCCAGAATAGCTGCCGGAGAGGTGTTCGATGAAAGCGGCGGCGCGGCCCTGTATGGCGTATGCGCCTGCCTTGCCCATGCATTCGCCCGTGGCGACGTAGGCGGCGATGCCGGCCTCGTCCAGGGCCGCGAAGCGCACCGTGGATACCGACGTAGTGCAGCGTTCCACGCCCTGCCCGACCAGCCAGGCGACAGACACGACGCGGTGTTCACGGCCCGCAAGGCGGCGCAGCATCGCGGCGGCATCGGCGGCATCGCGTGGTTTGCCAAACACTTCGTCGCCCAGGATCACTTCGGTATCCGCGCCAAGGACCCGCGCGCCGGCTTCGCTGGCGACCAGCGCAAGGCCAGCCAGGGCCTTGTCGCGTGCCACGCGGCTCACATAGGCCTCCGGCAGTTCACCCGGCTGGCGGCGCTCTTCCACATCCACATCGAGCGTGCGGTGGCTTTCGCCCAGCTGGTCCAGGAGTTCACGTCGGCGCGGTGATTGCGAAGCCAGGTAGAGCACGGGGCATTCCTTTACGCGCGGTGGTAGGGATGGCCGGCCACCAGCGTGGTGGCCCGGTACAGCTGCTCGGCGAGCACCAGGCGCACCAGCATGTGCGGCAGGGTAAGCGGGCCAAGTGACCACCGTTGGTCGGCCCGCGCCAGCACATCGGGCGCGTGGCCATCGGGGCCGCCGATAAGGAAGGCAAGATCGCGGCCGCCCATGCGCCATTGCTCAAGCTGCACGCCCAGCTCCTCGCTGGACCACAGCTTGCCGCGGCCATCGAGGGCGATCACATGGATATCGCGCGGCAGCGCCGCGAGGATGGCGGCGCCCTCATCCACGATGGCGCGCGCGTCATCGCGACCTTTGCCGCGAACGCCCGGCTTGATCTCGATGAGCTCCAGCGGCAGCTCGTGCGACAGCCGCTTGCGGTATTCGGCGAAGCCTTCCGCCACCCAGGCGGGCATGCGTTCGCCGACCGCGATTAGCCGCGCCTTCACGGCGCGATCAATCGTTGGCGGCGTCGTCGGGGGCGTCGTCGCCCACCGTCCACAGGCGCTCGAGGCCGTAGAACTCGCGAATACGCGGGAGCATGACGTGGACGATGATATCGCCCAGGTCGACCAGCACCCATTCGGCTTCGGTCTGGCCTTCGACGCCCAGCGGCATCACACCGGCTTCCTTCGCGAACTTCACCACCTCATCGGCGATGGATTTCACGTGGCGTGCGGAGGTGCCGGAGGCGACGAACAGGATGTCGGCGATGGAGGTCTTGCCACGAACGTCGATTTCTCGAACGTCCTTGGCCTTGAGGTCTTCGAGGGCCGCGATCACGCGCTTGCGGAGAATCTCATTGCTGGCGGGCGACTTGGCCTTGCGGGATGCGGACGAACTCAAGATACGGAAACCTCGTGCGGCGGAGTGCCGGGGTGGGGCCAGTATACCCCCGGCCGGGCCGGGCTGCGTCAAGGTTAAAGGGCGAGTGCGCGGTAGGGTTCGAGGAGCGCGGGATCGCCGAAGCAGGTTTCCGGCATCAGGTACCGCGGTTCGTTGCCTGCGGCGAAGGCTTCGCGGATGGCCGTGGCGGCAATATCCAGTGGTGTGATGGCGATATCGATCACCTGCCCGGCCGGCCCGGCCAGGCGCGGCGAGCGCCGGCCATCCACGAAGGCGGCCAGTTCTGCCGGAAGCGCATGGTCACCGCCAGGGCGGGTGAGCACGCCGATGTGCGCCAGGGCGAAAAGCTCGCGCCAAAGGTGCCAGGAAGCCAGGCCGGCAAAGGCATCGGCACCGACCAGCAGTACCAGCGGCCGGTCCGGGCCCACCTCGGCGCGCAACGACGCCAGGGTATCCACGGTGTAGGACGGACCATCGCGGTCCAGTTCCCGGGTATCGATGACCAGGCGGGATTGCCCCGCCAGCGCGGCGCGCAGCAAGGCCACCCGGCCCACGGCATCGGCGATCGGCGGCGGCCGGTGCGGCGGGGTGCGTGCCGGCACCATGCGCACGTCGGCGTCGAGCGCCTCCGCCGCTTCCCAGGCCGCCCGCAGGTGGCCGTTATGAACCGGATCGAACGTGCCGCCGAGAATGGCGAGGGGGCGCAGATGGCTCATGCGAAAGCCGCCGCAGCGCGAGGCTCGGCGATCGCGGCGATGAGCCGTTCGGCCTCCAGCCATGGATCGCCCTGCTCACGGCCCTTGGCCATGCGATCGATCCGGGCGGCGCGGGCCAGGCAGGCCAGCCAATGTTCACGGGGCGCACGGCGCAACGCCTTGCGGAAGAGTTGCTCCCGCGCCGGCCACAACCGCTCTACTTTGGCTTGCGCTGCGAAATCGCGCGCGTTGGCCAGGCGCAGGGCGAGCTGCAGCTGATTCACCAGCCAGCCCATGAGGGCGATAAGCTCATCGCCCTCGGCATGCAGCCCCGCCAGGATGCGCAGGGCACGCCCACCATCACCGGCAAATGCCGCATCGGTGAGCTTGAACGCGTCAAAGCGGGCACTGTCCGCGACCAGGCTCTCCAGCGTCGCCGCATCCAGCCGGCGATCGCCTGCCAGCACCACCAGCTTGTCGATCTCCTGGGCGGCGGCCAGCAGGTTGCCCTCCACCCGCTCGGCCAGCATGGCGATGGCATCGGGCGTGGCCTGCAGCCCGCGGGAAGACAGGCGCTGGCCGATCCACTGGCCCCATTCATTGGGACGCGGGGCATTGAAGACGACCTGGATCCCGCCCTGGTCCACGGCTTTCGTCCAGGCGGCTTCGTGCTTGCTGCTCCACTCGGTGGCGGAGATCAGCAGCGTGGTATCCGGCGGGGGGTTATCGACAAAGGCGGTGATGGCAGCGCCCCCCTCCTTGCCCGCGCGACCCCCGGCCAGGCGCAGGTCCAGCAGGCGCTGCGTGGCAAACAGGGAAAGGCCCGCGGATGAACGGGCCAGGTCATCCCAGTCGAAGCGGCTATCGGCTTCAAGCACCTCGCGCTCGCTGTAACCCAGCCTGCGGGCCATGGCCCGCAGCGCGTCGGCCGCTTCCAGCACCAGCAGTTCCTCGCCCACCAGCAGGTACACCGGCGCCATCCGGTCGCCGGCAAGGTGCTTATGCCACTGGGCGGGCTGCATGGGCACCGCGGCTCCGCCCGTTACTGAGCGGAGGGTGCCGGGGCCGCGTCGGGCGCCGGTGGGTGGGTACGGGCAGCCTGCAGGCGGAACAGGATCGACTGGACCATGTCGCCGATCAGGCTGCGCTGCAACTCCTCCGTCTGCGCGGCGGTACCGATCGTGTTCGTCGCGTCGTAGCTGAACTCGCGCGACATATCGACCTGCTGCGGGGCGACCAGGAGGGTGCCATCCGGCCCCTTGGCATTGAACTCAACGTGGTAGCGCACCGCGTATTCGGTCACGCGCGCGGTACCGCTCACCGTGAGCGAATCGGTACGGAACGAATTCTGGGTGATGGCGAGCTCAGCAATGCCCGCGCCCGGTTTATCCACCACCGTGGCGTTGGAATTACCCAGTGCACGCGAGAGCTCACGCTCGAGGCGCCCGCCGCCGACCACGGTGAGGTGCACCTTCTCCATGCCCGCAGGCAGGGCCGCCGACTGGCGCAGGTGGAATCCGCACGCGCCCAGCAGGGCGGTGGCGGCGATGGCCAGGGCGATACGGAGAACGTTCGGGCTCATGGTTATCCTGCGACGATGTTGACGATCTTGCCGGGCACGACGATCACCTTGCGCACGGTCAGGCCTTCCAGCTGCGCCGCCACGACGGGCACGGCGCGAGCCATGGCCTCGGCTTCGTCCTTCGAAGCGTTGGCCGGCACCTCGATGGTAGCGCGAAGCTTGCCATTTACCTGCACCGCATAGGTCAGCGAATCGCGGACCAGCGCCGCCGGATCAACGGCCGGCCAGCCGGCATCCTCCACCAGCGCCTCGCCATGGCCGAGCGCCTGCCACAGGGCGTGGGATACGTGCGGGGTAAACGGGTTGATCAGCTGCACCACCGCCGTGAAGGCTTCCTGGCGCAGGGCCACGCCCTCTTCGCTCGCGTCATCGAACTTGTTCAGCGCGTTCAGCAACTCCATCAGCGCGGCAATGGCCGTGTTGAAGGACTGGCGGCGGCCGATGTCATCGGTGACCTTCTGGATGGTCTCGTGCAACTGGCGGCGCAGCGTCTTGCGCGCCGCCTCGCCGGCCGGGTTCGCGCCCTGCCCCTTGCCGCCTTCGGCATGCGTGGTCACATCGCGCCACAGGCGGCGCAGGAAGCGGGCCATGCCTTCCACGCCCGCCTCGTTCCATTCCAGCGACTGGTCGGGCGGTGCGGCGAACATGGAGAACAGGCGGACCGTATCGGCGCCGTACTTGCCGATCATCGCCTGCGGGTCCACGCCATTGTTCTTGGACTTGGCCATCTTCTCGATGCCGCCGATTTCCACCGGCTTGCCATCGGTACGCAGCGTCGCGCCGACGATGCGCGCCTTTTCGTCGCGCTGCACATCGACATCAGCCGGGTTGAACCAGGTGAACTGGCCGTCGGCTTCCTTACGGAAATAGGTCTCGGCGATCACCATGCCCTGGCACAGCAGGTTGGTGGCCGGTTCGTCGCTGGCCACCAGGCCCTCGTCGCGCATGAGCTTGTGATAGAAGCGGAAATACAGCAGGTGCAGGATGGCGTGCTCGATGCCGCCGATGTACTGGTCGACGGGCGTCCAGTACTTCGCACGGTCATCCACCTGCGCGTTCGCGCCGGGGCTGGTGTAACGGGCGTAGTACCAGCTCGATTCCATGAAGGTATCGAACGTATCGGTTTCGCGCTCGGCCGGGCCACCGCAGTTCGGGCAGGTGGTCTTGCGCCATTCCGGGTCAGCCTTGATCGGCGATTGCACGCCAGAGAACTCCACGTCCTCCGGCAGCACGACCGGCAGCTGGTCTTCCGGCACGGGCACGGCATCGCACTGCGGGCAGTAGATGACCGGGATGGGGCAGCCCCAGTAACGCTGGCGGCTGACGCCCCAGTCGCGGATACGCCAGTTCACCCGGCGCTCGCCGCGGCCGGCGGCCTGGAGCCTGGCGGCGATGGCGTTGAACGCCTCGTCGAAGTCCAGGCCATCGAACTCGCCCGAATTCACCAGGTAGCCGTGCTCGGTGTAGGCGCCAGCCTCCTGGATGCCCGTTTCAAATGCCTTGACCGTTTCCACGGCGGCCGACGGCGCGTAGGCATCGGTGCTGCCGCCCTCGAGTGCATGCTGGGTGGCATCGGTACCGTCGCCCTTGGCCAGGTCGCGGCTCAGCTCGGCCAGTGCATCGACCACGCCGCGGTCCACGACCACCATCTTGATCGGCAACGAATACTTCTGGGCGAATTCCCAGTCGCGCTGGTCATGGCCAGGCACGGCCATGACGGCGCCCGTGCCGTACCCCATCAGCACGAAGTTGGCGACCCACACGGGCACCTTTTCGCCGGTGATCGGGTGCACGGCATCGACGCCGGTGTAGTAACCGCGCTTTTCCTGGGTTTCCAGCTCGGCCTCGGAGACACCGCCGGCCTTGCAGCTTTCGATGAACTCGGCCAGGCCCGGATTGCCTTCGGCGGCGCGCGTGGCAATCGGGTGCTCGGCAGCCACGGCGACGTAGGACACACCCAGCAAGGTGTCCGGTCGAGTGGTGAACACCTTCAACGGCTCGGCCTGGCCGTCCACATCAAAGGTGATCTCCAGGCCCTCGGAACGGCCCAGCCAGTTGCGCTGCATGGTCTTCACGGCATCCGGCCAGCCCGGCAGGGTGTCCAGGCCGTCGAGCAGTTCCTGCGCATAGGCGGTGATCTTGAGGAACCACTGCGGGATCTCGCGCTTTTCGACCACGGCGCCCGAGCGCCAGCCCTTGCCGTCGATGACCTGCTCATTGGCGAGCACGGTCTGGTCGACCGGATCCCAGTTAACGACGCTGTTCTTGCGGTAAACCAGGCCCTTTTTCATGAGCCGGGTGAACATCTGCTGCTCCCACTGGTAGTACTCGGGGCGGCAGGTGGTGACCTCACGGGTCCAGTCGTAGGCGAAACCCATGCGCTTGAGCTGCTCGCGCATGTGTTCAATGTTCTTGTAGGTCCACTTGGCCGGCGCGGTCTTGTTCTTGATCGCGGCGTTCTCGGCGGGCAGGCCGAAGGCATCCCAGCCCATGGGCTGGAGGACGTTCTTGCCCTGCTGGCGCTGGAACCGGCTGATGACGTCGCCGATGGTGTAGTTGCGGACGTGGCCCATGTGGAGGGCACCGGAGGGGTACGGCAGCATCGATAGGCAGTAGTACTTGGGCTTGCCGGTGTCTTCGGTGACTTCGAAGGCACGGGTGTCGCTCCAGTAGCGCTGGGCGGCGGTTTCTACGGCGTCGGGGGCGTAACCGCCCTGCTCGCGGGTGGCCTGGTCGTTGCTGTCCTGCATGGTGTCTGGTACCGGATGGGTGCTCGGGTGGGCTGCGTAAGAACGCGGCGCTCAATCGCGGGAGACTATCCCACGAGGTATTGGGGGGCAACCTCGGGTTGCTGTCCAGCGGGTTTGGCTCGGGTGCGGTCTTGCGCTTTGGAAGCGGTTCATTCGCCTTTGGCGAATGCATGTAACTAGCGGCTTGGGCCGCCTCGCTCGTGAGGGCTTGAGGCGAAGAGCCGTCGGTGCCCACCCTCGCTGCTCAGACAGGTCCTCCGCGTTCGGACCGGAATGCGCCTACGGCGCATGGTTTACCTATATGGCCTACGGCCGCTCTCTTGTGCGGAACTCGCCTCGAGGGTGGGCACCGACGGCTCTTTTGATCCTAGAGGTTGGGTGGTGGGAGAGCCGCGGCGTTATCTGCGGTGGACATGGGCGGTCGGACACGGAAGCGTCCGCGGACACGTGGGGCGCGGCGCGGTAGGTCGCTGAGAATGGCTTGGTGGCGCCGTTTGTGAGGTGCCGCGAGCGTTGGCACGGGGGATGCAACGTCTAGGGCAAAGGGGCTCATGCCTCACCCGATATGCCCAAGGAGAACCACCATGAAAGTCGAGACCTTCCTGCTGAAGACCTTCTTCGCTGCTGCCGTGCTGACCTGTGTGTTGGCGATGGGGGCGTTTGTGACGGCGAGTCCGGCACAGCTGTCGGCGACGTTGGTGGCAGCGGCACAGTGAGCTGATCCGGCGTCATCACTTTGATGGTTGATCACGCACAGGGCCTGCGGCGGTGTCGCGAAAGCCGTCGGCCACAGGGTCGCCTCCTAGAAGGGCGGGGCGCTACCGGGCCCGGGCTCTCCGCTGCGCAACCTCGGTGTATCAGAGAGACCTTGGTGCCCACCCTCGAGGCGAGTTCCGCACAAGAGAGCGGCCGTAGGCCAAATAAGTACACATGCCGCGCAGCGGCACTCCGCACCGAACGCGGAGGACCTGTCTGAGCAGCGAGGGTGGGCACCAAGGGCTCTGTGCCTCAACGGACAAGAGCAAGGCGGCGCAAGCCGCTGGTGGCATGCATTCGCGCCAGCGAATGAACCGGTTCACTGGCGCGAAGGCGAGCTTAGCGGCAGGTGCCGGGCTGGCCGGCGGCTAGCGAGCGGCTGGCGGTGGCGATCTGATCGGCCAGCTGGCCCAACGCGCGCTGGTGCGCATCCACCAGCGCGTCGTAGCTGCCGCCCGCCGGTTCGACCACGCGCGACGCGCAGTTCGCCGACTGCTCACCCGAACGCACCGACCACGATGCCTCCAGCGTCGCACTGCCGCCCAGCTCCGAGTCGAAACGGCGCACATCCACCTGCACCGCCACCACCTTCGCATCCTTCGCCCGCGGCAAGCCATGGATATCGTGCGTACCAAGCCGCGACGACAGGTCCGCCGCCAGCGCCGAGCGGATCTCATCGCCCAGCGGCGACGCCCAGCGCTCGCCATCCAGCACGCTCACCAACGAACTGCCCGAACGCAGCACCATCGAGGGCTGATCCACCTGCGGCGGCACGCCCACCGCCAGGACATCGATCGCAAACGGCGCCACCGTGCTGGCCTGTGCGGCCGCAGGTGGCACCAGCGTATGGAAATGCACCGGCGCCGACGAGCAGGCAGCCAGGGCCGTGACGATCAGCGCCGAAGCGGCGTGGCGGGTGAACTTCATCATGGCTGTCCTTCCTTGCCCTGCTTCGGGGACGACGGCGCGGTGGCCGGCGGCGGTGCATCGGCGCCACGGCCGCGCAGCAGCGCCTCCGGGTGGCGGCCCAGGTAATCGGTAAATGCACGCACCGAGCGGACCGTGCGCTGCAGTTCTTCCAGCGTGTTGGCAATGTTCTGCTGCAACGGCGAGTTCTCGCTCAGCGCATCGTTCGCGGTGCCCACCGTGCGGTTCACGCCCTGCAGCGTCTTCTTCGCCTCCGGCAAGAGTTCGGTATTCACCTGGCGCAGCGTGCCGTTCAACTCCTTCAGGCTGCCATCCACGTTCTTGCCGATCGAATCGAACGGGATCTTCGAGATCTTGTCCACGATGCTCGACAGCTGCTCCTGCAGGTGATCGAAATCACCCGGCACCGTCGGTACTTCCAGCGGCTTGCCAGCGGCATCGAAGGGCACCGCGGGCGCCTTGGGATCCACATCCATCGCGATATACAGCTGGCCGGTAAGCAGGTTGCCCGAGCGCGCCTGCGCACGCAGGCCATGCTCCACCAGGCCCTTCATGATCCGCGGGAACAACGTATCTTCGTCGCCACCCAGTACCTGGGCCAGCTTGTCATGCGCCTTGCCCAGGCGCTGCGGGTACACCAATGCGCCGACAATCACCGGGAAGCTCTTCTTCACCGGGTCATAGTCCAGGTTGACCGACACGACCTTGCCCACCTTCACGCCAAGCATTTCAACCGGCGCATCCACGTTCAGGCCGCGCAGCGAGTGCTCAAAGCGCATGCGGATGTAGCGCGGCTTGCCGTCCGGCGGCGCCAGCGCGGTGCCCTGGTCGGCAAACAGCGTGTATTCGCTCATTTCCGGCGCGGGCGTTTCATCATGCGGCCCCAGCGGATCCTGGAACGCGACGCCGCCAGCGATCACCGTGGCCAGCGACTGGGTGTTCAACTTCAGGCCATCGGCGCCCAGCGACACATCCACGCCACTGGCATTCCAGAAGCGCGAATCCTTGGTAACGAAGCGATCGTTCGGGCCATCCACGAACAACTGCAGTGAAACGCCCTTCCCGTCCTTGTCCAGTTCGTACGACACGATGCGGCCCACCTGGATGCGGCGGAAGTACACCGGCGAGCCGATATCCAGCGAACCCAGATCGGCCGTGTGCAGCTGGAAGCGGCGGCCCGGTGCGCCGTGGGTCACGGCCGGCGGCGTCTCCAGGCCAGTAAAGTCGCTCTGGTCCTCATCCGAGGTACCCGTGTCGGCGCCGATGAACGCACCGGAAAGCAGCGTATCGAAGCCGGAAACGCCGCCTGCGCCGATGCGCGGGCGCACCACCCAATAGCGAGTGCCCTTGGTGGCGAACTCCGACGCGTTCTTCTCCAGGTCGATCGTTACCTTCACATGCGTGCGATCTTTCGACAGGCGCATGGTCGTGACCTTGCCGATCACGACGTTCTTGTACTTGACCTGGGTCTTGCCGATTTCGATGCCTTCGCCGGTCTGGAACGTCACTTCGATCTGCGGGCCTGCCGAGATGTAGTGGTTGACCAGCAGCGAAATGCCCACCAGCGCGGCGATGATCGGCACGAGCCAGATGAGCGAAACGCCCATCTTGGACCGGCGCACCTCGGGCTGGGGCAGGTCTTCGCCTTCCGGCTTGTTCCCTTCTTGCATATCGCTCATTTCGCCTTCCTTTTGTCCCAGATCAGGCGGGGATCAAAGCTCATCGCCGCCAGCATCGTCAGCACCACGACGATGCCAAAATAGATAACGCCAGGCAGCGGCTCAACGCGCGACAGCACCTTGAAGTGCACCAGCGCGGAAAGAATCGCCACCACGAAAACATCGAGCATGGACCAGTAACCCACCAGCTCCACGAAGCGGTACAACTTGGCCCGCTGGCGGGGGCCGTAATCGCTGGCCCGCTGCACGGACACCAGCAGGTAGCCCATGATGCAGAACTTCAGCACGGGCACCACGATGGAGGCCGTGAAGACGATAATCGCCAGGTCGGGCGAGCCGTTGCGCCACAGCTCGAATACACCGCTCAGGATCGTGTTGTCGTCCTTGCTGAACAGGCTCTGCGTCCGCATGATCGGAAACAGGTTGGCCGGCACATAGAAGATGGCTGCCGCGACCAGGAAGGCCCACGCGCGGGATACGCTGCCCGCTTTCCGCGCATGCAGCGGGTTGTGGCAGCGCGGGCAGCGGGCATGCGGGTCGTTCGTATACGTGGTGACCAGGCGGCACACGTGGCAGCCCATGATCCCAAGGTCCTTCGCTCGCAGCATCTCGCTCACCGGCGCACCTCGCGGGTCACGTCCCACAGGTTGCGCGGGTCGTGACTGGCAAACACCGTGATCAGCACCGTCAGGAAGCCAAACGCCCACACGCCAATGCCCGGCACCACGTCAAAATAGGTGTGGGCCTTGACCACCGCCACCAGCACGCCAAGCATGAATACCTCGATCATGCTCCACGGCTTGATGTGCACCAGCGTCGACATGGCCAGGCCAAAGCCCGGCGCCCTCACGCCCCGCCGACCAAAGGCCAGCACCCAGCCAAACAGGGCGATCTGCACCAGCGGGAAGAAAAACAGCGTAAGGGCGGTGAGCGCCGCCACGATCTGCGCGCCATCGTTCCACATGGCGATAACCGCGCCCCACAGGGTGGTATCGGCAAACATGCCCGAGAAGCCCAGGGTGACGATGGGCGAGACGTTGGCGATAACGAACACGATGGCAGCCGCCACGATCAGGGCGTACTGCGCATCGAGGCCCAGCCACTGGTGGCGTTCCAGGACCGCGCCACAATTCACGCACTGCGCCACCTCGCCCCGCGCCAGGTGGCGCCGCTGGTAAACGGTATCGCAGTGTTCGCAAATAATGAGGTCAGGAACTTTTTGCATGCACGCCGGCGCGGGAAGGCCGGTATGGCCCATGCCGATATGATCGCAAATCCGCGTAAACGGCGCATGACGGGCGCGTACGGAGTGCTCCTAAAGGGCGGCATGACCTTGATATGCTGCCGAACTTCCCCGATTTAGGGGGCATCTTTCCCCATCCCCGCAGGAGCCTTCCGTGAGCAGCGCCCAGACCCATAGCGAACATGTCTTCGACGCGACCACGGCCGGGTTCGAAAACGATGTCATCCAGGCCTCGCTTCAGACCCCCATCCTGGTCGACCTGTGGGCCGAATGGTGCGGCCCCTGCAAAACCCTGGGGCCCATGCTGGAAAAGCTGGCCGCTGAGTACAACGGCGCCTTCCGCCTGGCCAAGATCGATGTGGATGCCGAGCAGCAGCTCGCTGCCATGTTCGGCGTGCGCAGCATCCCCACCGTCATCCTGATCAAGGATGGGCAGATGGCCGACGGCTTTGCCGGTGCCCTGCCCGAGGGCCAGCTCCGTGAATTCCTTACCCGCAACGGCATCCAGCCGGCCACGGGTGAGGCCGCCGCCGGCGCCGAGGTGATCGAAGCCGAGCCCGAGACCGCCGAGGAAGCGATCAACCGCCTGCAGCAGGCCATC
Source organism: Luteibacter sp. 621 (assembly GCF_050435445.1). Classification (NCBI taxonomy): domain Bacteria; kingdom Pseudomonadati; phylum Pseudomonadota; class Gammaproteobacteria; order Lysobacterales; family Rhodanobacteraceae; genus Luteibacter; species Luteibacter sp. 621. Next base: position 82,596 of record NZ_JBNDKI010000014.1, on the reverse strand, counting down.
GCCGCCGAGCCGGCCCGTGCCGAGCTGAAGCTCGACCTGGCGCTGGCCCTGCTCCGCGCTGGCCAGGTGGGCCCGGCCCAGGCCGAGCTGGACGCCCTGCCCGCGAACCTGGCCACGGATGCCCGCGCGGTACGCCTGCGCAGCCAGCTCGATCTGGCCCGTGCCCTTGCCGGCGCGCCATCCCTTGCCGAGCTTCGCCAGCGCGTTGCAGCGAACGGCGATGACTGGGAAGCCCGCGACCTGCTGGGCGTGCGCCTGCTGATCGAGGGCGATGCCCCGGCTGGCCTCGACCAGTTCCTCGATATCCTCAAGCGCCAGCGCGACTGGAACGATAACCAGGCGAAAAAGCGCCTGCTCGCTGCATTTGCCACGCTCGACGATGCTGAGCTCGTGGGCGGGTACCGCAGGAAGATGGCATCGCTCGTCTTCTGAGCCGCCCCAAAAACCGGCCACTCCATAGGTAGTTTTGCGGTTACCGGCTACGCACATCTGCGCTTTCGGGCAGGTGGGCGCAGCCGGATGCTGCGAATGACATTCGCCTTGGAGAGGTCCCGTGAACACACGCCTGTTCGCGAAACTGCTGCGCTACGCCGTCGCAGCCATGCTGGCCCTGGGCGCCGTGGCCGCCAGCGCCCAGGATGCGGGCGCAGCAGCCCCGGGCAACACGTTCCCGAAAGAGCAGATCGACCAGTTCATGGCGCCGGTGGCGCTGTACCCGGATGCCCTGCTTTCGCAGATCCTGATGGCCTGTACCTACCCTGCGGATGTCGCGGATGCCGCCGCCTGGTCGAAGCAGAACCCGAAGGCGACCGGCGATGCCGCCGTCAAACAGGTCGCTTCCAAGCCGTGGGATCCGAGCGTGCAGTCGCTCGTGGCCTTCCCACAGGTCCTCGCCCAGATGGGCTCGCAGCCGGAGTGGGTACGCAACGTCGGTGACGCCTTCCTGGCCCAGCCCGATGACGTCATGGCCTCCGTGCAGCGCCTTCGCGCGCAGGCGCAAAAGGCCGGCACGCTCAAATCGAACGAGCAGCAGAAGGTCGTCGTGCAGCAATCGGCACCGGAAACCACGGTGATCCAGATCGAGCCCGCGAACCCACAGGTCGTCTACGTCCCCACCTATAACCCTACGGTCGTTTACGGCACCTGGGCGTACCCCGCGTACCCCCCGCCGTATTGGCCCCCACCGCCTGGCTACCAGTACCCGGTGGCAGGCGCCCTCGCGCGCGGACTGGCCTTCGGTACCGGCGTCGCCATCGCCAACTCGCTGTGGGGCGGCTTCGACTGGGGCCACAACGATGTGCACATCGACGTCAACCGCTACAACAACATCAATGTGAATAACCGCATCAGCGGCAATGGCAACGTTAACTGGAACCACAACCCCGCCAACCGGCGTGGCACGCCGTATCGCAATTCCGCCACCCAGGCACGCTTTAACCAGGGCGTGGGCGGCGCGCAGCAACGCCAGGCATTCCGCGGCAACGACACCGCCCGTAATGCCAACCGCGACCAGGCCCTGCAGAGCTTCAACCGTTCCACCGGGGGCGGTGCATCACCCGCCCTGAAGCGTGGCGATGCGGGCAACCTCGGGAACCGGGGTGCCGCTTCCGGCAACCCCGGTCATCGCGATGGCGCCGCGGGAAACCTGGCCAACCGCGATAGCCGGGGCGCCAACGCCGGTAACCGTGACCTTGGCAACCGTGCCGCCGCCGATCGATCGCCGGGCAACCGTCCAGGCGCCAGCGGTGGCGGCATCCAACGCCAGGGCGGCGGCGAAGCCCGTGCCAATGCGTTCTCCGGCGTGCGCTCGCCCGGTGATGCAGGTGCCGCACGCCAGCGTGGCCAGGCCAGCCTGCAGCACAGCGCGGGCAGCCGCCCGGGCGCCGGTGCCGCCGCCGCACACCCCGTCAACCGCCAGGTGCCTAACCGCGCCGGCGGATTCCATCGCCGCTAGGAGCACGCCATGACCGTGACTGGCAAAACCCTCGCCCGCACCCTGCTCGGCGCCAGCTTGCTGGCTTGTGCAGGGGCATGGGCCGCAGCGGCAAGCTACCCGACAGCCGAAGCCGCCGCCGATGCGTTCGTGGCGGCGCTGAAAGACCATGACGAAGCCGCACTCGCGAAGGTACTGGGTAACGACTGGCGCACGTACATACCCACCGATGGCGTCGAACGTGCCGATGTCGACGCGTTCGTTGATGACTATGCCAGCAGTCACCGCCTGGCTACCGATGGCGGAACGACGCACATTACCGTGGGGCCTTCGGGGTGGCAGCTTCCGATCCCGCTGGTGAAGGATGCTCAGGGGTGGCACTTCGATGTAACCGCGGGGCATGAGGAGATCGTGGCGCGCCAGGTCGGGCACAACGAGATGGCGGTGACCAAGGTGCTGCTCGCCTATTACGACGCCCAGCGCGAGTACGCGGCCGGCCTGCATGACAAGGACACCGTGCCGCACTATGCCGGCAAGCTGCGCAGCAGCCCCGGGCAGCACGATGGGCTGTACTGGCCGCCGGAACAGGGCCAGCCAGAAAGCCCGCTTGGCCCGTACCTCGCGCCCGAAAAGGTCGCCGGCGACACGTACTACGGATACCACTACCGGATCCTCACAGCCCAGGGCCCATCGGCTCCGGGCGGTGCCTACAACTACGTGGCCGGCGGAAAAATGGCCAATGGCTTCGCGTTGCTCGCATGGCCTGCGAGCTACGGCGAGACGGGCGTCATGACCTTCGAGATAAGCCACGATGGCCAGGTGTTCCAGAAGGACCTGGGCAAGGACACGGCCGCGGCTGCCACGCGTATCCAGCGGTTCGATCCCGATTCGAGCTGGACTGAAGTGCCCGTCACCCCGTGATGCCTAGGCTATCGCCCGCCCACCGCAGAAGGTCTGCCATGCAACGCCAACCGCTGGACTACTCGTACGAGATCACCACGATCCGCCACGTGGGCGAGAACGACGTGACTTGTTTCACTGCGGATGCCGTCGTACGGGATGCCGCGGGGAACGCACTGGCCCACCTGCCCGGCAAGCGCATGCACAGCTACGTGGAGGCCGCCGAGGATGACGCGGTGGATGCCGCGCGCCAGGTGATCCGTGAGCTACGCCGGACCCAGGCCAAGACATAGCAACGACACATCGGCACAAGAGAACGGCGCCTTGCGGCGCCGTTCCTGTCTCGTTTCAACGAACCGCTAATCCGCGCGCCCCGACGTGCTGAGCACCTTCAGCGCCTCATCGATCGTGAAGCTGTTCGGGTGTTGCACCGGCGGAAAGTCCTTGAATGTCGCCACCCATTTATCCATGAGCGCCCACGCGCCGAACAATATGTAGTCGTGATGGAAGAACCAGTCCCAGTAGGTATTCGACGTGATGTCGGCAAACTCGAAGGGATCCGTACGCAGGTTGAACACCTTAGGCAGGCGCAGGCGTACGAAGGGCTCAGCCCACACCTGCATGGTGCCCCTGCAGCGCTGTTCCATGAACAACACCTTCCAGTTATCGAAGCGCAGGCCGAGTACATCGCCATCGTCGCTCAGGTAAATGAACAGCTTGCGCGGGCTCACCGCCTTCTTGTCAGTGAGGTGCTCCACCAGGCTCGAGCCATCAATGTGATTCTTGTACGTTCGGCCTATCGCCTTGTAGCCCTTCTTGAGTTCATCGACGGCGCCGGGCGCGCCGGCCATTTCTGCAAACGTGGGCAGCCAGTCGTGGTGCTGCACGATATCGTTGGAGATACGACCCGGTTCGATGTGTCCTGGCCAGCGGACCAGCATGGGGATGCGGAAAGCACCCTCCCAGTTGGTGTTCTTCTCGCTACGGAACGGCGTTGTCGCTGCATCGGGCCATGAGTTCCGGTGCGGCCCGTTATCCGTCGAGTACATGACGAACGTATCATCCGCGATACCCAGCTCATCCAGGTAATCAAGCAGTTCACCCACGTTACGATCGTGGTCGATCATGGTGTCATGGTAAGGCGATTGCCAGCGGCCCGACTGACGAAGGCTCTCCTTCTTCGTATGCGTGAAGATATGCATGTGGGTGAAATTCAGCCACACGAAGAACGGCGTGTCGTCGTCTACCTGGCGCTTGATGAAGTCCTTCGCCGCAGCGGCAAATTCGTCATCACAGGTTTCCATGCGCTTGGCGGTGAGCGGCCCTGTATCGTCAATTTTCTGCTTGCCAACCCGACCGAAGCGGGGGTCGCTCGTCGCGTCGTCCTTGTCGGTAGCCCACGAGTGGATCACGCCGCGGGGGCGGACGGTCTTGACGAAGTCGGGGAAATCCTTCTCCGGGAAGTAGTCGTACATCTCCGGCTCTTCCTCCGCATTCAGGTGATAGAGGTTCCCGAAGAACTCATCAAAGCCGTGGTTGGTCGGCAGGTGCTCGTTGCGATCGCCCAGGTGGTTCTTGCCGAACTGGCCCGTGGCATACCCCTGGTTTTTCATCACGGCGGCAATCGTGACGAGCTTGTCGGACATACCTACCGGCGCGCCGGGGAAGCCGACCTTGGACAAACCGGTGCGATACACGCTTTGCCCGGTGATGAACGACGACCGGCCCGCGGTGCACGATTGCTCGCCGTAGGAATCGGTGAACATCATGCCTTCGTGGGCCAGTCGGTCGATATTGGGCGTCTGGTAGCCCATCACACCGTGGCTGTAGCAGCTCAGGTTAGTGATGCCGATATCGTCTCCCCATATCACGAGGATATTGGGGCGCTTACCTGCCTTGCCCCCGGCGGCCTTTGCCGCCGGTGCCTTGTTCGCTTTGCTGGTTGCCATGGTATCTCCCGTAACACTCCGGGCGCGTCGTGGAGGGTTCGGTGCGCGCGCATTCACCGACAGCTGTACGTGTCGATACTCGGAAGAATTCCCGGCGCCATAAAGCGTAGTCGCGCCCATACCCGGCTAGGTAAATCTACGCGCGCTTTCGCCTAGGTAGAACTACCCACCGGCCGACGGAACAATTGCGCTGTGACCCTGGCGATACAAGGCCGAGGATCAGTACTTCCTGTCGTTGGGCAACGCAGGGCGTTGACGCCTGGAGACTGCGATGAGTACCGAACCTGCCAAATTCGATTACGTGCCGGCGGCACTCGAGGGCGACCGGCCCGATCCGGCCGTGGAACTATCGGCACGCCGCACCGGCATGTCGTTCCAGCGAACGCGCATGAGTACGGACCGAACACTCATGTCCATCATGCGCACGTCGGTATCGCTGATCAGTTTCGGGTTCACCATCGCCCAGTTCTTCCAACACCTGCGCAGTGCGAAGCTATTACCGGAGGATAGTAGCGCGCCACGCCACTTCGGCGTCGCGCTGGTGTCGCTTGGCATACTGATGCTGGTGCTGGGGATCGGATATCACATCCACTACATGAATTACCTGCGCCGCGAGCGCGCATCGATGGCGCACGAAGGGTTGATCCACGGCGAATCCCCCTACCCCGTATCGCTGACGTTGCTGGTGTGCCTCGTGCTGCTGGTGATCGGCATCCTTGCCGTCATCAGCCTTACGGGCCATGTGGGGCCGTTCGATTGATCACGTGCCGTGGCTACAAGCCCGGGCGCAGGAGCGAACCGAAGGTGAGATACACAGCGGTATGGCCGCCCTCGGCGTGGCCCACCCCGAGAAATACGGGCCCCAGTGGCGATTGCACGCCCGCGAAGATGCTCCCGGCGTAGATCAGTGAGCCCAGGCGGACATCATTCTTGTCGCGCCATGTGTTGCCTGCTTCCAGGCTCATGCCGATATAGATGGGCGTGGAGAAGATCGCATCGAGATTGCCCGTGCGCCGGTACAGCACCGCGCGACCGAGTGCCGACTGCGTACCGTAGAGCGAACGCTCACCGTAGCCGGATAAATTGAGGAAGCCACCCAGGAAGGCCTGCGATTCGAAGAAGTTGGTGTTATCCAGCGCGCTGGATGCACGCAGCCCGAGCAGAAGGTGATAGCGCCCGGTGCTAAGCCCCCAATCCGGGATCCAGTCGGCCACCAGCCTGGCGACATCGCCATCCACCTTCCCGCCCATGAAGGTGCGGTAGCTCGTGTAGCGGAAATTGATATGGCTGCCACGTGTCGGGAACTGCGCATTATCCAGGCTATCCCAATCGAGGCCGAGCCCCAGCGACGCGTAGTCGGAGGTGCCATTGGGGAATGTCGAGGGTTCGCCCACCCGCAGATCACCCGAATCCCGCCCCCTCGCCACCGATGCGGAAATGCGCCAGTACGATTTGGGTGTCCAGCCGATCTCAAGCTGGCCGCCCCGCCGGCGGATCTGGTATTCCGCCAGCTGCTTGTCGCCTTTGCCATCGAAGACCGGAACTTCTTCGTTGCGCGCCGTGATCGTCGGCATCACGTACACGGTGGATCCCTGGCCAAACGGCTGGAAGAACTCCGAGCGGATGCCACCAATGCGCCCGCTCCACAGGGTATTCCGCCACTCGCCGCCGCTGTCGTTCAGATTGGTAGCGGTGATCTCTGCGGAGAGCAGGTATTCGCTGCGGCCGTTGAAATCATCATCCAGCTGGAACCCCATCTTCCCGTAGATGGGCCCCCACGCCTTGTCGACCGGCGTGAGCCGTATGCCGCGGTCCTCATCACGCTGCACCAGGTGGTAATCCACTTGCTGGTAGCTACCCTGGCCGTAGATCGTACCGATGCGCGCTTCGACATCCCTGGCGTCAAACGGCTTTCCCACCTCAGGCTGTAGCTGCTCGCCGGCGAACTTGCCGCTATGGGTGTGCCGCTCATCCACATCGATAAAGGCCACCAGCTTGGGATCGAAATCGCGCTGGCGGTGGTTGTCCAGGAACGCCTGCCACGCCTGCGGCGATGCGGAGAGTGCGCGAAGCCGGGGAAGCGCCGCTTCGGCCGCGGCACGGCCGATCGCAATAGCTTCCTCGGCGCGGTTGAACTCTCCCGCGCCCAGCTTGCCGAGTGCCGGGCGAATCAGGATGTCCTGGCCAGACAGGGCTTTCAGTTGCCGATCGGTCTTCTCGGCCATCAACGCACTGACCATCTGGTTCAGCAGCGCCACGGGGTTACTCAGCTGCGATTCCTCGGCCAGCGGCGAGCCGACATCGACCACGATCAGCCTGTCCGCCCCCATGTCACGCACAACGTCGATAGGCACGTTATCCATCAGGCCACCGTCCACGAGCAGCTTGCCCTCGACATTCGTGGGGGCGAAGGCGCCCGGCACCGACATGCTTGAGCGGATCGCAAGGGGGAGGTCGCCGCTGGCGAAGACGACCGGCTTGCCTACGACGATATCTGTTGCCACGGCGCGGAACGGGATGGAAAGGTCGTTGAAGTCATGCACATTCCACGTGGAGACCAGCAGGCGGCGCAAGAGGAGCAGCAGCTTTTGCCCCTGCACCACGCCCGCAGGCGTCACGATGTGGCCATTCTTGTAGCCCACCTCGAAGTTCAGCAGGTACCGGTAGTCGGCATCCTTGCGGTGCATGGGCTCTTCGGCACGGTCGGGGTCATCGGAGAACAGGTCCTTCCAGTCCAGCTCGCCAATCACGTGCTCCATCTCATCGGCGGAATAGCCCGCGGCATACAGCCCACCGACGATCGAGCCCATGCTCGTGCCGGCCACCTTGCAGATGGGGATGTGCTCGCGCTCGAGCACCTGGATGACGCCGATGTGCGCCGCGCCACGCGCCCCGCCACCGCCGAGCACCAACCCGATGCACGGCGAAGGCTGCAGGCTTGCCGCGTGCACAGCCGTCACGGACGTGAAGGCGCACAGTACCGTGATCGCCAGCCATGACCTGCGCATATGCGCGCCTCCACCCGGGAATTCGTGCAGTTTCCCCCGTCGGCGTGCACCAAGGCAGCGAAGAAAAGGCCGGTACGACCACGCATAACTACTTAGAAAAAACTGCGACTTACAACGAACTTTGCCCTTTCCGAACATCCGTGCAATCGCTAGTATCAACCGAGGCGACGCAGGGGCCGCCAGTGCAACATCACACCGGAAAGGAAGCACGCCTTAGCGGTGTGCCGGGAGCGACGGTGATGGCGACACGGGCATCCGACCATCGGCAGGTTGCCACCTGGTGCGCTCTCACCTGCGCCGGGGTCGTCGCTGCGCAGCTGGTATCCACGGCACTTTGGGATCACCAGAACGGTACGCACGTGGTGTGGTTTCCCGGCGCGGTGTTGCTGGGTGTCCTGTTGGCCACGCCGGTTGCCATGTGGCCAGCGCTGCTTGCGGCTGGCTATGCGGGCCTGGTGGGCACCGTGAGCGCGTTCGGATGGCCTCTCGCCGATGTAGGCCTGGTCGCCCTGCCCAACATCGCGCTCATTCCGGTCGTTGCATGGTGCATGCGAAAGCTGCCGCGACGTGTACCGGCCCTGCAGGATTTTCGCATGCTGGTGGTGTTTACGCTGCTGGCGATCATCGCACTTCCCGTCATGGCGGTCGGGCTAACGGTCGTGCTTGGCCGGTTCACCGCACTGAACGACATGATCATCCCGGGATGGGAAAACCTGATCACGGCGCAAGCGCTGGGTTACGCCCTTTACGTGCCCGCCTGGTGCAGCCTGCGAGCGCACGAATCGGCGCTGCGCGATGTGGGCAGCCTCGATATCGGCTTCCTTATCCTGTTGGTGCTGGCCATCGTCCTGCTGGTCATCCTGTGGTATGCCTATGGCGACCAGCAGCAGTTCAGGCCATTGCTTTGCCTGGCGCCGACGCCCATCGTGATCGCCGCTATCTTCTACGCGCAGATGCCGGGCAGCTCCGTAACGATGTTCGTCATCGCCGTCATTGCCGCGCACATGACATCGCGCGGACATGGTCCGTTTACGGTCGACTCAGCCCAGGCCACCACCCTGGCACTGCAGTTGTGGAGCCTGCTGGCAGCGATCGCCGCCCTCGCGGTCGCCGTCGTCGTGGAACAACGCTTCGCCGGGCGGCGTTCCCTCGTTGCCGCGCACGTCGAGTTGCGCGAACTGGCGGGGCGTCTTATCGCCACGCAGGAACAGGAACGCGCCCATCTGGCGCGCGATCTGCACGACGATATCAACCAGCGACTTGCCGCCGCCTCGATCGATCTTTCCACGTTGCGCAAGCGCCTTGCGCCGGAATACACCGACGACGTGAGTGGCCTGCAGGACCGGATCGTGGCCCTGTGCGACGACGTGCGCCAGCTTTCCCACCAGCTACACCCCAGCTGCCTGCAGCATGTAGGGCTGCGCAGCGCCCTGGAAAACCTGTGCAGGCACCCCGCAGGCCACGCGTGGCCACGCGTGCGGGTACTGGCCGACGATGCCGTGAATGAGCTTGGGCCAGAGATCGCGTTGTGCTTCTACCGCGTAGCGCAGGAGGCCCTGGCCAATGCCGTGCGCCACGCCGGCGCGAACGAGATCACCCTGCGGGCGATGGTGGACGAAGGGATCGCCACGCTGCAGGTGCTCGACGATGGACAGGGCTTTACCTCACCACCGTGCCCTGCCGCGCGCACGGGTATCGGCATCACCAGCATGAATGAACGGGCGAAGCTGCTGGGGGGCAGCTTTGATATATCCAGCACACCTGGGAAGGGAGTAGATGTATGTATCCGGATTCCGACGAAAACGATGTGATGTGTGCGACGCGAGCTCGCGTCGTTTTTGCCGATGACCACCGCATGGTGGCCGAGGGCATCACCCGCCTGCTGGATGAACGCTTCGACCTGGCGGCCCTGGCCCAGGATGGCCATGCCTTGCTGGCCCACGTGCGTAGCGAGGCGCCGGATCTCGTCCTCTCCGACATCAACATGCCCGGTTGCAACGGGCTGGATGTGCTTAAGATCCTGCGCGCGGAAGGCAACACCGTGCCCTTCGTGTTCCTGACCATGCATGCCGAGCCCGCCCTGGCGGCTGCGGCCATGCGCTCGGGAGCCAACGGATACGTGCTCAAGCTCGCTGCCGGCGAGGAGCTACTACTGGCCCTGCAGCAGGTATTGGAGGGGCGCAGCTATGTCACGCCATCACTAGGCGCCCGTTACCTGCGCGGCCACCTGGGCGAGCTGCACGAACTCACACCCAAACAGCGCGAAGTACTCAGGCTGGTCGGCACGGGACTGCGCTCCAAGCAGATCGCCGCGCAACTCGGCCTTTCCGTGCGTACCGTAGAGGCGCACAAGTACACGATCATGCAGATCCTGGATGTCCACAGCACCCTGGAACTGGTGCGCCGTTCGGAAGAGCTTGGGTTGTTTTTCTAGGCCCTGCCGGGAGTAGATCTACGCAGTGGGCGGGGCGTGCGTTTACGCTGTTGGAAAGCAGGGTACGGATCCACAGTCGATCCATGGAAGCCTGTGCCCAGCCTTCCCGCCGCCCTACCCTCGTGCTGGCGGAAGATCACCCTGCGATCGCCCGCGCGATCGTAAGCTTGCTAACGGCCGATTTTGACCTGCTGGCCGCGGTCACCGATGGCGAATCGCTGGTTACGCTGGCCTCGCGCCTGCGCCCGGACGTGGTCGTTACCGATATCGGCATGCCGGGCCTGGATGGCATCGAAGCGGCCAGCCAGCTGGTGCGTTCGCTACCGGGGTTGCCCGTGGTCTTCGTCAGCGTGCACGACGATCCCGAGATTGTGCGCCATGCGCTAGCGGTCGGGCGCGGCTTCGTCATCAAGGCCGCCGCCGGCGATGAACTGGTGGATGCGGTTCACGCCGCGCTACGTGGCGAGGCGTTCGTCTCCCGCTGGCTAGCCAGGTAACCTGTAGGAGCGGGGGGGGGGGGGGGGGGGGGGGGGGGGGGGGGGGAGGGGGGGCGGCCCCCCCCCCCCCCCCCGCCCAAGCCGGGGGGGGGGGGGTGTGGGGGGTGTGGGGGGCGCTGAGGGAGGGCCAGGCGGGGCGCCACATATACCGACAAAACAAAAAACCCCCCCCCCCCCCCCCCCCCCCCCCCCCGGGGGGCGGGGCGGGGGGGGGGGGGGGGGCCCCCCCCGCCCCCCCCCCACCCCCCCCCCCCCCCCGCTCCTACAGGGTTATGCGGGCACCGTTATGCGATGGCCGGGAACGCGGTGATACGCAGCTTGGCGCCCGCATAAGGCACGAGCTTCAGCGTGGTTTCCGGTTCGCTGGTGGCTGTGACTTTCTCAGGCACCGGGTCCGCCGCACCCTCTTCCGCCTTCCACGCCACCGGGCGGCCGCGCACGCTCAGCGTCACTGCGGGCGTTGCTCCTGCGAACGGACGCGCGCCGATCGGGTGTTCCTCGGCATCCGCTTCAAGCGCGACGCCATAGTTCCATGCCGTCGTGGGGTACACCTGCCAATCGTTGGTCAAGCCACGCGGGCGCCACTTCACCCATGCTTCGCCGATCGGCAGCGAGAACACCAGCGGGCCGCGCAAGAAGGTCACGGCGTTGTTGTAGCCCCGTTCCGTCACCACCTCCGCCGGGAACGACAGCGCGATGCGGTCACCCGGCTTCCACGTGCGCTCGATCGTGTGGAAGCCGGCCCCGGCCTTCACCGCGACGGCCGCGCCGTTTACCTTGATGGATGGCTGCTTGCACCATGCCGGTACGCGCAGGCGAAGCGGGAACGCCAGCGCATGGTCAGGCGATAGGGTGATCGCGATATCGCCGCGGAACGGGTAGTCCGTCGTCTGTTCGATGGCAACCGGCACGTCGCGGACCACCGTCGATACGTTGCACGGTGCATACACCGTTGCCGCGAGCCCACCATCGCTCGTCGCCATCCACAGCGCGGCGGTGAGCTTGGGCCATCCCTGGTGGAAGTTGGCGGTGCAGCAGCCGAAGTGCGGATCGAGGCCGAACAGGTTGGCCTCCGGGCCATTGGTCGTCCACGGGCGGCGGTGCAGGCTGACCTCTACCTGATTGGGCTGCTGGTCGTACTGGTGGGCCCACATGTCGTCGGTGAAGGTACCGGGCAGGGCGTTGTAGGCGATGCGTTCGATGCGATCGCCCAGCGCCGCGTCGCCGGTGATGGCCAGTGACATCTCCAGCGAGTACATCGCCTCGACCACGGTGCAGAGTTCCACACCCTGTGAGGGACTGCGCCCGGCCAGGTGCTCATCGCAGGAGAACATGCCGTTCGGCAGGCCGTGGTAGGTATCAAGCATCGCCAGCTGGTGATGGATAGCGGCCCGGTCATCCGCGCTGCGCGATACCAGCGACCACACCGGCGAAGCCTTCAGGGCCTGGCCGTTGTTCACGCCATGCACCTGCAGCCCGTCGTCCACCATGAACACGTCGCCGCCGCTGCGCATCTTCGCTTCCAGCGCCTTCACGTCCACCTTTTCCTTGAACGTGAAGTTGGCGAACATGCCCTGCCAGTCGTAGCCCTGCTTTTTCAGCAAGTGCGCCAGCTCCATCAGCTTTGGGTCCTGTGTGCGCGTGTACAGCCAGAGCACCACGGCCACTTCATCCTGCCAGCGCATGCGGCCCCAGTCGCGCAGCGGGCGCTCCGGCATGGCCTGGAGCTGGTAGTGGAAGTAGTTCGTCATGAACGGGATGACGCGCGCATCGCCGGTGAGCTCCTGGTACTGCGCGAGCACCTTCAGCATCACCATGCGCGGCCACCAGTCGTCATTGCTGCGCGGGCCGAACATGCCGTTGGGTTGCGCGCTGCCCAGTGTCCAGTCGATGAAGCGCTGCGCCTTGGCCTTCAACGGTGCCGAATCCAGTTGCCAGGCGAGCGGCAGCAGGCCATCGAGGAAGTAAGGGCCTCGCTCCCACGATTCGCCCTTGCCACCGAGCCAGCCGCTTTCGGGGCCCAGATCGGGCCAGGTCTCGTCGACATGCCCGCCCAGGCCATCCGCCTGGATCTGCAGCTGCCGGCGGAGCCACCCGGCGGGTGCGATCGAGCCGGCCGGCAGAAGTTGCAGCGGCTGGGGCGCGAGTGGTGCGGGCGGAAACAGTGGCGTGGCGGGTGCGGCCTTGCCCGGCGTGGCGGCGCCCGGCGCGCCTGTCGCAGCAGTGGCCGCCAACGGCACGAAGGAGGCCAGCGTGCCCATGGCGGAAGCGCGCAGGAAGGCGCGGCGGCTCGAAACGGCGTCACCCATCGATCGATATCCCGTGGTTGTCCCGGTCATCGATACTGGCAGGCGCAAGGGCTTACGTCACCCCTTGGGCTTCTTCCGCCTCACGTACAGCTGCTTGCGCACCGTGGCGATAAGCTCGCCCGAGGCCGTGCGGATATCGGTATCGAACCAGCGCAGGTGCTTCTGCCCATCGGCGCACTCGGCGCGGATTTCGTCGAGCATGGCGTCTTCCACGCGGAATTCCGCATAGACGTCTTCACGGCCAGGGGCCACGAAGCGGATCTCGCCGGCCTGGTCCCATACGATGTAATCGTTGCCCAGGCTCTTCAGCACCATGATCATCCAGAACGGATCGGTCATGGAAAACAGGTTGCCGCCGAACTGGGTTCGCACGTAATTGCGGTTGTACCAGGCGAGCTTGAGCTTCACCTTCGCATAGCGGTAATCATCGAACCGCAGGACGCGGATGCCGGCAAACAGGAACGGGGGCCAGGCGTTGAGGATGCGCCGGAGGGTGGGTGCTTTCATGCCTGCCATCGTAGCGGCGCTGCCAGCCTGGTCGAAGCCCCCCGTTTCAAACGCCCGTGACCTCTGGCATATACGTCGCCGGGTCCACCCGTTCCACCATCGGGGCTTCATCCGCCGCCGGGATCCACCCCATGCGCTTTACCCTTCGCCGTGCCACGCTTGCCTCCGCCCTTGCGCTTGCCATCGCCGCCCCCGCCGCGTTCGCCCAGGAGCTTCCCGCCCCGGTGGACCAGGCCTACAAGGGCAATCTTTCGGTCACCGTGGACCTTACGGACCAGGCGCGCCACCTGCTGCACGTGCGCGAGAGCATTCCGGTGTCGCCCGGCCACACCATCCTGTACTACCCGAAGTGGATTCCCGGCGAGCACGGCCCGAGCGGCCCGCTGGCCAATGTCGCCGGCTTGCAGGTAACGGCGAACGGCAAGAAGATCCCCTGGCGCCGCGACCTGAAGGAAATGTTCGCCTTCCACGTCGATGTACCCGAGGGCGTGGACAGGCTCGACCTGAGCTTCGATTACCTGGATTCGGCCACGCCGCACTACATCCCGCTGGAGTTCAACGAGGTATCGTTCTACCCCGCTGGCTACTACACCAGCAAGATCAACATCGAGCCGAGCGTGAAGCTGCCGGCGGGCTGGAAGTTCGCCACCGCACTGGAAACCGCATCGCAGGATGGCGATACCGTGAAGTTCAAACCGGTGAGCTACGAGAACTTCGTGGATTCCCCGCTGATCGCCGGGCAGTACTTCAACCGCGTGGATCTTGCCCCGGGCCAGTCCGTGCCGGTGCACCTGGATATCGTGGGTGAGACCGCCGAGAGCGTGAAGATCACCGACAAGCAGATCGCGCCGCAGCGCAACCTGGTGGTACAGGCGAACAAGTTGTTCGGCGCACACCACTACGGCCATTACGATTTCCTGCTGGTCGTTTCCGACCATACGGGCCACTTTGGCCTGGAGCACCACCAGTCCAGCGATGATCGCCTGTTCGCGAACTTCCTGACCGATCCCAAGGTGCACGCCGCCGCCGGCACACTGCTGCCACACGAGTACATCCACTCGTGGAACGGCAAGTTCCGCCGCCCGGCCGATCTGTGGACGCCGACCTTCACCGAGCCGATGCAGGATGACCTGCTCTGGGTTTACGAAGGCATGACCGATTACTGGGCCGGTGTCCTCACCGCGCGCTCGGGCATCTGGACGACCGACCAGTGGCGCGATTCGCTGGCCTCGATCGCCGCCGATATGGGCGCGCGCACGGGCCGCCAGTGGCGCTCGCTGCAGGATACGGCCGATGGCATCCCGCTTTCGTCGCGTGGCTCGTCGGGCTGGGTGAACTTCCGCCGCAGCTCGGATTACTACCCGGAAGGCCAGATGTTGTGGCTGGACGTGGATACGAAGATCCGCGATCTCTCGGGCGGCAAGCACACCCTGGATGAGTTCGCCAAGGCGTTCTTCGGCATGGATAGCGGCAACTACACGCCCAAGACCTACACGTTCGATGACGTGGTGAAGACCCTTAACGACGTGCAGCCGTACGACTGGGCGAAGTTCCTGCGCGAGCGCCTGGATTACACCGGCGATACCATGCCTGAGAAGGGCATCGAAGGCGGTGGCTGGAAGCTGGCGTTCGACGACAAGCCGAGCGAGTTCGCGCAGACCCAGGAAAAGCTGCGCAAGGCGATCAACCTGTCCTACTCGCTCGGCATCCAGGTCTCGGATAAGGGCGAAGTGCGCGATGCGCAGTGGGAAGGCATCGCCGCGAAGGCGGGCCTGGTTCCCGGTGTCACGATCGTGGCCGTGAACGGCAAGGATTTCTCAGGCCAGGTGCTGAAGGATGCCGTGGCCGATGGCAAGAACACGACCACGCCGATCGAGTTCCTGGTGAAGAACGTGGATGACTACCAGACGATCAAGGTGGACTACCACGGTGGCCTGAAGTACCCGCACCTGGTGCGCGGCGAAGGCAAGGACCTGATCGGCGCCATCGCCACCCCAAAGAAATGAGGTAAAACGATCGCGCGCAAGCGCGCTCCCACACTTGCGTCCTCGTAAATCCAACGAAGCGGCGTTTGTAGGAGCGTGCTTGCACGCGATTCAAAAACACGGCGGCGAAGCCGCAGCGTCCCGACGTGCTTGCACGCGATTCAAAAACACGGCGGCGAAGCCGCAACCTCCCGACGTGCTTGCACGCGATTCGACATGCGCGAACGCTTATTTCTCGCGCGCAATCTCGAACAAGAACCATGCGCGGCGCTCGGCCTCGTCGATCCAGTTTTCGATCAGGCTGGCCGTGGCCACGTCGGCATACTCATCGCACACGCCATGCGTCTCGCGCAGCGCCGCGATGAAGCGCATGTTGTCCTCGCGCAGCTCGGCGATCATGTCCTGCGGCGTGACGAAATCCGCATCATTGTCGGAAAGGCGCTGCAAGCGGCTGATATGGCCGATGGAACGCACCGTCGTGCCACCGATCTTGCGTACGCGCTCGGCAATATCGTCGGTGATGGCGAAGATCTGGTCGGACTGTTCATCCAGCAGCAGGTGCAGGTCACGGAAGCGCGGACCGGACATATGCCAATGGAAGTTCTTGGTCTTCAGGTAAAGCGCGAACGTATCGGCAAGCAGCGCATTCAGTTCGGCTGAGATATCGCGCGTCGCGTCGGCACCGAGACCACTGGGGGTCAGCAGGTCGCCCTTGCGGCGGGTCTTGGCGGCTTCGGTGTTCTTCATCGCGTTGGCTCCTACGGGGGTGGCTCCCGAGGATGCACGCACGGCACCGGCAAAAGCTTGGATGAACCGACTTGGGGGCCTTTAGCCCTGCAATGGCAGCGTCACAACCACGCGCAGGCCGCGCCCGTGGTCGCGGTCCAACAGCTCGACGGAAGCGCCGTGCAACTCCGCGGCACGCTGCACGATGGAAAGTCCGAGGCCATAACCGGTGCCGTGCGTGTCGGCGCCGCGCTGGAAACGACCGAACATGCCTGCGCGGCGGTCGGCGGGAATGCCCGGGCCATCGTCCACCACCTCGATCACCGCGTGCGTATCGCGCTGCGCGATGGAAAGGGCGACATGCCCGCCGGCAGGAACATGCCGGAACGCATTATCGAGGAGGTTACGCAGCAACGCGGCCAGGGCGACCGGATAGCCCTCGACCACCAGCCCATCCTCCAGATGATCGATGGCCAGTTCCACGTTACCGCGCGCGATAACCGGCGAGAGCTCGTCCACCACATCCAGCGCCAGCGCCGCGAGATCGACCCGCGCGCGCGGGCCGGAGGCGGCGCCGGCTTCCAGGCGGGCGAGCGCCAGCAGCTGTTCCGTGCGGCGAGCCAGCGAAACCAGGCATTCGCGCGCCGCCTCCAGCGCGGCTTGCGCTTCATCCGGGCGTGCCGACGCCAGTGCGTTTTCCAGGTTGATCATGGTCGATGCGAGCGGCGTGCGCAGCTCGTGGGCCACATCCGCACTGAACCGGCGTTCGCGCTCCAGCGCACTTTCCAGCCGGAAAATCTGGTCGTTCAGCGCCGCCATCACCGGTTTCAGTTCTTCCGGCGCATCGTCGAGGTGGATGGGTGCGCGGCTTCCCGGCTCACGATCGGCGAGAGCGTGGGCGAGATCCTCCAGCGGGCCCAGGCCGCGGCGAATGGCCCAGCCCACCAGTAACGCCAGCAGGGGCAGGCCCAGCAACGTGGGCAGGCCATGCTCCAGCCACAATGCGTGGGTGATCTCGTGGCGGCTGTCGTAGCGCTCCCCGGCGCGGATCGTGATGCCCTGCTCTTCCATGATCAGGGTGAACACCCGCCACGTGTAGCGGCCGTGGGTGATGTCCTCGAACTGGCCATCGGGCACGTGGGTGCGTGGCACGCCCGAGAGATTTTCGGTGGCCATCAGCAAGGTGCCGTCGCGGTCAAACACCTGGAAGCCCACTTCGGATTCGTAAGTGCGCCCCTGCACGGTCAGCTCGGCAGGATGGTTGGAGACGCTGGGGACGAGCAGGCGGGCGGTGCGTTGTTCGCGCAACTGGGTGACACCAATGCGGTTCACCAGCACTTCAAGCGTACGCGCCGCCTGGGCCAGGCGGCCATCGGAAAGTTCATCCACTTCTTCGAGGGTGCGCTGCGCGCTGAGCATGCCTAGCGGCAGCAGCACGGCGGCCAGCACGCCGATGATGAGCAGCAGCAACCGCGAGCGAAGGCTCAACGACCTCACGTGGGCTCCCGCGGAACCATATAGCCAAAGCCGCGCACCGTCTGGATCGCCTCCGGGCTCAGTTTGCGGCGCAGCGCATGCACCAATACTTCGAGGGCGCTGGTGCTTACCGCGTTATCCGGGCCATACAGCGTGGTTTCCAGCGCCTCACGGCGGACGATTCGCCCTGCCCGCTCCATCAACGCCTGCAGCAACGCGAATTCGCGCCGGGTCAGATCCACCTTGGCGCCACGCCAGGTCACATCGAACGTACCCAGGTCGAGGCTGAGCGCGCCAGCCTCGAGGCGGTTCACCGCCTCGCCACGGGCGCGGCGCGATAGCGAGCGGATGCGCGCGGCGAGTTCATCCAGGTGGAACGGCTTGACCAGGTAATCGTCCGCGCCCGCATCGAGCACCTGGATGCGCGAATCCAGTTGATCGCGCGCGGACATGACGATGACCGGCGTGGTAACCCGCAGGCGGCGTGCTTCGGTCAGCACGTCCAGGCCATCCCTGCCCGGCAGGCCCAGATCCAGCAGGACCAGGTCGGCCTCCTGCTCACGCAGGGCCGCCAGCGCCTCCTCGCCGTCTCGCAGCCACGTGATGGTGTGCGCCAGCCGTTCCAGCGCGCGGCGGATAGCGTCGCCAAGCTGGGCGTCGTCTTCGACGAGGAGGATGTGCACGCGGGCATGGCCTTGGAAAGAGGGACACGGCGGATTATCGGGAGAGCCAGCTTAGCGCCTCCTTACACCGGCCCACTGTCCGTGAAGCGGGCGAGTTCCTCCAGCCGCTCACCGGCCCGCCGCACTGAACCACCTTCGGGCGCCTTGATGTACCGGGAAAGGACGAGGAAGCCGCCGAGGCAAACGAACCCCGCCAACACGTTGAACCCCATGAAGACCGGGCGCGCGGCCACGATATCCACGCCCAGCAGGGCAAACGCCCAGACCAGCATTGGTACCCACATAAAGCACCCCACGACGCCAAACCAGTAGCCCTCCCGAATCCGCCACGCCCGCAGTTCGGCCACCCGCTTCT
The DNA here is from genome assembly GCF_050435445.1 of Luteibacter sp. 621. Taxonomy (NCBI): domain Bacteria; kingdom Pseudomonadati; phylum Pseudomonadota; class Gammaproteobacteria; order Lysobacterales; family Rhodanobacteraceae; genus Luteibacter; species Luteibacter sp. 621. The sequence continues at coordinate 63,834 of NZ_JBNDKI010000014.1, read as the reverse complement.
GCAGCGTGAGCACCGGTGCCGTCTCGGTGGCGTGTGCGGCAAGCACCAGGTTGCGCGCCGCCGCCACGATCATGGCGATACCGTAGGCATGCAGGAGCAGCCCGGCCACCAGCGGCCCCGCGGCATCGCGGTGATCGACCCAGAATGATCCGGCTGCCAGGGCCAGGCCGGCGCCCAGCGCGGCCTGCATGGCCTGGCCCCAGCGCAACGGACGCAGCTCCGAACGCACGCCGGAGACGGCCCGTCCGGCAACCAGCGATACCTCCAGCGCCGACAGGCGCCGATCCAGGATCGCCCAGCCCTCTTTGAGTTCATCAAGTTCCATGCGGTACTCCCTTTTCAACCGGTGCCGGGCCGGCAAGCTGACGGCGCAGGCGCTGCTTGAGGCGCGCGATACGCGTGCCCACGTTGGTCTCGCTAAGGCCCAATACGGCGGCGATCTCCGCGTAGGGCAGTTCATCCAGGTACAACAGCGCCAGTGCACGCTCCAGTGGCTCCAGGGCCTCGATCGCGCGGGCCAGTTGCGCCAGCCGCTCGTCCGGCTCGGCGATGGGCATGCCACCTTCCAGCGCATCGAGCACGTCCGCACCCAGCAGGGCCGGCTTCTCCCGCTCCCGGCGTGCGTGCGACAAGCCCACGTTCAGCGCTACCCGGTACATCCAGGTCGCAAATGGGCGGCCCGGGTCGTAGCTACCGAACGATCGCCATACCTGCAGCGCGATGTCCTGCGCCAGGTCCTGGCGGTCATCCGCATGGCGGGCGTACACGGCCGCCACCTTGAACACGATCCGCCGGTGCTCGTGCAGCAGCGTTTCACATCGTCGTCGGCGTTCCTCGTCGGCCATGGCCCCTCCTCTTTCCCCCATGATTCGCCCGGCGCGGAAAAAAATCACACAATGGCCGGATTCCCCGTCCCGGAAGGTTCCATGCGCGCTACCCGCCTTTTCCTTGCCCTACTCGCCGCCGCCCCGCTCTCGCTCCCGGCGAAGGATGCCTGGACCACCCCGGCCGAGGCCTCCGCCTTCCATACCACGCCTTCCTACGCCGATACCGTGGCCTATCTGCATCGCGTGGCCGATGCCTCGCACGGCACAGTGACCATGCAGACCTTCGGCACCACACCAGAAGGCCGGCCCATGACCGTGGTGGTCGCGGCAAAGGATGGGGACCTCACCCCGGAGAAGGCCCGTGCCGCGGGCAAACCCATCGTGCTGCTACAGGCCGGCATCCACCCGGGCGAGATCGAAGGCAAGGATGCGGGGCTGATGCTGCTGCGCGACTTTGCCGTCACCGGCAAGCTGGCCCACCTGCTCGACCACGCCGTGCTGGTGTTCATCCCGGTGTACAGCGTGGATGGCCATGAGAATTCAGGCCCGTACTTCCGCATCAACCAGAATGGCCCGGACGAGATGGGTTTCCGCGGCCAGTCGCAGTACCTCAACCTCAACCGTGACTACGTGAAGGCCGACGCCCCGGAAACCCGCGCGTGGCTGCAGCTGTGGAACACGTGGCAGCCCGATCTGCTGATCGATATCCACACCACCGACGGTGCGGACTACCAGTACGACCTGACTTACTACACCGAGGATGCACACAAACTGCCGCCCTCTGTAGCGGCATGGCAGAAGAACGTCATCGAAGGCGACGCGATACCGGCTTACGAGAAGATGGGCCACCTCGCATCGCCCTACCTTGAGTTCAAGGATGGGCGCGACCCGACCAAGGGCATCGAGAACTTCGGCTCAGGTCCGCGCTTCTCCACCGGCTATGCCGCGATCCGCAACCGTGCCGGCCTGCTGGTTGAGACCCACATGCTCAAGCCCTATGCCGTGCGTGTGCAGGGCACCTACGACGTGGTGCGCGCCGTGCTCGGCGGGATCAACAAGGATCCTGCGGCCCTGCTGAAGACATCGAAGGATGCCGATGCCTGGGCGGCATCGCTCGCTGCGGCGCCGGGCGCATCGATCCCGGTCACCTTCAAGGCGGATCCCACGCCGAAGCCGTTCACGCTGAAGGGCTTTGCGTTCACGCAGACGAAGAGCGACATCTCCGGCGACACGTGGATCCAGTACGACCCGACGAAGAAAAAGACCTACGCGATCCAGAGCTGGCTCGACCTGCAGCCCGACGTGGCCGCGCCGCTGCCGGCCGCGTGGGCCATCCCGGCCCAATGGACCAAGATCATCGCCCGGCTCGATGCGCACCACATCCCGTACACCCGGACACAGGCGGCGGCGAAGGTGCCGGTGACCCAGGACATGCTTACCGACCCAAAGTGGGCGGAGAAGCCGTTCGAGGGCCACCATATGCTGCGCGATGTGACCATCACCGCTTCGACGCCCACGGTGACGTTGCCCGCGGGCACGGTCATCGTGCGCACCGACGATGCCGAGGCCGTGCTCGCTGCGAACCTGCTGGATGCGCGCGCCCCGGACTCCCTGCTGCGCTGGGGCTATCTCGATGCGATCTTCGAACCGAAGGAATACGGCGAGCCGCGCGTGATGGAAGCGCTGGCGCGCAAGATGATTGCGGAAAATCCTGCGCTCAAGGCCGAGTTTGACGCGAAGGTCGCGGCTGATCCCGCGTTTGCCGCAAGCCCGCGCGCACGCCTGTCGTTCTTCTTCGAACGCAGCCCGTGGTACACGGCGCAGAAGGTGGGTGCGTACCCCGTGGTTCGCCTGGATAACGCCGCGCTACAGCAAATCAAATAAATGCAGGGGCGCGTTTGCGCGCGATGGGTGCTTGCAGCAGGCCCGATCGCGCGCAAGCGCGCTCCTACACAAGCGTTACGCGACCACTTCGAACGGCCGCATCATCTCGTTGGCCTCGTGTTCGGCCAGGTGGCAGTGCCAGGCATATCGCCCGGCGTAGCCATCGAAGGTCGCCACGATGCGCGTCACCATGCCGGGATAGGCCTGCACCACATCCTTCCAGCCGCGCTCGTGCGGCGGGGGTGGCTGGGCAGGGCCGACGTAGCGGATGGTTTTCTTTTCCATGTACTCGTCGACGTCATACGGGCGCCGGTCCAGGATCTGGAACCGCACCAGGTGAAGGTGTACCGGGTGGGTATCCTCGGTGAGGTTCACCAGGTTCCACATCTCGGTGGAACCCAGCTTCACCGTCTCGGTCACCGGATCGTGCCAGCGCTTGCCGTTGAGCAGCATGAGCATCGGCGTGGCCACGCAATCACTGTATTCGTCGAGTGTCATCTCGCGGGTCTTCGCCGCACTCGTTTCAGTAAAGCGGGTGATGTCACGCAGCGCATCGGGCACGCGGCTGTCGTCCTGTACCTGGCCCTGCCCCACCGCGAAACGCATCAGCGGCAGCGCGTCGTTCATCAGCTCCACGGTACCCCCGCGGAGGGCGGCGAAGTCCACCACGATGTCGGCACGCTCACCAGGCGCGAGGAAAATGGCACGCAGGGTTGCCGGTGCGGCGAGCAGGCCCTGATCCGAACCGATGACCTGGAACGGCCGGCCGTCCTTGAAGCGGAGATGATAGAAGCGCCCGTTGGCCGCGTTGACCACGCGCAGGCGGTAGCGCCGTGGTTGCACATCGGCACGCGGAAGGATCGCGCCGTTGACTAACGTCAGGTTGCCGAACACTTCCGGCACCCATGGCGCGCTGGCGTCACCCGAATCGGGGTAATACAGCCGGCCGTCGTTGCGCACCCAGCGGTCGGCGATGATCAGCGGTAACTCGAACTCACCCGAAGGCAGGCCCAGCGAGAGCTCGTGCTCATCGCGCAGCAGGTACAGCCCCATCAGCCCGGCGTACATGTTCAGCCGGTTAATACCCATCGCGTGGTCGTGGTACCACAGCGTGGCGGCGTCCTGCGCGTTCGGGTAATGGTGGCGGCGGGATTTCCCCGGCACGTACCAATCTTCCGGATAACCATCGTCCTTGCGCGGTACTTTCGCCCCGTGCAGGTGGGTGATCGCGCGCACCTCGGGCTTGTCGGCTTCCGCGCCGCAGATGTTGTGGTCCACTGGCAAAAAGTGCTTCGTGGGCAACGCGTTGTCCCAGGCCACGTCGAACGCCTGGCCGCTGCGCGCCTCAATCGTCGGCCCGGGGTAGCTGCCGTTGTAGGTCCACAATTCGGTGGGCGCAAGATCGCGGTGCAGCTTCTGGCTGCTGGCCGCCATGCGCACGGTAAGGAGCTTGCCCGGCTCCGGGCGCAACACAGGTGGGATGGGTAGCGGATCGACGAACGCCGCGAGCTTGGCCGGATCGACCAGTCCCGGCATGTGGGTGGTATCGCCCATGGCGTGCATGCACAGGTCGTTGCCGACCTTGCCCGCGGGCGCGGCCTGCATGTGCTTCATGTCATGCGCAAAAAGCCGCGACGGGATCCATCCCGTCGCGGCCACGCAACCCACCGTCTTCAGGAAACGACGGCGATCACCCATGCTTGTTTCCGTACGGCCACGCGGTGGGCTGGCCGGTCTTCTCGTCCAGGATCAGCTTGCGCTCGAACAGGCGTGGCAGGAAGAAATCGAACATGGCGTCGATACGCCCCGCCGTGGCATCGCTGGAACCGCCGCCCAGGCGCTTTCCGTCGAGCCAGTTGTCTTCGATGAAGCGCGTGATCGAGCTCTGGTCGGTGACGTTGTGGTCCACGAAGTTATCGCGGGCCCACGGCGAGACGACCAGCAGCGGCAGGCGCGGGCCGAAGCCGCAGCGGCCCATGGCCGGCGTCTTGCCATCGATACCCGGCAGCACGGTGCGGCCCTTGCAGACACCGTCGCCGTCGAGCGCATCGGTGGTACCGGTCGAGGCGTGCACGTGCGGCGGATCCTGGTGGTCGTACCAGCCATCGGAGTCGTCATACGCGATGACCACGGCCGTGTCCTTCCACTCGCCGCTCTGCTGCAGGGCGTTGATCACCTTCACCACGAAGGCCTGCTCATCCAGCGGATCGGAATAACCTGCATGACCGTCCTGGTAAGCGGGCGCTTTCAGGAAGCTCACCGCCGGCAGGTTGCCCGCATCCAGCGCATCGTAGAAATCCTCGATGTCGTACTGGTGGTTCGCTGCATCGGTCTTCCCGATCATCGCCACCGAGGTCGGGCGGGCGTGCGTCGGGTTGGCCGTGGAGGGGTAGTACTGGAACGGCTGGTGGTGCGGGCTGTAATCGTTCGAGTTGGTCTTGGTCACCGCCGAGAGCGTGCGGCGCGCGCAGCCCGTGCTGCCATCGGCATTGGTGCGGGTCAGGTCGAAGCCACCCTGGAACCAGCCCCAGGTCACGTTGCGATCGTTCAGCAGGTCGCCAACGTTGCGGCCACCCATCGTGGCCTGGTTCGAGGTGGGCGACGAGCACACATCACCGATCGGGTCCGGATCGCCGATCATGGTCAGGCCGCCGTGGCCATCGTCGGTCTCCGCACCGGTGCCGTTGAGCGTGTCGACCACACCGGCGGTCTGGCCCGAGATCAGGTTGATCGCACCCGGGGACGACGGGCCGAACACCGTGCCGTAGCTGTTATCGCTCATGGCGAAATGCTGGGCATAGTTCCAGTAGGCGGTGACGGTGTTACCGTCGTAATAGCCCATGACCTGGCCCTGGCCCTCTTCCGAGGCTTCGCCACCCGGCAGCGCTTCACCGTGGCCGGTGTACAGCGGGAACAGGTCCATCTTGCCGCCGTGGAAGGCGCGCTGCTCGGAGGTGTAGCCATGGTCCTGGTCGGCCGTGGCCGCCTGGGCGCGGGTCAGCCGGAACGGGTTGATGGCCGCATCGCCGTTGGCGCTGTTGGTGGCGTTCGGGTTACGGGTGAGCAGCTTGCGGTCCAGCCCGTTGACGCCGGGGGTGAACGGCCGCGCATAGAAGGCCGGTTCGCCGTGTCCGTTCCCGGCGTAGGGGTAGGTGCCAAAGTAATGATCGAAGGAGACGTTCTCCTGGAAGATCACCACGATGTGCTTGATGGGGGTGGCGGTGCGCGGGTCGTTGCCGTGCCCGCCGTGGCCCCAGCCAAACCCGAGCGCGCTGCTTGCCGCGTCCGCCGGAGCGTTCTGCTGGGCGACCACCAGGGTGGCGGCCGAAAGGGATAGCACGCAGGCGATGCCTGCGGCCAGGATCTTGCGCATGACAGTGGCTCCTCGGTGGTTGTAACGCCGACTGGCTAGAGGCCGCATCCCCTGTCATGCGGTAAGGCGGAGCGTAGGAACCTGTTATGACAGGCGCAGGACAAAACGACCCCTTCGTTGCGTTATTTCTCAAACCATGACTTTCGTCACGGTCGGCCCACGGCGGACCCCGCAAGGACTATCCTCGGGCGGGGGCGGCGCCGGGGAGTGCCGTTTCGTGACCATCCACTGAGGGATATCCATGACCAAGCAGTACCTGAAGCCGCTCGCGCTGGCACTGAGCGTTGCGCTCGTCGGCACCGCGTGCAGCAAGCACGATGATGCGGAAACCGCCGCTCCGGCAGCCAACCAGCCGGCCGCTGCCAGCACCGCCCCGGCCGCTGCCGCCGCGCCCGCCAAGCCGACCTTCGACGTATCCGAGCTCGATTCCGGCATCAATGCCTGCGACGACTTCAACGGCTTCGTCAACAGCAAGTGGGTCGCCGCGAACCCGATTCCGGAAGATCGCACCCGTTGGGGCGCGTTCGACCAGCTGGCTGAGAACAGCCTCAACACCCAGCACGATATCGTCGACGCCGCCGACAAGGGCGCCGATAGCGCCAAGGCCGGCTCGATCGAGCAGAAGATCGGCCTGATCTACCGCTCGGGCATGGACGAGAACGCCATCGAGAAGGCCGGCGTGGAACCGCTCAAGCCGGAACTGGCCAAGATCGATGCGCTGAAGACCCCGCAGGACATCGCCGATTTCCTCGATGCCAGCTTCAACGACGGCAACAGCTACGTGTTCGGCTTCGGCGCGGGCGCCGATTTCCAGAACGCCAAGGTGCAGATCGGCTACGCACAGCAGGATGGCCTGGGCCTGCCGACCAAGGATTACTACACCGACCCGAAGCAGGCGGATAACCGCAAGGCTTACGTCGATTACATCGCCAAGACCCTGACCCTCGCCGGCGTTTCCGACGCCGATGCGAAGAAGCAGGCCGACGACATCATGAAGTTCGAAACCCAGCTGGCCGCCGCGTCGCTGGCACCGGTCGAACTGCGCGCGCCGGAAAACCAGTACCACTTCGTTTCCGTGAAGGAAGCGGACAAGATCACCCCGCACTTCAACTGGGAGAAGTTCTTCGCCGCCCAGGGCGTGACGATCGACAAGGGCTTCTCGCTTTCGCAGCCCAAGTTCTTCGCCCAGTTCGACAAGATGCTGGCCAGCACCCCGGTCAGCACCTGGCAGGCCTACCTGCGCTTCCACGCGATCGATAGCGCCTCGCCGTACCTGTCCAAGACCTTCCAGGACAACAAGTTCGATTTCTACGGCAAGACCCTCGCCGGCCAGCCGCAGCAGAAGCCGCGCTGGAAGCGCGTGCTCGGCACGGTGAACTCGTCGATGGGTGAAGGCCTCGGCCAGCTGTACGTGGCCAAGGTGTTCAAGCCGGAAGCAAAGCAGCGCGCGAACGAGCTGGTCGATAACGTGCGCAACGCCCTCAAGGCGCGCATCGAGAAGCTCGACTGGATGAGCGACGAGACCAAGCAGAAGGCCATCGCCAAGTGGAACACCTTCCTGCCGAAGATCGGCTACCCGGACAAGTGGCGTGACTGGTCGGGCCTGGAAGTGACGGGCACGAACTACTTCGGCAACGTGGAATCGGCCAGCAAGTTCAACTACCACTACGATATTGCGAAGATCGGCAAGCCGACCGACCGCCTCGAGTGGGGCATGACCCCGCAGACGGTGAACGCGTACTACAACCCCACCGACAACACGATCAACTTCCCGGCCGCGATCCTGCAGCCGCCCTTCTTCGATGCCAACGGCGATGACGCGATCAACTACGGCGGCATCGGCGCGGTGATCGGCCACGAAGCCAGCCATGGTTTCGATGACGAAGGCAGCCAGTTCGATGGCGAAGGCAATAACAAGAACTGGTGGACCGACGCGGACAAGAAGAAGTTCGAGGAGCGCACCGGCAAGCTGGTGGCGCAGTTCGACGAATACGCGCCGATCAAGGGCGAGCCGGACCTGCACGTGAACGGCAAGCTGACCCTGGGCGAGAACATCGCCGACCTGGGTGGCCTGAACGTGGCTTACGATGCGCTGCAGGAAGCGCTGAAGAAGAACCCGCAGGAAGCGGATTCGAAGATCGATGGCTACACGCAGGACCAGCGCTTCTTCCTGAACTGGGCGCGCGTGTGGCGCGGCTCGGTCCGTGACAAGCAGGCCAAGCTGTACCTGAACGTGGATCCGCACGCTCCGGCGTCGCTGCGCGCGATTGGCGCACCGTCGAACATGGAGTCGTTCGCGACGGCGTTCCAGTGCAAGCCGGGCGCGAAGATGATCCGCGAGGGCGATAAGCAGGTGAAGATCTGGTAACTCGCGTTACCGATCCCGCTCTGCGTTAAGCAAAGGCGCCGCATGCAAATGCGGCGCCTTTTTCTTTGTGGCTCTTGAGCGGCTCGCCTTCGGCCTCGCGCTAGTGAATCGGTTCATTCGCTAGCGCGAATGCCTGTAACCAGCGGCTTGCGCCGCCTCTTGCTGGTGGGCTTGAGGCGAAGAGACCTTGGTGCCCACCCTCGCTGCTCAGACAGGTCCTCCGCGTTCGGTGCGGAATGCGCCTCCGGCGCATGGTTTACCTATGTGGCCTTCGGCCGCTCTCTTGTGCGGAACTCGCCTCGAGGGTGGGCACCAAGGTCTCTCTGATACACCGAGGTTGCGCAGCGGAGAGCCCGGGCCCGGTAGCGCCCCGCCCTTGTAGGAGCCACCCTGTGGCCGACAGCTTTCGCGACACCGCCGCAGGACCTGCGCGTGATCAACCAACAAAGCGATGACGCCGTATTAAGTCACTGTGCCGTCGCCACCAGCGTCGCCTGCACTTGCGAGGGGCCTGCGGTCACAAACGCCCCCATCGTCAACACACAGGTCAGCACGGCAGCAGCGAAGAAGGTCTTCAGCAAGAAGGTCTCGACTTTCATGGTGGTTCTCCTTGGGCATATCGGGTGAGGCATGAGCCCCTTTGCCCTAGACGTTGCATCCCCCATGCCAACGCTCGCGATACCGCGCAAACGGCGCCACTAAGCCATTTCAACCGATGTGCCCCGACGCGCACCGCGTGTCCGCGGACGAATCCTGTCCGGACACCCACGCCCACCGCAGACAACGCACCGGCTCTCCATCAATAGACCTCATGGATCAAAAGAGCCGTCGGTGCCCACCCTCGAGGCGAGTTCCGCACAAGAGAGCGGCCGTAGGCCAAATAAGTACACGGGCCGCGTTAGCGGCCATCCGGTCCGAACGCGGAGGACCTGTCTGAGCAGCGAGGGTGGGCACCGACGGCTCTGTGCCTCAAGCCCTCACGAGCGAGGCGGCCCAAGCCGCTGGTTACACGCATTCGCCCACGGCGAATGAACCGATTAAGAAGCGGCAACCGCATTCGGCGTCACCGCTTCGTTGGCTTATCGCGCGCGAGCGCGCTCCTACACGTGTCGTTGATGGCAACCACAGAGTAATTGCAACTCGTTCTCATTCTCTTTACGATACGCGTTCTGTAGGTGTCGCACCCTGCGTTTTCTAGGGACAACCCGAGCCAACTCCCACCGCGGGCCACCAGCCTGCGCGGGTCAGCTCGTGCCCGCGGCAGCCCAAACCGTTTCCCATGCCCCTCCAAGGAAAGCGTCCATGGCCCACATCAAGAGCCGCAAGCATCCCGTGCCCGCTGCGCGCACCGTCGGTGCCGCCGTCCTCCTCACCCTCGCCCACACCGCCGCAGCTGCCGACGTGCCGCCGCAGCAGGCCAAGGTGAACGACGCACAGGCCCTGCCCGGCATGCAGGTCGAAGCCGACCGCTCCTCGGACTACCGCGTCGAAAAAGTCTCCTCGCCCAAGTTCAGCCAGTCCCTGCTCGACACCACCCAGTCCATCCAGGTCATCGGCAAGGAACTGATCCAGCAGCAGGGCGCTACCACCCTCACCGAGGCACTGCGCAACAGCCCCGGCGTCGGCACCTTCTACGTGGGTGAGAACGGCACCACCAACACCGGCGATGCCATCTACATGCGCGGCTTCGATACCTCCGGCAGCATCTTCGTCGATGGCGTGCGCGATCTCGGCACCGTCTCGCGCGATGTGTTCAACATCGAACAGGTCGAAGTCACCAAGGGCCCGGACGGCACCGAATACGGCCGCACCGCGCCCACCGGCGCCATCAACCTGGTTACCAAGCAGCCCGTGCTCGGCAACGGCATCAGCGGCAGCGTGCAGGGCGGCAGCGGTTCGCGCGAGCGCGCCACCGCCGACCTCAACCGCCAGATGGGCGACACGGGCGCCTTCCGCCTCAACGTGCTGAAGCAGAACAGCGGCGTCGCCGGCCGCGACCAGATCGAACAGAACCGCTGGGGCATCGCCCCCTCGCTCGCGTTCGGCCTGGGCACGCCCACCCGTGTGTACCTGAACTACCTGCACGTGAAGCAGCGCAATACACCGGATGGCGGTATCCCCACCATCGGCCTGCCGGGTTACACCTCGCCGGATACGCGCGCGTTCCTCAACAATGCGCCGAAGGTCGATACGGATAACTTCTACGGTACCGCGCAGGACCACGATAACAACACGCAGGACCTGTTCACCGTCATCGTCGAGCACGATTTCAATGACAAGGTCGCGATCCACAACACCTCGCGCTGGGGCCGCACGCAGCAGGATTACCTGCTGACCTCGTTCATGGGGGCCACCGCCAACCTGCTCACGCCGAACCCGACCGATCCGTCCACCTGGACCATCGCGCGCAGTTCGCCGACCTTCAAGCACCAGTCCAACCGCATCGCCACCAACCAGACCAACGTCACGGCGTCGATCGGTGAAGGCGCGGTCACGCAGGACATCAGCGCCGGTATCGAACTCACCCAGGAAGTGGCCAAGACCGTCGGCATCGCCGCGCTCACCGGCAGCACCTGGCCGGCGGCCAACCTGTACAAGCCCTATTCCGACGTGCGCGGCCTGCAGTACGCCGAGAACGGCGCCAGCAGCTACGGCAAGACCAATACCGCGGCGGCGTACTTCTTCGACACGATCAAGTTTGGCGAGCAGTGGCAGGTGAACGCAGGCCTGCGCCTTGATCACTACAAGACCGACTTCAACAGCCTCGTGGTCTGCGGTGCCCGTAACGGGCCGGTCTGCGGCCGCCTGCCCACGGGCAGCATCGTGCGAGGCGTGGATGCGAAGACCAGCGACAACCTGAAGAATTACAAGCTCGGCATCCTGTACAAGCCGGCGGCGAATGGCAGCATCTACGCCAACTTCGCGCAGTCGCAGCAGCCCCCGGGCGGCAACACGCTGACGCTTTCAAGCGCCACCAACAGCGCTGACAACCCGAGCTTTGACCCGCAGAAGGCACGCACCGCCGAAGTGGGTACGAAGTGGGACCTGCTCGGTTCGAAGCTGCTGCTCACCGGCGCGCTCTACCGCACCACCGTCACCAATGACCTGGTCCAGGATCCCACCGACCTGCTGTACTACCAGATCGGCAAGAAGCGCGTGACGGGCGTGGAAATCACCGCCGTGGGCAAGATCACCGATGACTGGGCGATCAGTGCCGGCTTCACCACCATGAACGCCAAGGTGGAAACCGGCACGAATGTGTCGCAGGACGGCAGCTCCGACCTCGCCTACACGCCGAAGCAGGCGTTCACACTGTGGAGCACGTACCACTTGCCGTTCAACCTCACGGTCGGCGGCGGCGCGCGTTACAACGGCGAAATGAAGCGCGGCACCGATGGCGCCGTGGGCACGCCCGACCACACCGAGAGCTACTGGGTGTTCGATGCGATGGCCAGCTACCCGGTCAACCGCAACCTGGACCTGCAGCTCAACGTTTACAACCTGTTCGACAAGAACTACGTGGCGGCGATCAACAAGAGCGGTTATCGCTACACTCCGGGTACGCCGCGTTCGGCCATGCTGAGCGCCAACTTCCGGTTCTGATCGCCCCGAGGTTATCCATCATGCTCCTGCACATTCCCGACGTGCTCACCTCAGATGAGGTCGCAGGGATGCGAAAGCAGATGGATGGTGCCGGGTGGACCGATGGCAGGGAAACTGTCGGTCCGCAGGGCGCCAGGGTTAAGCGGAACCTGCAGCTTCCGCAGGCATCGCCGTTGCGTAAGGCACTCGGCGACCAGGTGGTGGCGGCGCTTGGCCGCCACCCGCTCTACCACGCCGCGGTGCTGCCGCTGCGTACACTTTCACCCCGCTTCAATCGCTACGAAGGCGGTGGTGAGTATGGCTTCCATATCGATGGCGCCGTGATGGCCGTGGATGGCGAAGCGCATGTGCGTAGCGATGTCTCGTGCACGCTGTTCCTCGCCGATCCGGAGGAATACGACGGCGGCGAACTCATCATCAGCGACCTGTACGGCGAGCACGAAGTGAAACTGCCCGCTGGCGATGCGATTGTCTATCCCTCATCGAGCCTGCATCGGGTCACGCCGGTCACGCGCGGCGCACGCATCGCCTCGTTTTTCTGGGTGCAGAGCCTGGTGCGCGATGACAGCGCGCGCCGGCTGTTGCTTGAGATGGATACGGCGATCCGCAAGCTCTCCGCCGATGGCGCCGACCAGGCATCGATCCTGCAATTGACGGGCGTTTACCACAACTTGCTGCGCCGATGGGCGGAAACCTGAGTTTGCAGCGGGTTTTTGCTGGTATTTAACGAAAAGGTAGGCACGCGGGCCCCCGGGGCGGGATAATCGTCCGCCCCCCCAATGTCGTAGCCCTATCAAGCATGTTTCAACCCGGTCAACGCTGGATCTCCACCGCCGAACCCGAGCTAGGTCTCGGCACCATCCTCCGCGTCGAAGGGCGCGGCGTGCAGGTCCTGTTCGCCAAGGCCGGGGTTTTGCGCCCTTACGCCGTCGATAGTGCCCCCCTGGTTCGCGCGGAATTCCGCGCCGGGCAGCGCGTATCCGGCAAAGGCATCGCCTTCCTGGTGGAACGCGTGGAGACCCGCGAGGGCCTGCTCGTGTACCGCGGCGAAGGCCGCGAGCTGGAAGAAGGCCAGTTGGATGACGAGCAGGCCATGTCCCAGGCGGATGACCGCCTGATCGGTGGCCGCACCGACACCAACGACAAGTTCGACCTGCGCGCCGAAGGCCTGCGCCGCCGCGCGGAGGCACGCAAGTCCGCCTCGTGGGGCCTGGAATCGTCGCGCATCGGCCTGGTGCCCCACCAGTTGCGCGTAGCCGGCATCGCCGCGTCGCGCCGGCCGCCACGTGTACTGCTGGCCGATGAAGTGGGCCTGGGCAAGACGATCGAGGCCGGCATGATCCTGGCCCGCCAGCTTGCCGCCGGCCGTGCCGAGCGCGTGCTGGTGCTCCTGCCCGAAACCCTGGTGTACCAGTGGTTCGTGGAGCTGCTGCGCCGCTTCAACCTGTCGTTCTCCATCTTCGATGAAGAACGCTGCGAAGCCATTGAACAGGGCAACGACGGCCGTAACCCGTTCGAAGACGAGCAACTGGTCATCGCCGATTTCGCCTTCCTGGAGAGCGCGCCCAAGCGTGCACGCCAGTTGATGGACGCCGGCTGGGACCTGATCGTGGTCGATGAGGCCCACCACCTTGAGTGGACGCCGGAAGGCGCAAGCCCGCGTTACCAGCTCGTTGAAGAACTGGCCGTGGCCACGCCGGGTGTCATCCTGCTCACCGCCACGCCGGAACAGCTGGGCCGCGCGGGCCATTTCGCCCGCCTGCGCCTGCTCGATCCGCAGCGCTACAGCGACCTGGATGCATACCTGGCCGAGTCGGCCGAGTTTGCCCCGGTGTCCGAGCTTGCCACCACGCTCGCCGAAGGTGCGCCGCTGGAGCCCGCGCAGCGGGCGCTGCTGAGCGAGCGCTTCAAGGGTGATCGTGAGATGTCTGCCCTGCTCGACCGGCCGAACAGCAGCGCGGCCCTGCTCGCCGCGCTGATCGACCGCCACGGCACCGGCCGTGCCATGTTCCGCAACCGCCGCGCCGGTATCGGTGGGTTCCCGCGCCGCGTGCCGGAAGTGCTCGAAATCGATCCGGGCACGCTGGCTCCCGGGCGCCGCGACGCGCTCCTGGCCGAGTTCCGCTCGGATATCCAGCAGCCGCCTGCGCCACTGGAAGTCGATTATTCCGATGATCCGCGCATCACCGAACTGATCGGCCTGCTCGACGCGCACCCGAACGACAAATTCCTGTTGCTGTGCCGTAGCCAGGGCAAGGTCATGGCGATCGAAGATGCCCTGCGTACGCGCAGCGGGGTCGGCGTGGCCCGCTTCCATGAAGGCCTTGGCATCGTGCAGCGCGACCGTAACGCGGCATTCTTCGCCCAGCCCGATGGCGCGCGCCTGCTCATCTGTTCGGAAATCGGTTCCGAAGGCCGCAACTTCCAGTTCGCGCACCGCCTGGTCATGTGGGATCTGCCGCTCGATCCGGACCTGCTGGAGCAGCGCATCGGCCGCCTCGACCGTATTGGCCAGAAGCACGACATCGTGATCCACGTTCCCGTGGTCTCGGAAAGCGCCCAGCACATCCTCGCCCGCTGGTACGACGAAGGCCTGGATGCGTTCCGCACCAGCCCGGCCGATGGCCGCGAACTACTGCGCCGCTTTGGCCCGTTGCTTTCGTCGCTGGCCGATGAGCACGCCCGCGAAGACGACAACCGCGACCAGGAACTCGATGCGCTCATCGCCGAGACGCGCGGCGCGCACGAAGAACTCTCGGCGCTGATCCACTCAGGCCGCGATCACCTGCTCGAACTGGCCGCCAGCCGCGATCCGCATGCCGATGAGCTGGCCAGCAGCTTCGCCCGCGACGACAACGATCCGTCGCGCGATGCCTTTATCCAGCGCCTGTTCGAGATGTACGGCGTGCACGCCGAAGAACTGGCGAAAGACATCACCCTGCTCGATCCGCAGTACCTCTCGACCGATGGCCTGCCCGGCTTCGCCGATGGTCCGCTCTCGGTGACGTTCTCGCGTGAAACCGCATTGGCCCGCGAAGACCTGCCGCTGCTCCGCCTTGACCACCCGATGGTGCTGGCCGCCGTGGACCTCCTGGTTTCGGGCGAAACGGGCAATGCCGCGTTCCTCGTCGACGATAACCTGCCGGTACGCACCGCCCTGCTCCAGTCGGTGTACGTGCTGGAAGTGGTCGCCGATCGCAAGCTGGATGCGGGCCGGTTCCTGCCGACCACGCCGCTGATGATCTCGGTGGATACCAAGCTCACCGAGCGCCCGAACTTCCGCCCCAGCGACGTGGCCCTGCGCCGCGCGGCCGATCGCAATATCGATGTGGCCCGCTACCGCAAGTTCCTGTCGAAGCTGGTGCCGCCAATGCTCGAGCACGCGAAGGACCTGGCCGAAGGCCGTGCCGAGGTGCTGAAGATCGAGGCAGTGGAGATGGCGACGGAAGTGCTGAATGGCGAGTTCAGCCGCCTGCTGGCCCTGCGTGGCGTGAATCCGTCGATTACCGAAGCCGAGATCCAGGCCGTGGCCGCCGAACGCAGCGCCTTGCTCGATGCCCTGCCCGAGGCGCGCCTGCGCCTGGATGCGGTGCGATTCGTGGTGAGCCCGGACTTCCTGGCGTTGCGCTAAGCCGCTTAGTGACCGGGGCGTGGTGGCCTGACACCCCACGCCCACAGCAGTGCCAGGCCGGCCACCAGGCCGCCCAGGTGGGCGAAGTGCGCGATGCCCGCCAACGTGCCGGTGACGCCGAAGAACAGTTCGGCGGCACCGTACAGCGTGACGAAAAGCCACGCGGGAATACCCACCGGGATGGGGATAAGCATGAGCTTCTCCCGCGGGAACAGCACGGCGAATGCCGCCAGCAAGCCGAAGATGGCACCCGACGCACCCACCGTCGGGTACATCTTGTCCGGCTGGAAGAAGTACAGCACCGCCAGCTGCGCCACACCCGCCGCCACCAGGCATACGAAGTAGTAGATGGTGAAGCGGCGCGCGCCCATCACGCGTTCCAGCAGGCCCCCGAACATGTACAGCGCGTACATGTTCAGCACGATGTGCATGACGCTGCCATGCAGGAACGCGTAAGTGACCAGCTGCCAGGGCCGGAAACCCAGCCCCAGCACGTTGCCACCCACGTTCACCGCCATATCGTGGCCGATGGGCCACAGTGCGAGCCACTGCGTGACCGCCAGGGTGTTGTCATCGTCGAGCAGTTGCTGCAACGCGAACAGCACGATATTGGCGATAAGCAGGTTACGGGTAACCGGTGGCAAGCGCGGGGACATGGAGGCTCCGGGAGGTGGTGCTGGATCAGACCGACAGCGGGGTCGGCTGGAGGATTTCGATCCAGTATTCGTCCGGGTCGCGAATAAACGCAATGTGGCGCATGCGGCCGTCGGTCAGGCGCTTCTGGAACGTGACGCCCAGGGCCTCGAAACGGGCGCAGGCCGCGTTGACATCGGGCACGCTCACGCACAGGTGGCCAAAACCGCGCGGCTCCGTGTTGCCGTTGTGGTACGGGGTTTCCGCTTCGAGCTCGGTGCCGTGATTGTGAGTGAGCTCCAGCACGCCCGGCTGGCTCAGCACCCAGCGCTTGCGCTCTTCGTCGTCATCGGGGATGAGCGAGCGATCGCCGACGAGCACAAGGTAGACGATGGTGAACTTCGCCTCCTCGAACACGTTCTTGTACACGGGCGTGAAGCCGAGCACGCGGGTGTAGAAATCCAGCGATACATCGAGATCGCGGACGCGGATCATGGTGTGGTTGAAGACATACCGGCGCGTGGCGATATCCGGCGTAGCGGTGACACCCGGCAACGAGGTCAAGTCAGAAAGGGGCATGGGGATAGGCTCCTTGGGGGGACAATCTCCAAGGGTGGCCGCACCGCCCGCCCAATTCAAGCGCGACAAACCGCCGCTACACAAATAAGGCGAACACCTACACCGCCGCGCGGGCGCCGCCTTCACGGGCACCCCCGATACCGTAGGTCGGGGCATTCCCCTACCCGCGCTGTCGACCGGGCCTGACTGCGTCCATTCCTGTGCCGAACGACGATGACCCGACATCTTCGACCGTCACACGGAAGGACGTACAACTATGCTCGGCAGAAACATTCCCAAGCCACGATCCAGGTGGCGTCGGGTCATACAAAAGCAAATGCCGAACGATCCCGTACATATTCTCTCGTCGGCAACGACGGGTGGTCGAATCAACCCTCACGGAGGTCAGGAGCTGGCCTTGATGCTCGAAGGGATTAAGCCCTTCGCCATGTTCGGGCAAACCGATGACATGGCCCGCGATGAGGTGGGCGACGAAGAGTTTGCGACCTTCGTAGAGCGGGGGCAGCTCGTCTATGAAGGAATTCACTATCCCGATGAAAGCTATACACGGCATTATTACGCGTTGCCGACCGAAACGTGGCGCATCAAGGCAATGCACGCTCTCAAGAGTGAGGATGCCGATCTGAAGTTCCCATCGTTTACCCTCGACGACTACTACCGAATGGTCGGCTTCCTACTCGGTTACAGCAAAGCCGACGTCGAGACGTTCATAGAGTCGTCGCGGGCGCGCCGCGAGCGGATGGCCCACCGACAGTAAAAAGATAGAACAGCCCGCCACTTTAGGCGGGCTGTTTCTGCGTGATACCGAGCAGCCCTAGCACAACAGCCAAGGCCGCGTATGACCCGACAAACTGCCACACCAGCGATCGCGACATGGGATCGAGCAGCCACGGCAGGTAGACGGCGCCGATGGGCTGTACCGAGTGGATGATGCCGAAGGCGGTGAGCACGCCGCCCAGGGCAACGATGCCGGCCGCCTTGCGCACGTGCCCGTCGATCATCGCCACGACGAAGCTGGCCCACACCATGGATGTGATGATGAAGCCGTTGCCGAGGATCACGATGGTGGCCATGGCGGAGACACCGTGCGAACCATCGGCGTACAACGCCGCGAAATGCTCGGGATCGACAATGGAGGGATCGCCCAGCTTGATCGCGACCATGCGTGCAATGGCCGGGAAGAAGCTGAACACCACGGCCGCCGCGTAGCGCAGCGGTACCGCCTCGAACGCCTGAACGGTGATGCCGATGGCGACGAAGACGAGGATGGGCGCCAGCACGGCGACCGGCAGCAGCTCGACCAGGTTGGAGAGGTAGCCGAAGATGCCACCCAGGCCGATGATGAGGCCCGTGACCAACGTGTAGCCCGTCCGTGCGCCCATCGCCTTGTAGGCGGGCTGGCCGATGTAGGGCGTGGTCTGGGCCACGCCGCCGCAGATGCCTGCCACCAGGGTGGCGAGCGCCTCGACCAGCAGGATGTCGCGGGTGGGGTAGTCATCCCCCGCGGCGCGTGCACTCTCGGTCACATTGATGCCGCCCACGACCATGAGCAAGCCAAACGGCAGAATCAACGGCAGGTACGGAACCGTGGCGGGCAATCCATCGATAAAGCCCAGGGATGGCCACGGGAAGCCAAGCCGCCACTCCCACGCGGCCGGCGCGTGGTAGCCGGTACCAAGCAGGCCCAGCGGGCCGAGCGAGTAATACAGCACCACCGCCACGACGCCCGCAGCAAGCACGCCCGGCGTGCCGAACGGCAACCGCCGCTTCGCCACCAGGGCGTAAAGCACGATGCCCAGCCCGGCGAAGCCCACCACCGGCACACGCAGGATCTCGACCAGCGGCAGGAAGCCCATCAGCACCAGCGCGATGCCGGCGATGGAACCAAGTAACCCGGCGCGCGGCACGTTCCGCTGCACCCAGGCGCCAAAGAACGACAGCACGAACTTCAGTACGCCCATGACGACCAGCGAGGCCATGCCCAGACGCCAGGTGGCCTCGCCCGCCGCGGCGGGGTCCATGCCACCGGCGCGGTAGCCCGCGAACGCGGGGCCGAGCACTAGTAAGGCCATGGCGATGCTGGTGGGCGCATCAAGGCCCAGGGGCATCGCGGTGACATCCGCCCTGCCCGTCCGGCCGGCGAGCCGCCTGGCCATCCATGTGTAGGCCAGGTTGCCCAATAACACGCCCAGCGCGGTGCCGGGGAACATGCGCCGGTAGACGATATCGGCGGGCATGCCGAAGATGCCGATCAGCGCCGTGGCAAGGAACGCCAGGATCGACAGGTTATCGACAACGAGGCCAAGGACACCGTTGAGGTCTCCGCCCCCGAAGGCGCGGCGACGAACGGGAGCAACGGGCGCGGCCATCAGAACGACACGTCCGCAGGCTGGGTCACGCGCAGCACCGACTGGTCACCGGTCTTCGCCTTCCATGCCACGCGGATCGCCTCGACGTCCTCCCGGTGCGCCGGGGTGTCGGGGTAAAGCAACAGCAGCAGCTTCGAACGCAGGCGCTCCGGCTGGGCCTGGCCTTTGCCCTGCCACTGGCCGTACACATCCACCACCGAGAGGCCATCGGGGAAGCGTGAGGTCACTTCGCGATCCAGGAAAGCGCGCCAGCCGGCCTCGTCGACGCCCCCGTTCCCCCCCTCGAGCCCCAGCCCGAAGTACAGCTCCGTACGCACCCAGCCTGCCGTGCTGCCCGGGTGGGCTGCATCGCCGGCCAGGGTGGCAGAAGTGCCGCTGCCAACGGGCGCGTGGGAAGGCGGCGTAGCGCAGCCAGCGAGGAAGAGCGAGGCGACGAAGGCAATGCCTGCGAGCGTTTTCATGCGGTTTCCGGAAGGTATGTGGTTATGGACGTCCATACGGCCAGACGTCCGTGCTATTGACACAGCCTACACTGCGATGCAACAAATGTCGCATTCTCCGTACGTTCCTACGGAGCCAGGGCAACCGATGACACGCACCCCTTCCCTGCAGCATGCCATGCCGGGCCGCTTTGCGGCTTGCGGGCGATGTCGCGGCGGCCGCGTGGCTCACCGCTAAAACCCCACCGTTCGTCTCCGCCCCGCGCTACCCGCCCGCTGGCGGGCGCCCGCGCACGCGCCTCTTTTCCAGGATCCAGCATGCACCGTTCCCGCCTTTCCTTTGCCATCACGGCCGTCCTTGCCGCCGCGGCAGCCCCGCTTGCCAGCGCCCAGCAGGCCGACAAGCCTGCCGCCACCACGCTCGACCAGGTGATTGTCACCGGCACCCACGCTCGCGACCGCACCGTGCTGGATTCGCCCGTGCCGATCGATGTACTCACGCCCGAGGACCTGCGCTCCGCAGGTGCCGTCAACGGCGAACTGGGCCAGGCCCTGGCCACGCTGCTGCCCTCGTTCAACTTCCCGCGGCAATCGAACTCCGGCGGCTCTGACCATGTACGCGCAGCCCAGCTGCGCGGCATGAGCCCGGACCAGGTACTGGTCCTGGTGAACGGCAAGCGGTTCCACACCTCGGCGCTGGTGAACACGGATACGAAGATCGGCCGCGGCACCACGCCCGTGGATTTCAACGCGATCCCGATCAGCGCGATTAAGCGCATCGAAGTGCTACGTGATGGCGCGGGGGCGCAGTACGGCTCCGATGCGATCGCTGGCGTGGTCAATATCATCCTTGATGATGCGCCTGAAGGCGGCGAGGTGAATGCTACCTACGGTGCATACCACACGAACTTCCGCCCCGGTAACCGGGAGCTCACCGATGGCCAGAGCGGCTACGTCAGCGCGAAGGCAGGCACAAAACTCGGCGCGGACGGCTTCTTCCGCGCCGGCATCGAGGGTAACAACCGCGAGCCGACCAACCGCGCCGGCCCGGACCAGATTCCTTCATGGGAGAACCCCTCCCCCGCCAACCTCGCGCTGCAGGGCAAGCGCAACTACGCCGCCGGGGATCCCCGCAACGAGAACTACAGCGGCTGGTTCAACAGTGAGCTGGGGTTGGGCGATACCGTGCGCGGCTACGCCTTCGGCACCTATACCCGGCGCCGCACGGTAGGCGACAACTACTTCCGCTACCCCGATAGCGATGCCAACGTTCCGTCGATCTATCCGGAGGGCTACCGGCCGGCATCGCTCGGCTACAACACCGATATCAACCTGACCGCCGGTGCGCGTGGCCGTGCGGGGGAATGGGATATCGACGCCAGCCTGACGTGGGGCCGCAATACGTTTGATTACGACCTGCGCGACTCGGTGAATGTCTCGCTGGGCGATGCCAGCCCCACGCATTTCGATGTGGGTAAATACGAGAACTCACAGGGTACCGCCAACCTGGATCTCACCCGCACGGTGGGCGTGGGCAGCCAGCTGTTCACCCTGGCCACCGGCGCCGAGTTCCGCCACGAAGGCTTCCAGACGTTCGCCGGCGACCCCGCGTCGTATGCCGTCGGCCCGATCGTGGGCGCTCCCACCGGCGCGCAGGCCGGCGGCGGCCTGACGCCCCAGGACACGGCCGACCTGCACCGGAATGTCGCCGCCACGTATATCGACTTTTCCGGGGACGTGAGCGAGCAGCTCTTCGCCGATGCCGCGGCACGTTACGAGCACTACAACGATTTCGGTGGCGCCTGGACCGGCAAACTGAGTGGCCGCTACGCGTTCAACGATGCGATCGCCTTGCGCGGTGCGGTTTCCAACAACCTCCGGGCACCCTCGCTCAGCCAGATCGGCTTCGAATCCACGTCCACGGGCTACGGTGCCAACGGCGAGCTCGTGCAGGGCCGCGTGTTATCGGTGAACAACCCGATCGCGCGAGGGCTTGGTGCCACCGACCTCAAGGCGGAAAAGTCGCGAAATTTCAGTCTGGGGCTCACGGCACGCGCCGGTGATCGTTTCGATGCCTCGCTGGACATCTTCCGCATTGACGTGGACCACCGCGTCACCCTGTCGGAAACCATCGCCCCCGACGGCCTGGAGGACCTGATCGCCGCGCGCTTCGGCGTCCCGGGCGTACAGAGCGTGGCGTTCTTCACCAACGCGGTGGATACGCGTACGCGTGGCGCTGAGCTAGTGACCAATTATCGGCAGCCAGCGTACGGCGGCAACCTCGTGCTGACGGCCACGTACAGCTATAACCGCACATCGATCCGCAAGGTGCGTGATACGCCCGCCGCCCTCGCAGAGCTTGGCGCGGATGCCGTGCTATTCGGCGTGGAAGAGCGCAATACGCTGACCGATGCAGCGCCGCGGCAGCGCGGCTCGTTCACCGCACGCTGGGATAGTGCGCGCTGGTCGCTGCTAGGACGCGCCACGCGCCAGGGTGCCACCACCCGCGTCTTCGATTTCGGGGATGGGTTCGTGCCCAAACAGACCTACGGTGCGCGTTGGCAGATCGACGCCGAAGCCGAATGGCACGCGACCGAACGCCTGTCGATCGCCCTGGGCGGCCAGAACATCACCGACCAGTACCCCAAGCGTTCGATCCCCGACATCGCCTATGCAGGCAACTTTCCCTACGACGTCATTTCGCCGATTGGGAGCAATGGTGCGTACTGGTATGGGCGGTTGCGTTATGCGTGGTAACCGCGCCGCGCTCAGAATGTCCAGCTCAATGTGAGGCTGGGGCCGCTAAGGCGAACATCGCGCAGGAACGCATCGCTACCGTGCTCGTGGTATTCCACGTCGCGATAGTTCAGCGCGATATCGCCCCAGTGGAACGCGTAGCCGATGCCCGCCACGTATTGCTGGGTTCGGTCCGAGCTTCCCGTGCCGATATCGAAGTAGTACGGGATGAAGACCGCGTGGCTCGGGAATGGCGTCCACCGGCCGCGCACGCCGATGATGCCGTCGGTGACGTGGGTCTGCCGGTTCAGGTGGCCGCTGTCCTCGATGCCAAAGCGGCCACCGGTACCTTCAATACCGAAGTTCCAGCCCACGTTGCCCTTCAGCCACAGGTAACGGGCGCCCAACAACAGATCCACGTAGCCCTGGCTGCTGTGCCCGAGGGTGTAGACACCGGCGAGGGTCGCGAGGCCACCCTTCGCATTCCACCGGGTATCGAGGTGCGCATCCGCGCCAATCCAGCGGCCGCCGACCTGGGCGACGCGCCCGTCTTCGTCGGAAAACTTCACCCAATCAAGATCAGCGTAGACACCCCAGCGTCCCTTGCGCACGGTCACGTCCATCATGAAGGCGCCACTCAGTTTGCTCAGCAACCCGCTATCCGAGCGATTGGTGAAGATCGTGCCATTGGGTAGTCGGTAACGCATGGTGGCCGAAATGCCCGGTAGCCAGCCATACACGGAGAGCGACGTATGCCAGGCACCATCCCACGGATCGGCATCCGATGCGTGGCTGGCCAAGGGAACGACCAGGACCGCCGCACACGCGGTTACCAACACACGGCGAAAGCGCAGGCGCATGGTCATGGGCACACTCCTGGCAGCTGCCGGGTGTCATGGGGACGTGTGCATTCTCCCGACCCCGAGGGCAATGCACAGCGCACTTCCGCCGAGGCGTTGCCCGGCGAAACTACCTAAGCCAGCGGCATGGCACCCAGTACAACTACGCAGGTACGCGCGCGTACCCTTTCGCTTCGGCCACGCCCGGCTCCGCCCTAGCCTTGGGTGTCCACGCGATCCCCGCGTACGCAGAGGAACGCCTGCCATGGCGCAGCAATCATCCGATGGCACATCACCCGCGACCGACCCGCATGCCGGCGAACCCCTTTCGAACATCTACGCGCGCGGCCGCACCCACATGGCCAACGAACGCACGCATCTGGCCTACCTTCGCACAACCGTCTCGCTGATCGGCTTTGGCATCACCATCAACCGCTTCAGTACCTACCTCATCCAGAACGACCAGGCACCCAAGGGCGGCCGCGTCATGCTCCACGATGCCGGTAACGCCGGCTATGGCATGGTCATCCTGGGCCTGGCCCTGCTGGTGTGGTCGTTGTTGCGCTACTGGCACGTGAGCCTGGAGATCGAACGTGGCCATATCAAGCCACGCCATCGCGCCACGAGCCTGTTCACGATCGGCCTGCTGCTCATGGGTGGCCTCACTGCACTGTGGCTCTTCTCCGATGCGAAGTAGGTAGAAGTACCCAGCCCTTCCGGGAGCGAATTACGATTGTTCAACGGTATTGGCGCGCGCCAGCATGAGCCTCCCCAAAAGGCTCATCGACCCCTGGAGCGTGCCGTGGCTGAGAAGAAAGCGAAAGCGAAAGCGAAGAATGGTGATAAGCCGAACATCCTCGTCATCTTTGGTGATGACATTGGCATTCCGCAGATCAGCGCCTACACGCGCGGGCTGATGGGGTACCAGACGCCCAATATCGACCGCATCGCCAACGAAGGCGCGCTGTTTACCGATTCGTACGGCCAGCAGAGCTGCACGGCCGGGCGCGCATCGTTCATCCTGGGCCAGGAACCGTTCCGCACCGGCCTCCTTACGATCGGCATGCCCGGCGATCCCCACGGCATCGCCGAATGGATGCCAACCATCGCCGATGTCATGAAGACAGCCGGCTACGCCACCGGCCAGTTCGGCAAGAACCACCTCGGCGACCAGGACCAGCACCTGCCGACCAACCATGGCTTCGATGAGTTCTTCGGGAACCTCTACCACCTGAATGCCGAGGAAGAGCCGGAAGGTTACTTCTATCCCAAAGATCCCCAGTTCAAGAAGAAATTCGGCCCGCGCGGCGTCATCCATTCAAAGGCGGGTGGGAAGATCGAAGACACCGGCCCGCTGAACAAGGCGCGCATGCCGACCGTCGACGAAGAGTTCCTGAAGGCCGCCAAGGGCTTCATCGAGACGAGCGTGAAGGGTGATACGCCGTTCTTTGTCTGGTTCAACACGACGCGCATGCACATCTTCACCCACCTGAAGAAGGAATCGGTGGGCAGGACGGGCATGGGCCTGCATGCCGATGGCATGGCAGAGCACGATGGGCATGTCGGCGAACTGCTTGACCTGCTCGACAAGCTCGATATCGCCGAGAACACCATTGTGCTCTACACCACGGATAACGGCGCCGAGATCGCCATGTGGCCCGACGGCGCCATGACGCCCTTCCGCGGCGAGAAGGGCACGACGTGGGAAGGGGGCATGCGTATCCCGATGATGGTGCGCTGGCCCGGGGTCATCAAACCCGGAACGGCCTACAACGATGTCATCTCGCTCATCGACTGGTTCCCCACGCTGTGTGCTGCGGCGGGTGTCGATGATGTGGTCGGCAAGATGAAGAAAGGTTTCAAGGCCGGCAGCAAGACGTTCAAGGTGCATCTGGACGGCTACGACTTCGGGCCTTATTTCCGTGGCGACGAGAAGAAGGGGCCACGCCACGCGCTCTACTACTTCGACCAGGGCGGCAACCTCAATGCGGTCCGCTACGACGACTGGAAGGTGAGCTTCGCCGTCGCCAGCCACGGCAACATCGCCACGGCCAAGCGCGAAACCCCATCGTGGGCATTGATCACCAACCTGCGCATGGATCCGTACGAACGCGGAATGGAAGAAGGCGGCAAGGCACTGGAGTTCTTCGGGCAGCAGATGTGGTTGCTGGTGCCGATCCAGACCCAGATCAAGCAGTTCTTCTCCGACTTTGCGGATTACCCATATCAGCCGGGCTCGTCGCTGAACCCCAGCGGCATCAACTACGGCCTGCTGCAGAAGGAAGCCGCGCTAAAGCGGCTGAAAGACCTCGAAACCATGAAGACCAACTGACGGGCGGACGACCACGCGCGTATGTTCCGGCCACCTGCCCTGCCCGTGCGCCTGGCCTGCGCCGTGGCGATCGCATCGATCGCCACGGCGTGCGGCATCCGCCAGGCCGTGTATGTACCGCAGGGCTACCAGGAGGTGGTCGAGGACGGCTCCTATTTCCATGATGAGTCAGGCGTTACGGTGCGGCTCCCCGTGCTCGTGGTGAACAAGAGTGACATCACCCTGCATCCATCGATCACGATTGAACCGCACGACCACGAAGTGCACGTGGCATCGGCACGATGGCGATTGAACGGCCGGGACATCGCACCCGTCGCTGACGTGGACAACGGCAAGGTGATCGATGCGCGCGAGCCGCTGGATCTGCACTGGAACATCCAGGCCATGGGAAAGGCAGTAAAGGTGCTCGGTGATGCCTCTTCGATCCTGCTTTCCCTGCGGGTCGATGGCCAGCCACGAGAGATCGAGATAGACCTGAAGCGGCGCGACCACTTCTAGGCAAGACGGAGCCGACCATGATGCCCGGAAGACTGCTTTTCCTTACCAGCATCCTGTTACCCGTTGCTGCCTTGGCGCAGGCGGCGCCACCGGGTGGTGATGCTGCGGATCTCGCGCAGAAGCTATCCAATCCGGTCGCCTCGCTGATCAGCGTCCCCTTCCAGTTCAACTACGACCAGGGACTGGGCCCGGGGCAGGATGGCCACCGGCTCAGCATGAACCTGCAGCCGGTGGTGCCCGTCCCCATCAGTGACGACTGGAACATGATTTCGCGAACCATCCTTCCGGTCGAGCGACAGGTGGGCGTCTCCGCCCGCGGTGACGACGAGTTTGGGCTGGGAGACATTACCCAGAGCCTGTTTTTCTCGCCCAAGGCACCGACAGCGGGCGGGACGATCTGGGGTGTTGGCCCGGCGTTCCTCGTGCCCACCGCCACGGACGACAAGCTCGGCGCCAAGAAGTGGGGCGTGGGCCCAACCATCGTCGTGCTGCGGCAGGCACACGGCGTCACCTACGGGTTTCTCGCCAATCAGATCTGGTCGTTCGCGACGGTGGGTGGGTACCACGAACGGCCACCCGTGAGCAGCCTGTTCCTGCAGCCGTTCGTTTCCTATACCACGCCCACGGCCTGGACCTATGGCGTGAACCTGGAATCGAGCTACAACTGGCACGCCCGTGAAGCGTCGGTGCCGCTGAACCTCACTGTCGGCAAGCTGACCAAGGCCGCGGGCATGCCGATCAGCTTCACCGGCGGCGTTCGTTATTGGTTGCATGGCGCCGACGCCGGGCCACACGGGTGGGGATTCCGCGCCGTAATCACGCTGCTTTTCCCGAAATAGAAGGCGCACGCGCATGACGATGCTCCGCGCTCGTACCGCTGCATGGTTCACGCTACTGATCCTGGTGATCGCGGCGCCGGGCGCGCTTGCGCAAGAACCGGCCCAAGCCGCCTCAGCCGCGCCCGCCGCCGCATCGTCGGCCGCGTCGGTTGAACAACCACCCGCGGCACCGCTTATGGTGTGGAACCGGAAGATCATCGATCTGCACGCACCATTCCGCGGCACGCCGCCGGATGAACGGGCACGCGCCGCGAGCCTGCGCATCAACGGCGTGCTGGATACGTTGCGCGCCGATGGGCTCACCGTGGGCTGGACCGAGGTCGGCGCGGACCACGGCGCGGTCGTGCGTGGAAACAACCTGGTGCTGTTCGCCGTATTGCCTGGCGATGTGGACAGCGATGACCGGCCAACCATCGAACGCGCGGCGAACGAGGCACTGGATCGCCTGCGCGCCGTGTTGGCCGAACGCGCCGAAGCCCGGCGCCCACAGGAACTCGCGTGGGCCATCGCGCTCTCCATCGTGGCGACCATCGCACTGGTGCTGATCGGCTGGGGGCTTGGCTGGATCAACCGCCAGGTGCAGGCCATGTTGATCCGTATCGCCCAGGCCAGGCTGAAGCTGACGTTTGGCGGCTACGACCTGCGCCCGGTGATGTGGTCGCTGCTCCGCCGGACCGCCGGGCTCATCCACCTGCTGCTCGTCCTGTTCGCCGGCTATCTGTGGCTAAGCTTCGTGTTGCGGCAGTTTCCGTACAGCCGGCCATGGGGCACCCGGCTCGGCGGCTACCTCGTCGATGTGGGCACGGGCGTCGCCACGGCCTTCGTAGGCCAGATCCCCAACCTCATCACACTCATCGTGATCTTCCTGGTCACCCGTGGCCTGGTTCGCATCGTGGGGGCCTGGTTCCGCGCAGTGGAGGCAGGAACGGTGCAGGTCAGCTGGCTGGAGGCACCCACCGCCGCTGTGACGCGGCGCCTTGTCGGGTTCTTCATCTGGTTATTCGCCCTGATCGTCGCCTACCCCTATATTCCGGGTGCCCATACCGATGCCTTCAAGGGCGTCAGCGTGTTCCTTGGCCTCATGCTTTCACTAGGATCCGCAGGCATCGTGAACCAGGTGATGAGTGGACTGGTGGTCCTCTACTCCCGGGCCGTGCGCGCAGGTGATTTCATCCGTGTCGGCGACCACGAGGGCACGGTGCTGACCCTTGGCGCACTGTCGCTGAAGCTGATCACGCGAAAGCGGGAAGAGATCACGGTACCGAACTCGGTGCTCTCATCGTCATCGTTGCAGAACCTGACCCGGCAGACCGGCAAGGACGGGCTGTTGCTGACGACGTCGGTGACGATCGGATACGACACGCCATGGCGGCAGGTCGTGGCCTTGCTGGAGCTTGCCGCGTCGCGCACCCAAGGCCTGCTCGCGACGCAACGGCCGTTCGTCCTGCAAACATCGCTGTCGGACTACTACATCGAGTACCAGCTCAATGTCGCCACGCTGCAGCCCTCGCAGCACCTGAAGACCGAATCCGCGTTGAACCGCAACATCATCGATGCCTTTAACGAGTTCGGCGTCCAGATCATGTCGCCGCACTTCCACCACCAGCCCCATGACAAAGTGTGGGTGCCTGCCGGGCAATGGCATGAACCGCCCGCGCCGCCCGCGGAGGTGCGCCAGGATGAACCGTGATCCCGGATTAGCCCGCGCCTGCGTCGGGCTAGCCCTTGGCCTGGTCGCGGCGACGACGGCCGCCGCCGCTGATGGGCAGCTTGTCAATGCGGCCCAGGCACGCCTGCAAAAACGCGCACACGGTGTCATGGCACTGATGGGCTACTCGCAAACGCCCGATGTCACCTCCGGCGCGCTGTCGATCAGGAACACCGCCACCGGTAATCCATCGTTCAACAACACCTCGTTGGGCGGTGGCTTCACGATCAGCGATAGCGTGCCGCTGTACATGGAAGGCACGCTGGGCTGGGCGCGCTACGATCCCAAGTTCGTTGCAACGCAGGGCGCTGAATCGCGGGAGATCCCCACAAAGTGGAACAGTGCGGTCGCCACCGTCGGCATCGGCTGGGATTTCCGCCTGTCCCAGCATCTCGTGTTTCGCCCCATCCTTAACGGCAGCTACGGTCGCCTGCGCAGCGACATTTCGATCGGTAGCCAGGTGGTCACGAACCGTACCGACATCAACCTCGATTTCCTTGCCCGCGGGCATCTCGATGCGGCCGGCATGGGTGGATCGGTCATGCTGGATTACGAGAACTACCAGCCGAAGCACGAGATCGACGTGGAGCTGCGCTATACGGATATCGAACTGCACAGTGTCAACAACTCATACCGCGCCGTCAGCGGCCATGCCCGCAACCAGAACGCAAGCCTGT
The DNA here is from genome assembly GCF_050435445.1 of Luteibacter sp. 621. Taxonomy (NCBI): domain Bacteria; kingdom Pseudomonadati; phylum Pseudomonadota; class Gammaproteobacteria; order Lysobacterales; family Rhodanobacteraceae; genus Luteibacter; species Luteibacter sp. 621. The sequence continues at coordinate 34,498 of NZ_JBNDKI010000014.1, read as the reverse complement.
GGGCACGCTGGCGCGCACCGATCGATGACTGGCACGCGCTGGGAAGGCCGTTCCGCTACGTACTGGAGCTCGCCCATACCACCTATCTTGGCGACGAGACCGACGTTGTCGGCATCAACCACCTCACCTCGTTCGGCGTGGGCGTAGAGCTGGATAGCAGCAAGTACAACCCACTATGGATATCGCGCACACGGGCGGTCGTTCGTTACGTTTACGGCCAGAACGTCCATGGCGTATCCCTTGGCATCGCCGTGACGTTCGATTAGCCAGGGCAATGTTCAGAAGCCGCTTTCACGGAGGAAGGCGGCCGCCACGCGCGTCACGCCCTCACTGAGCAGGCTGCGACGTTCCCCCTCGATCTGCAGGCGCCCGCGCCATTCACGATCGGTCGGCGGTGCGCCTTCCAGCGCGACGACCACGTGGAACACAGGCACGGTCGGCACCAGCTTGTCGTTATCACGCGACGTCGCCAGCGGGCCGCCGTAGCGCGCCGACAGCATGGGCTGCGCCAGCGATGAGACGCGCGTACTGGCGATGGACCGGACCACGCCCGCGATCGGCGAGAACTCACCCTCGGGATAAAACGTCGCATGGGCGCCATCGCGAATCCGCTGCACGTCATCCTGCCTGACGTAGGCATCGACCTCCCAGTGACTGCTATCGACCAGCACCCCGAGCGGCAGTCGTGTCCCTACCCACTGCCCGCCACGCCATTCCGGGTTCACGTCGAGCCAGCGACCCGCGAACGGCGCGATAAGCGTCATGCGCCTGATCTCCGCCCTCGCCGCCTGGGCTTCATCCACCTGCACGCCAAGTCGTTGAAGCACGGGCGCGCGTTCGCTCGAGCCGTCAGGTGACGCCATGAGCCCGCTGAGCTGCGCTTCCAGCACGGCCGCGCCCGCCTCGCTGCTGGTAAGGCGCAAGCCGATCTCCGGCTGGTCCAGCACCACGAGCGGCTCGCCCTTCGCGACGCGGCCCACGGGGTGCACCGACACCAGGCGCGCCGGGAAGGGTGCGAATACTTTCAGCTGCTGGGCGGTGCGTGCCACCCCGTAGGCCGGCACGTGGGTATTCCAGGGCACCACCAGCGCCACGCACGCCAGCAAGGCCACGACAGCGGCGATCCGGTAGCGGCGCCGCCCGATCCGCTTCCGCTGCAGCCACCAGTAGCGAAGTTCGGTGGTGATTGGGCGGGCGATGAACCACGTGACCTCCACGGCGAATAGCACGATGCCCAGCGCCTTGAACACCATGAGGTAGACGGCCACGGCAATGGCCAGGAACAGCGCGAATCGATACACCCAGGTGACGAAGGCAAACCCGATGAGCAGGCGCCGGCGCCGTGCAGGAAAAGGTTCCGGCCACGGCTCGTCCAGGCCAAGGATGCTACGGCGCAAGGCGGTGCGCGCCAGCGCCGACGAGCGATCGTGCAGGTTCGGCACATCGAGCAGGTCGGAGAGAATGAAATAGCCGTCGAACCGGGTGAACGGACTGGCGTTGAGCGTGAGCGAAAGCACCCAGCCGGTGGTGGCAAGGTAGAGCAGGCCGCTGCGCAGCGCACCCGGTTCGCACAATGCCCAGCCGAGCGTGGCCAGCCCCGCCAGGGCCAGTTCGGTCACGATGCCCGCACCGGCCACCGCCAGCCGTTGTCGTGCCGTGGGCAGCTTCCACGCCTCGCTGGTATCGGTGTAAAGCATGGGCCACATCACCACGAAGGCCACGCCCATGTGCGCGACGCGCAAGCCAAGGCGCGTCGCGACGATCGCGTGGCCAAGCTCGTGCATCGTCTTGCCGATGATCAAGGCGCCGGCGAAACCCAGGATGCCTTCGGCGGAGAAGGCATCCGCTACCGCGGCGCGAAACGTGTCCCACTGGTGGGCCACCATGACCAGCCCGGTGAGCGTGGCCACCACCACGGCGATGGCAACCCACGGGGTGAACAGCCAGCCCAACCGTGCGGCCAGCCAGCGCAGCGGCTGGCCCGGACGAACCAGCGGAACACGGAAAAACAGGTAGTGGTGCAGCCACCAGCGCCAGGTGAGCCACTGCACGCCCTCGCTCGATGCCGCCATACGGCGGACCGCCTCATGGCCGGGACGCAACAATTGATGGCTTTCCAGGAATCGGCGCAATGCATCCACCTGGCGTGCGTCGACCGCAAGCGCCGTCTCGCGGGCAACGCGCTCGGCCACGGCACGCGCCGAAGCACCCCAGCGCACGAGGCATTCGAATTCCAGCCAGCCGATCCGATAAAACCGGTTGACGACCGGGTCGAGGATCATCCACGCCGGCTCGCCACTCACGCCACTGGCCGCCTCGCTCAGGCTCAGGTCGTCGCGCAGGGGTGGCAGCGGCAGGTCGGCCAGCGGATCCATCACCAGCCCGTCCATGCGCGCAGCGCGGCCAGCGGTCGCCGCAGCAGGTAATAACCGAGCACCACGCGCTGGCCATAGAGTTTGGCCGTGCCGTGCAATCCAAGCCGGGCGTGCGCGGGCAACGGTATGTCGTCGATACTGGCCAGCAAGCGGTACGACACGACACTGTCGTCGCTGGGCCGCGCCTCGTAGCTGGTCTCGACGATGTGCCCGTGCAACGGCGAAAGCGGATATGCCGATAGATACAGCGTGATCCGCGCGCCCGGCTCAAGCGAGATCGCGTCGGCGACCGGCAGTTGAACGAGCACGCCAGGCCGCGATGGATCGGCGACTTGCAGCACGCGCTCGCCCGTGGTCACGGGCCGGCCGATCCAGTCGTTGGGATCGGCATACACGGCCACGCCCGCGCGGGGTGCCAGCGCGCGGGTACGTTGCAGCTGCGCCGTGACTTCCTCCAGTTCCGCTCGCCGCTGCTGGGCGCGGCCTTGCAGCAACGTAAGCTGGCTCTTGCTTTGCGGGCTATCGAACGCCTGCTGGGTGGCCGCGGCGAGTTCCGCATCGGCCACATCCACCTCGCGTGACAGCACCGTGGCGCGGCTGCGCAGGGTCGTCTCGTCAAGCGCGAAGAGTGGCATTCCCGCCGTGACCGGCTGGTTGGGCCGCACCAGCATGCGCGCTACCACGCCATCGATCGGTGCACTCACCACCTCTGCCTCGCGCGAAACGATCTCGGCCGGCGCCAGGGCGGTTTGCCTGACCGGCACCAGCATCAGCACCGCGAGCAAGGCCGCCACGATGGACCACTGCCGGCGCGAAAAGCGGCGCCCGCGCCGGCGCTTTCCCGATAGCGTTTCCCAACAATAAGCAAAGGTACGCCAGAGCCCGTGAAGCACATCGGGCAATGGCGCGGGTGGCGGGGCCTCAAGCAGGAACACCAGCATGCCCAGGCGCGAACCATCACGCGCCTGCATGGGCACCGCGTACGCTCCCGCGGGCCACCACTCACGCCAGCCTTCGTCGATACGGGGCGGCGCGCTTACCGCATCCCTCGCTACCCAGGTGGGCCGGGCATCGGCCACCTGCGTGGAAAGCCAGCGCATCGCGGGGCCCAGCCACACGAGATACGGTGAGTCTTCCGTCGGCGTGGCCAGGCCCGACACACACCGCATCGTCCAGGCGTCGCCGCGGCACTCAAAGACAAGTGCCTGCCGAAACGCCAGCAGCGGGTACAACTCGTTGGCCATGACGAAGGCCAGCGCGTTGAGGGTTTCCGCGTCCATGGCGTGGTCGCGCAGGGTATCCAGATCGAACAGCAGGCGCGCTGGCGATAGCGGCGCGGTCATGGCGGGGTGCCGGGTAGCTGGGCGACACCACTCATGCCCGGGCGAACGTCGGCATGCGCTTCGTCGAAGCGGGCTTCCAGTTCGATGGTCTGTGCCACGGCATCGACCCGCGCATTGATCGCACTAATGTGCGCTGGATAGGTCTTGCCGGTCTCCAGCAGGCGCACCTGGATCGGCATGTCCTCCTTCAGCCGCGCCAGCCATGGCGACGGCACGTTGAGCCGGATCTTGAGGTCACCGTCGCTGACCAGGTCGAATAGCGGCGTACCTTCCGCCACGGTCTGGAAAGGTTTGACGTACACCTTGGCGATGCGTGCGGCGAATGGCGCACGCACCTGGCAGTACCCGGCCTGGGTGACGGCGAGGCTGCGCGCACCCGTGGCTTTCTCCACGTCGGTCTCGGCCTGGGCGACCTCCACATCACCCACGGCATTCAGCTTGCGCATACCCTGCTTGGCGGTAAGGCTCTGCCGCGCCATGCCCAGTTCAGCGACCGCAACTTTGGCCCGCGCCTGCGCTTCGGCACAATCGAACTGCGCGAGCAACGCGCGCTTCTCCACCCGTGTACCCAGCGATGCATGCAGGTCGCCCAGCGTGCCATTCATCTGCGAGGAAAGCGTGGTCTCGAGCGCCGCCGTGACCAGCACACGGATATCGCCGGGCGCCGGGGGCGGCACATCGGCCGCCGGAGCCAGGGCCGCGAAGCCGAGTAGCGTTAGCACGGGCCACGCCCAGGTGGATTCACGGCGAGGCAGGCGCACCGGGGTTCTCCGCAGGTGACTGGAGGACATCGCTGCGCTCGTAGCGCGCCATGGTCTGCTGGATAGCGGCCGCGACCGTCTTTACGTCGTGGCTGCGGATCTCGTCGGGAAACACGTCGAGGCCGACCGAGTTATACAGACGGCCCCACGCGGCTTGCGCGTCGGCGTACGCCGCTTCGCGTTGGTAGCGTGAAAGCAAATAGCGTCCTTCCGCTCGAATGACTTCCAGCTCCGAACCCAGCGCCGTGCCACGCGCCGCCTTCGCATAGTCGTAAAGGCGGCCATCCACACGGAGGCTTTCTTCCGCGAAGGACATTTCCTGGCGCGCCAGGTCGTAGCGCAGCACGCCCACGCGCACCTGGGTGAGCACGGCCATCGACAAGGCGACACGGCGCATATCGCTGGCCTGTTCCTGCGAAGCCTGTGCGCGATTAAGCGACGGAAGCTGCAGCAGGCGCAGCAGGTTGATCGATACCTGCAGCCCGGTCTCTGACCAGTGGTTGTTATAAAGGTACTTGTTGGAGTCGTATTGCGCCGAGGCAGTGATGCTGACGTTCGGCCACAGCTGCGCCTTGGCGATCGCCAGGTCGTTCATGTCCACGCGCTTGCGATACCACTCCTCCATGATCTCGGGCCGTTGTTCAAGCGCGACCTGCTCCAGCTGCGCGGTATCGGCCACTGCCGCCGGCAGCGGCGCGTCTGGCGAATCGGCCAGTTCCATGCGTGAGCCGGGTGGCAGCGACATCAATGCCGCAAGCTCGGCCTGGGCGAACTCCAGGTCCTGGCGGCGCTCGGTTAACAGGTACACGGCATCGAGCAGGGAACGCTGGTAAGCGAGCACCTGCTCGCGTGGCGCCAGGCCCTTGGTCTCCGCTTCACGCGCGTTGGCCAATGCCTGTTTCGTCCGCGCCAGCAAGCCATCCACTTCCGGAAGCAAACGCTGCGCACCCAGCGCCCGCCAGTAGGCGTTGCGCACATCCTGCAGCACGTTCTGCGCCACCTTGCGACGGCGTTCTTCCGCCATCTGGATCTGGTCGGCCTTTTGCTGCGTGCGGTAGTACGCCACGCCAAAATCCAGCAGGCTCCAGGTAAGGCCCAGGCTATCCAGGATGCGATAACGTTCCTCGGAGGTCGATGCGCGCAGGCTTTCCTGGCGGTCCTCGATGCCGATCGAGGTACCGCCGGAATCGTTGCTGCGATCCACATAACCCGCCGATGCGACCAGGCGCGGGAGCATTTCGTGGCTGGACACATCGCGCAGGTCCGACGCCAGCGCGCTTTCCATCAGCTTCAGCCGGTAATCCAGGTTGTACTTGAGTGCCCTGGCCGCGGCCTCGTAGAAGGTGATGGGTCCCGTCACGGGTTCCTGGCCGGCGTACATTGCCTGCTGGTCGGCCGCGACGCGCGCCTTCACATCGTCCTCGGTGTAGGGCCGGGGCTTCGTGCCCGCGCAGCCGGCCGCGAACACGGCGATGGCGAGCGCCAGGACCAGCGCCAGCCGTTGCTGACAATGGACCAGGCTGAACGTAGCGCGCTCATCAATGGGTAAAGGACTGTCGCGCACGCGCCGCCTCCTTGAGTTGCCGTTGGAAGCCTTCCGCGGTGTTCTTCGCTGCCTGGGTCGGCCAGGCGACGTCCCGGCCAAGCAGCCCGTCAGGCGTGCGTGCAAACAGCGACGGATCCGAGAGCAAGCCATCCGCACTCAGGCTTACCCGTCCGTGGCGGCTGAGGAACCGCGCGAGATCAACATCGCTGCGCAACTGGCTCTGCCGCACTGCCTGCCCTACGTACTGGCCATCGACGCTGCCCAGCCCGGCGCCGATGGACGCGCTCCGCTCCCGCGTGACGCGCAATGCCACGAAGCTGCCAGCGGTATCGGGCATGGTCACGCCCTGGACGATCGCATCGCGTTCGACGGCGGGGCCCACATAGACGATGGGCTGCACATCCGGGAGGCCCTGCCCGCCGAAGATCGCAGAGAGCGCCTGCCCGGGATTCGGACCGATGGGTCCGAACACCGGATGGAATGGCGGCGGGATATACGGTGCGGCGATATCCAGTTCGATCGTCAGTACCGCCTGGGCATCGGCACCGGCCAGGTCGCGCGCCGTGTAGGTAAACGTATCGCTCAACACACGGCCCAGCCCCGCGGCGGCAAGGACCTCCGCGTTGGTCATGTCGATGGTGTAGGTGTAACTGCCATCGGCCTGCAGCACGAGGGTACCGTACCGCCCGGCCAACGCTTGCCCGGCGGTGACCGAGGCGCCCGTAGCATCGTTGCCACCGGCATGCACCGTGACCACCTGCCGTGCATCCCCCCCATCGACGTCGCTATCGTTATCGAGCACGTTACCGCGGGTTTGCGGCGCGGGCACCTGGTCATCGGCGATGCCGTGGTCATCGACTGCGACCGGGTTGTCGTTGGCCCCGCGGATCGTTATCGCCAGGTGCGCGACCGATATGGCGCCCGCCGCATCACGCATGGTGTACGTGAAGGAGTCACCCAGTGTTTCCGCGCTCGTCCGCAACGCCTGCACCGCGGCGTTATCGTTATCAACCTCGTACACATACGAGCCATCGGCTTGCAGGGTAAGCCAGCCGTAGCGTCCCGCCAGGCGCTGGCCCGCCTGCGCACCGGCACCCTCCTGGCTTGCAAAGGCGACGACGCTGCGTGACTCGCCATAAGCCACGCCATCCACGTCGGTATCGTTATCAAGCACGTTGCCCGAAGGCGATACGCCGGGTGTGTGGTTCGCGATACCGCCCGCTTCCACGGCGATGGCGGTGTCGTCGTGCGCCACCGGGGTGTCGTTACTGCCATCGATTGTGACCACCAGTTCCGCCGTGGCGGAAGCGCCCCAGAAATCGGTCACCGTATACGTGAAGGTATCCACCAGGTGCTGCCCGGCGGTGCGTAGTGCCTGTACCGCCGCAAGGTTGTTATCCAGCGTGTAGTGCCACGTTCCGTCGGCGCCCAGGGTCAGGTCACCGTACTGCCCGCGCAGCGTCGCGCCGATCGCACCGGTACGGCCAGTGTCAGTCAGACCGCCGGTACGCACCGCCGTCACGGTGAGGGCATCGCCTTCGATATCCGTGTCGTTTGCCAGCACGTTACCGCCAGGGTCCGCGCCGGGCGTCGTATTGTCGACACCGCCCGCTTCCACCGCGGTGCCGGTGTCGCCATGTGGCGTGGGTGCCGCGTTCTGGCCGCGCACCACGATCGTGAGCTGGCCCAGGTCGGTGAGGCCGCCAAGATCACCGACGCGATAGGTGAAGACCTCGGTGACGAATTGCGCCGGCCCCAGCGCCTGCAGCACGGGATTGGATCCATCGACGAGGTACTGGTAGGTACCATCAGCGCCGAGGCGCAATGTGCCGTACAGCCCTACCACGACCGTTCCGTCGGCCATGCCGGTGCCAGGCGTGACGCTGGCGATGGCGCCGCCCGCGCCCTCGTTGCCGCTACGTACGCCCGTCACGGCGAGCTGGTCCTGCGCATCGACATCGGTGTCGTTCGCCAGCACCGTGCCGGTCGGATCGCGCCCGGTGCCCCCGTGATTCGCCGCCACGGCGTAGGCAAAATCATTATTGGCCACCGGTGCATCCCACGCGCCATCGATGGTGACGGTGAGTTGCGCGGTATCGACCGCGCCCTGCTGGTCACGCAGCTGGTACGTAAACGCTTCCTGCAGCTGCTGTCCCGGCCGCAGCGCCTGCACGATAGCGAGCGCGTTATCCACGCTGTAGTGCCAAATGCCATCCGCCGACATCAGCAGCGTGCCGTACAGCCCGGCGACCTGGGTAGGCCCCTGTATGCCGGTGAATGCGCCTCCCGCGGTTTCCGCGCCGGCACGCACGCCGGCGACGACGTGCGAATCACCGGCGTCCACGTCAGTATCGTTGGCCAGCACGTTGCCACCAGGGTCCGTCCCGGGCTCGGTGTTCGCGGTGCCGCCCGCTTCGTCCGCGGCCGCTGAGTCATCGACGCCAACCGGTGCGTCGTTGCGCCCATGGATCGTGACCGTCAGCGTGGCGGTGCTGGTCGATCCCGCGCTATCACGCACCGTGTAAGTAAACGTATCCGTCAGATGATCGCTATCGAGCCGTAATGCCTGCACCAGCCCGTTGCTGTTATCGACCACGTAGTGGTAGTTGCCATCGGCACCGAGCGTCAGCGTGCCAAAGTCGCCTGCAAGGCTGATGCCCGCTGCTACAGATGTGGCGCCATGCGCCAGCTGGGTCACGACCAGCGTATCGCCGGGATCCGGGTCGCTGTCGTTGCCGAGCACATTGCCCACCGGATCAAGCCCTGGCGTGCCGTTCGCCACACCCCCTGCCTCGATCGCATCGGCGTTGTCGTTGACGGGCGACGGGGCGTCGTTCGCGCCGCGAACGGTGATCACCAGTTGCGCGCGATCCGTGAGCCCTCGTGTGTCGGTCACTTCATAGGTGAACGTGTCCGTGATCGTGCCGCCTGGGGGCAGCGCCTTGACCGTTGGATTGGCGCTGTCGACATCGTAGCTGTACGTGCCATCGGCGCCGATGCGCAGGGTGCCGTACAGCCCGGCAATGAGCGTTCCGTTGGCAGACGAAGTACCTGCCGCAACATCCGACCACGCGGCCGGCGCGCTTTCGCTGCCCATGCCGATGTGTGTCACCGTGAGCGCGCCGGGCACCTGATCCGGAAGGTCCACATCGGTGTCGATGCCATTACCGCCCGGCTGCGTCGGCGTGCCCGGGCGGCTCGCCACATGCAACACGTCGCCCGTGGCTGGCACCTCGGCCGTGGTGCCGTCATCCGAACCGGCCTGCGCATTCCCCACGTCATCGCTGGCGACAGGGTTATCGTTGGCGCCCTGGATCGTCACCACGAGATTCGCCAGATCGCTCAGGCCACCCGCATCCGACACGCGATAACTGAAGGTCTCCTGCAAGGACTGGCCGGCGACAAGGCCCTGCACGGTGGCATTGCCGTTATCGACCACGTACCGCCACGTACCATCCGCACCGATCACCAGCGTGCCGTACAAGCCGGCGACGGACGTGCCATTGCCACTCGCGGTCCCCGCGGCGACGTTCGTGAATGGCCCCACATCCGTCTCCGGTCCGGCGCGAATGCCCGTGACCGCGCGCGTCTCACCCAACGCCACGCCATCCACGTCGCTATCGTTATCAAGCACATTCCCCGTGCCATCAGCGCCGGGCGTCGCGTTCGCCACGCCACCCGCCTCGGTTGCCACGCCGGTGTCGTCCTGCGCCACCGGCGTGTCGTTGGCGCCATGGATCGTGATGGTGAGCGTAGAGGCACTCTGCGCACCGGCCAGATCCGCCACGGTGTAATCGAACACATCGACCAGCACCTGCCCTTGCAGGCGCAGTGCCTGCACGGCGGCGTTGTCGTTATCCACGACGTAGCGGTAACTGCCATCTGCGGCCATGAACAGCGTGCCATACCGCCCCGTGATCACGGCTGGTGTATCCGCGCCGGGCACCACCGGGCTGCTCGATCCCTCGGCCTGTACGTTGGCGACATGCAGCACGTCGGCGTTCGTCGCGATATCCACGTCGGTGTCGTTGGCGAGGACGTTGCCCACCGGATCGACGCCCGGTGTGCCGTTCGCCTTGCCGCCGGCTTCCGTCGCATCATCGGTATCGGCGACGGCGACGGGCGTGTCGTTCACGGCGGCCAGCGTGATCTGCACGCTATCGGTATCGGTCAGGGCATCCGCCGGCTGGCTCGGAATGCCATCGCCGTTCGCGTCACCGGTGTTGCCACGGTCGCTGGTCCGCACGGTGAGCGTGTCGGTGCCGTTGTAGTTGGCGTCGCCGGTGTAGACCAGGCTGGCCAGCGCGGCATTGAGCGTATCCAGCGTGCCACTGAGCGTGACCGACGCCGTGCCATTGGCGCTCACCACCAGCCCGGGCGGCAACGTACCTACGGTGATCGTGCCGTGCAGTACGCTGATCACCACATCCAGCGTGCCGCCCCCGGCGTCGATATCGCCGACGCGGATGGGCGCGATGGCCAGCGGCGTATCCTCCAGGCCGGCCTGCGCGCCGGGCAGCGTATTTACCGGGGCATCGTTTTGCTGGACGAAGCCGGCGTCCGCCTCGCCTGTCGCCGCCTCCCCCAGCGTGACACCGACGGTGCCGACGGGGGATGCCGCATCGTTATCGATACGTACGCGAAGCCCGCCCAGGGTCGCGTCAGTGATCGTGCCGGCTGGGACATCGATCCGGTAGACGCCAGCAGGCAGCACGCCGAACGTGTACCGGCCATCCAGCCCGGTCGTTGTCGTGAACACCGCGTTGTCGCCCGTGGTGGCAAGGTCGCCATCCAGGCCGGCCCAGGTCAGCGTCACCACCTGCCCCGCCAGCGGCGTGCCATCGGGTGTCGGGTCCTGCGTGGCGCTAAACGTGTCGTCCCATAGCGTGCCCTGGATGATGCCCAGCCCCGCGCCCTCGGTGCGTACGTACGTGTTGGGACCCACGCCGCTACCCGTGCGCTCCCCGTCCGGCGCACCATCGGCGCCGACGGTGGGGCCCGCGTACGAGGTGAAGGTCTCGGGCAGGCTGCTCCAGGTCAGCGTCGCATCGCTATCGGGTGTGGTGACGGTATTCGGCAGGGCTACGTGGTAGTTCACCTGCACGGTCGTGCCCGGGTCGATCCGGTCGAAACTCACCACCACGCCGCTGGCCGTGTCCACGGATACCTGGACGCCCGCCGGCAAGGCCGCGATATCCGTGTAGGTCGTGCCATTGATCGTGATGCTATCGAAGGCATAGCCGGAACCCCCAGGGAATGCATCCACCAGGCGGACGTCATAAGCCGGTGCGCTGCCGCCTTGTGTGAAGCGGATGGCGACATCCGCCGTCCCCGTGGTGCCACCCGGGTTCGGATCGAACGCGGTGACCTGCTTGTCCAGGCCAGCGAACGAGGCTTCGACGACGCGCTCGTGGATCGTGGTCGATGTCGCCAGCACCGTGGTGCCGGCCCGCTCCGTCGCCGTGGCCCCGAGCAGCGTCCCCGCGATGACCGTCCCCTGGTTGGCCACGCGGGCGTTGAACTCGATGACGACACCCTCGAGATCGGCATCCGAATCGCTGTTGGTGAGCGTGCCGAGGTGGAACGTGATCACCGTGTTGCCTTGCGCATCCGTCGTCACGTCGTACTGCACGCGGCTGAGCACCCCGGTGAGGGTGTCGTTCGACAGGTTGGCGGTCAGCGGAAGCGCGACGTCGCTATCCTCGTTGCCGGAGATTTGCAGCGTCCCGCCCGTCACCAGAGCCGTCACGGTCGTCGTGATGCCGTTGTTGGAAACAAAGGCGATCCGCACCGTGCCATCGTCGATAAACGACAGGCCGTTCTGCAGCGTGACCGAAACGTTGTAGTCCGCCGTGGTGCCTTCGCCGATGGCCGAAACGGCGCGGTAGCGAATCACTTCGCCTACCGCCACGTCTTCGCTGTCGCCATTGGTGGGGTTCGCCGGCGTGGTGCTGTCCAAGCCGCCAACGCGGGAAAGGAACACGCCGCGTGCAACGGGAACCACACTGACGGCATCGCTGCGGTAATCGTTGAGCACACCGCTACCCAGCGTCCCGTCCTCACCGGTGCGCTCACCGGCATCCGCACCATCCAGGCTGGTCCAGCGAACCGACGCCGTGTTGTCGATGGCGTTTCCGTTCACGGCATCGGCGGTGACCTGCCCGCTGAAGCGCAGCACGATGCTGCCGCCCTTGGGGATATCGATCGCGGATCCGTCGGCGTTGCGTAGCACCCCGTTGACGATGATGAAGCCGGCATCGGGCGTGCTGCTGCCATCGTGTGTCGCCCCACCGGCATACGTGACGCCCAGGAGCACGATGTTCTGCAACGTTGTCGGCAAGGTATCGCTGAACGTGATGTCGTACGCGTTGAAGTCGCTGGCACCGGTGCCGTTGCTAAGCGTGATTTCGTAGGTGAGCGTATCGCCCTCGTCCACGCCAATCTGCGGCACGGGACCCGCGGTCTGCGCGATGACGAGCGTGGGTTCCCGCACGGTCACATCGGGCAGCGTACCTGTTGCACCGACCTGCCGATCCACGGCAGTGCCGCCAACGGCATCGCCATCCGGATCGGAGTAATCGAGTTGGGCATTCGCTTCCAGCACACGGCCGGCCTGGTTATCCAGGGTATTACTCGCCACCAGGCGCACCCGGATAACGAACTGGTTGTTGGCCTCGTTGTTGTCGCCCGCGGCCAGGCTCGCGCTGAACGTAAAGCGCCCGCTGATGCCATCCACGCCCAGCATGCCGCCGATCCCGCTGAAGCTGGCCAGGGTCACCGTGCCGTTGAAATCAGCAAGCAGCGCCTGGCTGCCGTTACGCGTCGTGATGATGGCGTAGCCGGTGCCGTTGAAGGAGGTATCCAGGCGCATGCCGGCGGGAATCAGGCTATCGATATCAAGGCTGCCGGTGCTGCCTTCAGGCAAGGTCACGACGATGTCGTAAAGCATGGATTCGCCGACGACAAGATCACTGCCGGTCGTATGTGCCGCGCTGGAATCCCCGTCATCCAGCGTACCGCCGGCGTAAACGACGCTCAACGAGGGGGCCGCGACCTGCTCCACCGCCGTATCCGTGGCATCCACCGGCGTGAAATCGGCACCGCCGTCGACACTGGCGTAGTTGCTAAGCGTCGCCGTGCTACCCAGCGTGCTGCTTGCCGGCACGTTGCCATCCACGACCACATCGTAAGTGATGACAATCACGTTGGCGCCGCTGTTATCCGCCGCGGTGCCTGGGCGCCCCGCGGCAAGCGTGGCAACGCCGCCGGCATCGAGGAACGTGATGGTATTGCCGTTCACGCTGTAATCCACGCCCAGCACCAGCTGTGTACCGTCACCACGGAAGACACCCAGGTTCGCCGCAGCCAGTGAGCCACCCGCGAACTGGAGGCCCGTAGGTAGCGCGATCATTGTCACCACGTCGAATGCACCACCACCGCCGGTATTCTCCAGAGCCGTGGCCATGCGCAGCAGGTCGCCGGCATCGATACCACTGACATTGCCATCGACCGCGGCCGCATCCGTGATCGTGCCGGTGAACGGTACCCCGCCGGTTCCCGGCGCCGCCCAGGTACCGGTACTCCCATCGACCGACCCGTGCGTGGTCGACACCACACCGTGGTCGATCGATACGACCGGCTCCGCGATCGAACTGATCAGCGCCACATCCGACGAGATCAGGTGATTGCCCGCGACGGTTGTCAGCTGATCCGATTGCGCCAGCACGCTGAGTGAGCGTTGGTCGGCAAAGGCCTGGTCGCCCACGCGCAGGGTGAAGGTGAGGACGATGCGGCTGCCGCCGATCGCACTGGTTGCGTAGTCACCAAAATCAAAGACCACGGCGTTGCCTGCCGCGCTGGTCACGGTCACGCTGGTATCGCCGTTCGTATTGCCCGCACCGAACTGCCATTGGCCGACGCCAGTACCCTGGGTCCAGGTCACGCCGGATACATCGAACAGCGGCAACGGCATGTAGCCTGTCAACCGGAATTGCTCGTAGTCACCGGTGGTCAGGTCGTAACTGAGCTGGAAGGTCACCACGTCGCCGGGGTGCAGGTCGCCTGAAGCGGGCGTCGTGCCATTGACCGATACCAGTTCGATATCCACGGTGGATGTCGGCACCGTGGCCACGGATGCATCCTGGTCGGTCACGGTGGCCCCGGAAAGGTTCACCGGATCCACGAGCACGGAGGCGCCGAGCGTGGCGCTATTGCCCACGCTGTCGCCTTCGTTGATCTCGCTCTGCCGGTAAGGCGTGGTGTACGCCTGGCCAACCAGTGCCAGGTAGGTAATCTGCAGTTGCGTCGCTCCCTGCAGCACATCCTCGAAGGCCAGGTCACCTGCAAGCGCACCGGTTGCCAGCCCCGCTGCACGCAGCGACTGCCCGATATCGAAGATGAGCGACGTGCTTCCATCGGCGTTGGTGGTGCGGATCGTGATCACGCCCACCGTGTATGTCGCGCCACCAAACGACACTGTCATGGTGGGCGTGCCAACCAGGGTCTGGCCATCGCCCAGCGCATCGCGCACGGTGAACTGGCCTTCGCCGATCGTATTCTGGCCAAGCGCGAAGTAATCCGAGAGCTGGACCTGAACGGTATAGCTGAGGGTGTCACCCGGGGTGGGCCCGGGTGTGCCGGTATCGGTCTGCACCGCGACCTGCTTGTAGAGCGCCGCCGCCTCGACGAGGAACTGGCCGCCCGTGCCCGTGCCGCTGAGATCGACCGGGCTGCCGTCGGGCTGGCGATCACGCGGGTCAAGCGGCTGCCATTCGCCCGTCGCGGTGCCCCCAGCGACGATCACCTCATGCGGCGCTGCCGTGGTGGGGTCGATCACCGGGTTGCCATTCGCATCCGCCTGCGGAACGTAGAAGCGCACCGTGGTATCCACCGCGCCAGTGAGCGCGGCATAGCTCACGGTAAAGGCATCGATCGAAGCGCCACCCGCGAGCGCTGCCTGGATCGCGGCCGGCGAGGTGAGCACGCGGCCACCATGCAGCGTGATGGATTCCAGCGTGCCGCCCGCGCCCGGCGTGATGGCGGTGACACGCATCTCCACAGGGATATCCTGCGTGATCACCACATCGGAAAGGCTTTGTCCCGGCGCGGCCGTGGCCGTCAGCGTAAAGCTGCGCTCGTAGTTTGGACCGGTAACGGTCTTCCCGTCCGGCACATCCAGCGCCTGGGTGAGCGTCACGACCGTAGGATGGACGGAAAGATCGTGCAATTGCCCTTCGACCACACTGGGATCGACGGTCGGGTTGCTTGCCGCATCGTTGCCCAGCTCAAACCCGCCTCGTGCCCGCAACACGAGGTCGGGCGATCCATCCGAGAAGCTGGTGTCCGCCAGGTCGCTGACGTGCACGGTGATCTGGATATCCACGGCCGGCTGGTCCGCCGAGATATCCGCGTACGGCAACCTGACCACGATGACCTGGTCGCCCGCGCGCATGCCGTAATCCGCAGCGTGCAGGATCACCGCGTTGCCGCTGGCATCCAGGGCGAGGGGGTGCGTGGCATTGCCGTTCGCATCGAAGGTCACGGTGAAGGTCTTCACCGCCTGGCCGAGGTAGGTCGCGGATACGAACGACAGGCCGTCGTTCCCGTCACGTCCGGTCGCCGGCAGGAAGAGGTCGATGTAAGGCGCATAGCCCACCTGCGCACTGGTGTTATCGAACGACGCGTTGAACGTCACGTTGCCACCCAGCAACGCATCGGTCGCCCCTTCGGAAAGGGTTACCGTGGGTGCCGCGCCGGCCGCCGCGGCAACGGCAAGGGGTCGCGCTGCGCTGTCGGCCTTTTCGGCCGGGCTATCCAGCGTGCGCGGAGCGCTCGCCGCCTGGGCGTGCGCGGAGGAATCACCCTGTGTCACCGGCGCTGCACGTGCCGCCGTATCGGCCGCGGGCGTCGCGGCGGGGTCGTGGCTGGCTGCCGCATGCTGGTGATCCGCCGCTACCGCCGCCGCGCCATCGAACATGACGCGGGGTTCCAGGGCGAGTGCTTGGGAACGTGGCTGTAAGCGCTCCATGACGGGATGTTTGCGCTAACCCGCGCGGTCGTAATCAGTAAAAAGGCCTACCGGGCATGCGCAGAATTGCCGAGTGCTAAACCAGCATGCCCACAATGTGATCCACGACCGCATGGAATGGAACGGCCGCGAGCCAAAGCGGTGCGAAAGGCAGCACGCTGGCCAGGGCAAGAGCGACCAGGGTGGGGTAATCCACCAACAGCAGCTTCATTTCGAACACGTTGACGGACAGTCCGTACAAGTCGGTCGTAGCGGAGAAGTCCGGGCGCTCCAGCACGCCGGGATCCACGGGCGTGCGACCGCCCAACCAGCGCTGCTCGAAAACCAGGCCCACGTTCCGGCACAGTTCGCCATACTCCAGCATGCCGTCGTGGCGTGCCGCGACCAGCACACGGGCGAACAGCAGCGGTGGGCTGGCAAACACGACGATGGCAAGGCCGGCGGTGATCAACGGCGTCGCCTCATGGCCCACCGCCGTCACACCTTCCAGCACCAGCGAGTGGCCCAGCGTCGCCGCGACCACCACCGCCAGCGGTATCACCACGGGGATGAACATGCGTGGCGAATCCGCAAGGAACCCCAGGCCCGCCGCGCCATCGGGGTGCGATGGCATGAGGACCAGCCCCGCGCGGGCGAGCCACCACAGTAGCCGCACCCATAATAACCAGCGCCACGCCCAACTCAGGATAAGGCCCAGCAGGATCGGCAGGCTCACCAACAGGTGCCACCAGCCGGCCAGTGAAAAGGCACCCGTGCTCGCCTGGCGCTGCCATGCCGCCCACTGCGGCCCCGGCAAAATGAAGTACATGGCCAGCATGCTCGCGTAGACGACGGCGGCTATGCCCAGCGCCGTCAGCGGGCCCGCGCTACGTTTACGCACGGCGGATGCCATATCCCGGTACGCCTCGCGCATGGAGGGCGGCAGTAGCGATGACTCCAGGAAATACCGGCCGAGCGCTTCAGCGCGCGGCAGTACGATGTAATCGGCAACGACCAGTAACGGCAGTGCCACCAGGTAGCGCACCTGTGCGGTGATATC
This sequence comes from Luteibacter sp. 621, assembly GCF_050435445.1. Classification (NCBI taxonomy): domain Bacteria; kingdom Pseudomonadati; phylum Pseudomonadota; class Gammaproteobacteria; order Lysobacterales; family Rhodanobacteraceae; genus Luteibacter; species Luteibacter sp. 621. The sequence continues at coordinate 17,407 of NZ_JBNDKI010000014.1, read as the reverse complement.
GCGGAAAAACAGTGACGCGGCACCCGCCTGGGTGAGCACCAGCAAGGCGAGCGGCAGCCATGCCAGTGCAAACAGCAGGACGCAACGCCGGGCCGCCTCATGGCGATCCTCCACAGGGATAAGACGCGCACGCCGCAACAATTTGATGTGCGTGGCCTCGGCGAAGAGCAGTGTCGATGGCATGGTCCACTCCGCTCAGGGTGCAACGTTCGCGATATCGGCCGGCCCTTGCGGCGGCCCGGGCAGCTTGATCGAGGGATCGAACACGGTTTGCCAATCGTTCTTCATGCTCACGACGTGGAAGTGGTAGCGCGCCGCGGCGGCGAGCGATTCGCCGCCCTTTTCCGCGTAGGCGAACTCGCGCCCCGCATCGTCATGGTTGATCAGTAGCGCAAACGACGGGCCGCCACGGTCCATGGCGTAGCGCATCATGGCGACATCACCCACGCCGCCGACGTTTCCCCCGACGAACACGGGGCGGCGCCCGACCGCAAGGTGGATGACCGGCGGCTTGCCTTCGCGATCGGTCACATGCTCGACCTTGCCCGTGTACGCGAGCACCAGCTTGCCATCGCGCTCCTCCACGTGGGTTTGCAGCGCGCTGCCCATCACCCGCTCGGGCGGAATGCCAAACACCTCCTTCGACATACCCCGCGTGTAAGCCAGCGGCGAGCCGCTGCATATCCACGTCTGGAATCCATTGGCTTCCAGGTAACGCAGCAGCTCCAGCATGGGCCGGTACGCCAGGCGGGAGTACGGCACCTGATAACGCGCGTTCGGCAGGCTGCGTTCTTCACGCGCCATGTCCGCCGCGACCTGGTCGGCGTCGCGGCCGTCGATGGCGGCGGCCACCACCTGGGCCAGGCCGGTTTCGCCCTGGGCAAGCACGGCGTGCACATCGCCACGGAGCAGCGCCGCCACCGCGGGCTGCTCACCCAGGTCCGGATGTTTCGCGACCGCCGCCTTGACGTCGGCTACCACCGGCAGCACCGCGCCCGGTAGCGGGCGCTCGGTCATGAGCGTGCCATCCATGTCGAACACAGCCACCCGCGCTTCGGGCGGAATGTAGCCTTGCCCATCCTGCTGGGTCGCGGCCGTGACAAAGGCGACGATCGCACTACGGGTCGGGCCATCGCTCCACGAAGGCAGGACCTCGGCGGCCGGATCGACATGCGCGCGGCCGGTCGTCGCCAGCGCAACCAGTGCAACGGTCGATGCCAACGTGTGACGCCATTCCCAACGGTAACCAAGCATGTGGGATGCCTCCGTGGCGGATCAGCGAATGATGCCGTCCGCTTTCATCTTCGGGATGAGCGTGGCGGAGAGCTGTTGGGTGGTACGCGGGATATCGCTGCTGAGCACGCCGCGCGTCGTCACGGTCCACACCAGCTTCTCGGTGCGTGGATCCCACACGCTGGTCTCAAGCGTCACCAGGGTGGTCTGGGTGACCTCGGGTGTGCTGGCCCACGCACCGCCGTACCAGCCATAGAACCCACCGTAACCCGGCCCGGTCGGCGTCACGTTGATCCGATCCTCCACACGCTGCACACGCGTCACCAGCACCGCATCGCTACCCGTGCTTTTCACGACATCGCCGAGCTTTGCCGAGCCGCCATCTCCCGGCGGGATCGACGCGTAGCTTGCCGATGCGCGAACGCCTGCTGCCGTCAGGTCGCGTACGAAGGTGTCTTCAAACAGCCGCCGGGTGGTGTCACTGCGGGATACACCGATGACCAGCACGTTCGTTGCCGGCGGCCCTGACCAGCTGGGGTCCTTCCATTGGTTGGTCACGCTGACGGAAGCGCATGAGGCGACCAGCAGTACGGTGGCGGCGGAGAGCAACGCTTTCATGGGAACGTCCTCGTCGAGGGGTCAGCTACTGCTACTGGAAGGCGGCCCCGGCGAGATCTCGCTTATAAGGCCGACGCGTATGGCTTCGCGCACCAGGGCAACACCACTGTGCACATGGAAAAGATCGAGCAGCGACTGGCGGTGGCTTTCGACGGTGCGCACGGAGATCGCCAGATCGGCGGCGATCTCGCTGGCACGCATGCCCCTGGCCATGCGCTCGAGCACCTGGCGCTGGCGCGGTGTAAGGCGCTGCGCCGGCGCCGGCGCATTCAATAGCGCGGCCATGAGGCCCGGGCTTGCGTAACGCAGGCCGCGCGCCACTTCGCCGACGGCATCGAGCAGTTCGTTGCGGGGCGATTGCTTCTGGACATAGGCCCACGCGCCAGATTGCATGGCGTCCTGCACGATCAACGGCTCTTCGTGCGCCGACAGCACGATGAAGCGAATGCCGCCGCGCATCTGCAGGCGGCGTAGCGGCTCCAGGCCGGGCATGTCAGGCAGGTCGATATCACCCACCACGATGTCGCCGCTTTCCACGATCTCGAACAGCCGCTCCGCCGAGTGCACGACCTTCACGGTCAACACGTGTGGCTCGAGCAATGCCGCCACGCCTTCGGCCACCATGCGGTGGTGGTCGGCCACCACGACATGGACCGGAAGGCGTTCGTGCTCAGCGGGGCCCATACGAGTCGTCACGCAAAGGCAGGTCAGAACGCAAAGGCGACGTTGAGGACAAGCGGCTCACCTTCGAGCCGGTTCTTCACGTCGAACTCCTTCACCCAGCGCAGGGTGAAATCAATGCTGCTCTCCTTGCTGAAGGATTTTTTGTAGGCGATGGCGGGGCCCACGCCCATCGAGTGTCCCGAGAAGCCACCGAGCCGATCGGCGGTCGGGCCATCGTCGTCCTCGAGCTGCTGGATCCAGCCCGCGACTGCGCCAAATCCCCACCCGGACGGTGTACGTTGCATGAGCATCAGGTCGAGGCGGAACACCGAGCCGTTCTGGTAATCGGTGGCGTGGTTCTTCGAATAGAAATCCACCCCGGCGAGGCCGCTGAATTCGAGCGTGCCCTTGTTGAACAGGTGGGTATAGCCCACGGCCGGCGAATAGGTCCACACGTTGAGACCCTTGTTCGCCAGGCGCCCTTTCTGGTAATCGGCGGTGGGCGCGTACACATACACGCCGAACGACCAGTGCTCCACTTCACTGACGTGGTAGCTGGCGATCACGGGGGCGAAGTACAGGTCGAACAGGCCGGATGCGCGATCATTCACCGTACGCTGCGCCTCCCCTACGGCAAGCGATGCCCGCGCCGTGGGCCGGATATACGGCACCGTGATCATGCTGGCGAAATTCCAGCGCCCCTTGCCGGTATCCCAGATGTACGCGAAGGTCGCGGCGAACAGATCGATTTTTGCGTGCAGGTCCAGGGCGGCCGTGCCGGCGATCGGCACTTGCCTGCTATGGCCTATATCGCCGTCGTAGTTGATGTAGCTGACGGATACGTTGAGGCCCGGTGTTGGCGGGATGATCCCGACATAGGGCGTGATCTGCGAGCCCGTGATGGACCGGCCCATAGCCCCTTCGGTGGCATGGACGCTGCCCAACCCAAGGCACGCGATCAGTGCGCAAGCGAATCGACCCTTCATGATGGCATTCCGCACGGGATGGCAAGTTCTTGCAGAGTGCGGTTCGCGCATCACGGCGTTAAGCGAATTTCCACCCAGTAACCGTAGGTAAAACTACGCTGCGCGGAGAGGGCGATAGCCGCCGCCCGTGTCCACGCTTGCGCCCCGGCGTGGCCTTCTCCGTAGATCTACTCAAGGGCATGCCGTAGATCCTCGGTCGCGACCCTTCGGTACCCGCCGCACCATGCCTTTGAATCTTTCCCGCCGCGCGATCGAGGGGCACTGGCATGGATTTCACCGAACAAGCCCACGCGTGGATCGAAATGGCTGCGTTGGGTGTCGAGCTGCTGGCAACGGTCCTGATCATCGTGGCCATCCTCGCCGCCACGGCCATGTACCTGGTCACGCTGTTCCGCGAGGGCCTGGATCATCCCAACGAGTACAACCAGTACAAGCAACGCCTTGGCCGGGCATTGCTGCTGTGCCTGGAGATCCTCGTGGCAGCGGATATCGTCCGCACCATCGCACTCGACAGCACGCTGATCAGCGTGGTCGCCCTGGGCCTGCTCGTCGTCGTTCGCACCTTCCTCAGCTGGTCGCTGATCCTGGAAGTAGAGGGCCGCTGGCCCTGGAAGAGCGAGCCGGATGACGCCCCTAAAACCCCGCCCCACCCACCCTGAGGACCACCCATGACCCTTATGCTCCCGGCCCGCCCCCTCGACCACGGTACGCGCCACGAGGGCATGGTGCGGATGGAAGGCGGAACCTACCGGATGGGTTCGGAGAACTTCTACCCGGAGGAACGCCCCGTGCACCGCGTGCGCGTGGATCCTTTCCTGATCGATCGCACACCCGTGACCAACGCGCAGTTCGCCCGTTTCATCGACGCAACGGGCCACATCACGGTCGCGGAGATCGCACCGCGCGCCGAGGACTACCCCGGTGCGCTATCGGAAATGCTCCAGCCCGCGTCGCTGGTATTCGTCAAACCCGATGGGCCGGTACCGATGCAACTGGGCCATTGGTGGCGCTACGTATTCGGTGCCGATTGGCGGCACCCCACCGGCCCGGGCAGTAGCCTGGACGGCCTGGATGATCATCCTGTCGTGCACGTGGCGGCAGCCGATGCGGAAGCCTACGCCCACTGGGCCGGCAAGCGCCTGCCCACTGAAGCGGAGTGGGAATACGCCGCACGCGGCGGGCTGGATGGCGAGGATTACGCATGGGGCGACGCCCTCGCGCCCGATGGCGCGCTGCTCGCCAACTACTGGCAGGGCCGTTTTCCGTACGAGAACACGCTCGACGACGGCTATGAGCGCACTTCGCCGGTAGGCGCCTACCCGGCGAACGGGTACGGGCTCATGGACATGATCGGCAATACCTGGGAGTGGACAGCCGACTGGTACAGCGCCCGGCATGCTGATGAAGTAGCCCGCGCCTGCTGCGTGCCCGCGAACCCACGGGGCGGTTGCATGGAAAACAGCCATGACCCGCGCCCGGGCGAGCTGGTGATTCCACGCCGCGTGCTCAAGGGCGGCTCGCATCTGTGCGCGCCCAACTATTGCCAGCGTTACCGGCCCGCCGCGCGCTATCCGCACCCGGTCGATACCTCCACCAGCCATGTCGGTTTCCGTTGCGTGGCTGATATGCCCAACGGCGAAAGCCCATGAGTGCGCTTGCCTTCCTCCAGGGTGCGATCGTTGTGCCGGACGGTGCGCCGCAACCGATGCTCAACCTCATGCAGGTGTTCGTCCTGCTGTTCGTTGTGATGGGGCCGCCATTGAAAACGCCGCTGGTGTACTACGCGCGCATGCTGCCGTACGACCACCCCACCCGGCGAAGCCTCGCCTGCAAAAGTGCCGCGCTGGCAGCCGTCGCGATACTCATTGGTGGCTTCCTCGGCCTGTCGCTACAGCACAACTGGCAGATATCGCCGGCGGCCATGCTGTTCGCGGGCGGCATCATCTTCCTCATCGTGTCGTTGCGCACGGTACTTGAGCAGTACAGCGCACCCGCCCATCCGCAACCGGTGCCGCCCGGCACGGTGCCTGAGAAGCCCGCCTTGCCTACCGCGTTTGAACTGGCGGTGCCCATGATCGTGACGCCTTACGGGCTTGCCGGCCTGATCATCCTGCTGGGCTCCAGCCACTCCTTGGAACGCACGCTGGCTATCGTAGCCCTGGTGCTGCTGGTGGTTTTCCTGCACCTGCTGGCGATGCTGTTTGCCGGCCCCATCGTGCGCGGCATCGGGCCCATGCCGTTCCGGCTGTTCGGCGTGGTGATCGGCTCGCTGACCGTCGGCTTGTCGATACAGATGCTGATCCTGGCGTTCCACACGGCCATGAACCCGTAGCGCCACACGCCAGCGCCTCATGGGCACAAAAAAAGAGCCCGGCTTTCGCCGGGCTCCTTTTTGTTGCTACCGATCAGGACCGGATTACTGCTGAACCTGCAGTTCCGTGCGACGGTTACGAGCGCGGCCTTCGGCCGTGTCGTTGGTGTCGATCGGGTTGTTCTCGCCGTGGCCGATCGGGCCTTCCAGGCGATCGGCAGTGATGCCGTGCGAGGTCAGGTAATCGAACACGATCTTGGCGCGACGCTCGGAGAGCGACTGGTTGTAAGCATCCTTACCGACGCTATCCGTGTAACCGGCAACCGTGACCTTGACCTGCGGGTAACGCTGCAGGGTGTCGACAGCCTGGTCGAGGACGCCCAGCGATTCGCTGGTCGGCTCCTGCAGGGTCGGGCCAATGTTCGTCTCGCCCTTCTTCGGACGGTCGAACTTGAAGTTGACGCCGCGCAGGTCGATGACGACCTTCTGCGGGCAACCATCCGGGCCGACGATGGTGCCAGCCGGGGTGGCCGGGCACTTGTCGTCGCAATCGTTCACACCGTCGCCATCGCTGTCGAGGGTGGAGCAATCCGGAGCAGCCGGGGCCGGAGCAGCGGCCGGAGCCGGAGCAGCCGGCGGCTCGCCGAAGCGCGAAACGATCGAGAAGCCGAGGAACCAGTCGCCGTAGCCGTTCTCGCTGTCCTGCGACTTGTCGTCGAAGTCATAGCGGTAACCGGCTTCAACGCGGAAGTCCGAGCTGTCGGTGATGGTCTTGGACACGCCAACGCCCAGTTCGGCAGCCGGCGACCAGCCGTTGTCGGACGGGTTGTGGTGGTACGAGCCCATCACGCCAGCGAGCAGGTACGGACGCCAGCTGTCCCACGCACCAGCGTAGAAGCGAGCGGCAACGCCGTAGCTGTTGTTCGACCAGTGGCCGGTACCATCGTTATCGCGCTTGGTGCGATCAGCGAAGATATCGATCGACGCGTTGCTGGAGATGAACTTACCAACGCCGAGGCCGTAGTAGACCTGGCGGCTGTTGGTGTTGCGGTCGGTGTCGTTGTAGTAACCGCCAACCGTCGGGGCGATGTACCAGCGGCCGTCATAGCCGTTACCCGCGGTGTCAGCGGACTCCTGCGCGTGAACGGCACCCACGCCGCCCAGGGCCAAGCCGATCAGCAAAAACAAGCCCTTACGTTTCATCGGTGTCTCCTCATTATTGGTATTCGCGTCCGCGCTCCACCCCAGACGGAAATCGCGCGTCAAAACTCTTGTCGAATCCGGGGACTTCTGCTGTCCCTCGCTTTTGTTACCCCTTCAACGGGCGGCGGCAGTTTAGCAAAAATCCAACAATTGAGCGCATGCCGCCGCCAGCCGTTCATACTTGAGTCACGGCCATTATCAAGCCGTGAAGAGCGTCATGAACTCGTGAATGGGCATGGCATCGAGTTTTTCGGGGTTCTGGGTGACGCTCAGAACCTTCTCAACCCGCTCCGCCGGCCACTCGGCGCGGAGGGCGGACTCGAATTTCTTGAGCAGAACCGGAATGCCCTCGGCCCGGCGATTACGGTGCCCGATCGGGTAATCGATCGAGATTTTTTGCGTGCTCGTGCCGTCCTTGAAGAAAACCTGCACCGAATTGCCGATGTAACGCTTTTCGGGGTCGAAATAATCCTTGGTGAACTGCGGATTTTCGACCACCGTCATTTTGTCGCGGAGCGCGTCGATACGCGGATCGGCGGCAATATTGTCATTGTAATCATCGGCCGTGAGACGGCCAAAGATCAGGGGCACGGCCACCATGTACTGGATGCAGTGGTCGCGATCGGCGTAGTTGGCCAGCGGGCCGGTCTTGTCGATGATGCGGACGCCGGCTTCCTGGGTCTCGATCACCACCTTCTCCACCTCGTCCACCCGCGAGCCGACCTCGGCGTGGAGCTTCATGGCGCATTCCACGGCCGTCTGGGCGTGGAATTCAGCCGGGAAGCTGATCTTGAACAGCACGTTTTCCATCACGTAGCTGCCGAACGGGCGCTCGAACTCGAACGCATTGCCCTTGAAGGCCACGTCGTAATAGCCCCAGGTCTTGGCCGACAGGGCCGAGGGGTAGCCGACCACGTTGCGGTAAACCGCATTGATGGCGTGGGTGACGGCACGGCGGCAGGCGTCGCCGGCGGCCCAGCTCTTGCGCGGACCGGTGTTCGGGGCGTGGCGGTAGGTACGCAGCGCGCCGTTATCGATCCAGCTGTGCGAGACCGCGGTGGTGATCTGCTCCTTGTTGCCGCCCAGCATGGCCGTGGTGACCGCCGTGGAGGCCAGGCGGACCAGGATGACGTGGTCCTGGCCGACGCGGTTGTAGCTGTTCTTGAGGGCGTAGCAGCCCTGGATCTCGTGGGCCTTGATGGCGTAGCCGAGCACATCGCGCACGGTGAGGGCCTTGCCGCCCTCCTTCACCGCCTTGCGCGACAGGTAATCGGCGACCGACAGGATGGCGCCCAGGTTATCCGAGGGGTGGCCCCATTCGGCGGCCAGCCAGGTGTCGTTGAAGTCGAGGTAGCGGACCTGGGTGCCAATGGCGAAGGCCGCCTGGACCGGATCCAGGACGTGCGAGGTGAACGGCACGCGCACGCCATCTTCCATGGTGATACCCGGCACGATGGGGCCCAGGTGCTTCACGCAGTCCGGGAACTTCATGGCCAGCGCCGAGCACGCCAGCGAATCGAGCAGCATGTAGCGCGCGGTGTCGTAGGCCTCCTGCGAGTCGATCTGGTAATCGGCCACGTAGTTGGCAATGTCCACCATCGGCTGGTCCGGGTCGGGACGCGTGGCGGAACGGATATCGTGTGCGCTCATGGGCTTCACTCGCGAGGGGGTGGTTGGGAAAGCCGGTGATTTTAACCGGTCACCCCCCGGGGGTGTCTTGCCGCGCCGCAGCTGAAACGGGAGAATGGCCCCACTACAACCCAAAAGGGAGTAGTTCCGCGGGGCAGTTCGGCCCCGTGCGCGACGTATCGTCAATACGGGTGCCACAGCACCCCGGGCGTCGCGGCGGCCAGCGCCGGGAACGAGACTTTTGTGGTGACGACGGGCGCGCGTACCCGTCGCCGCCGCATTGGTCCGCCCACACGCGCTAAGGCAGCCCCATGGATTTCCTCACCCCTGAATTCTTCTCCGGCCTCGCGGCCATCATCCTGCTGGACCTGGTGCTGGCGGGCGATAACGCCATCGTCATTGCCCTGGCGGCTCGCAACCTTCCCCGCGACCTGCAGAAGAAAGCCGTCTTCTGGGGCACCTTCGGCGCGGTGGCCATCCGCATCCTGCTGACCTTCGCCGTGATCTGGCTGCTGAAACTGCCCGGCCTGATGCTGGCGGGTGGCCTGCTGCTCATCCCCATCGCGTGGAAGCTGCTCAAGCACGAAGACCACGATCCGGATATCGCCCCGGCGAAGGGCTTCTGGGCCGCCATACGGACCATCGTGGTGGCCGATGCCCTGATGGGCCTGGATAACGTCCTCGCGATCGCCGGAGCCGCCAAGGGTCACATGGTGCTGGTGGTGCTTGGCCTCGCCATCAGCGTGCCGCTGGTGGTGTGGGGCTCCACGCTCATCCTGCGCCTGATCGAGCGCTTCCCCATCGTGATCTACGTGGGTGCCGCTGCCATCGCCTGGACCGCCGCACGCATGATCGCCCACGACCACCTGCTGGCCCCGTGGTTCGACGCCCGCCCGTGGGCGCCCTGGACGCTCGATGCGGTGCTCGTGGTGGGTGTCATCGCCCTGGGTTGGTTCTCGCAGCGCAAACGCCCGGCCGCGCTTTCCGAGCGCGCATAAAAAAGGCCGCCCGTGGGCGGCCTCGGATTCCCCCCGGCAAGGCGGCAGGCCATGGGCCCGCCGCCAACCGGCTGGTCAGAACCGGAAGCGTACGTACGCGGCCGGTCCGTTGAGCTTCATGTCCAGGTCCAGATCGTAGCGACTCTTGTCCTGGTGCAGTTTGATGCGGGTATACGCGTATTCGGCGCCGAAGCCGACGTTCTGCCACGGGAACCATTCCAGGCCGATCGCCGTATCGTAGATATGGCCGTTGAGCTGGCCACCGTTCTTCTTCACGCCCGAGGCATTGATGTACATGCGCCACTGATCGTTGAACGCGTGGCGCCAGCCGAGCTGCAGGTTGGGCGCCCACGCATCGAGATCGGTGGACGAGCTCTGAGATTGCGTCTGGCCCAGCGCGGTCAGCGACGCATCGATGCTGCCACGCACCTTGTAGTACGCGGCACCCAGGCCGACGCCGAACACGTCATCACCCGTGCCGAACCACCACTTGTATGCCGCGCTGCCGAAGCTGAACTTCAGGTCACCCTTGGCGAACGCCGAGGCGGTAACCGGCTGGCCAAGGACATTCACCGACTCGTCGAACGTCTTTGAGTGCGAGCGATCGACCTCGTACCAGTCGAATGCAAAGCCCTGGTGCTCGCCGATCAGGAAATCCAGGCGAACACGCGGCACGGTCTTGTGCTTCTTGAAGTCGAGATCCTTCTCGAGGTTCACATCACCACTGCTGTTCAGGATCGGCGTTTGCCCGCCGAGCGTGGTGTCGTTGTTGGTGTAGTAGCCGCCCACCCAGACACTGATGTTGTCGAGCGCGGGGGACTGGGACTTCTTCGTGCTGTCCTGCGCATGCGCGGCAACACCGAAGAAGGCGAACGATGCAAGTGCGAGGCCCGTGGCGGCCTTGCCGTAACGGAAATTGCGAATGCGCATGTTAAGAAAAACTCCCTGCAGCTTTTATAGTCGTTAAGTAAAACCCCCGTTTGAAATCTTAACGACGCCTTGTGTGTGCAGAGCGTGCATGGGAACTCTCGGATGTTTGAAACGTGTTCATCATCACAACAATCAACATGCGGTGAAAGAGCATCGCCGACAGGGCCGGACTCACCAGACAAAAAGGCCAGGATGCGAGGATCCTGGCCCTTCTGCATGCTCCCCTGGTGAGAGCGACCCTGTCGGCGATGCTCTGCCTACAAGGTAATCGGCACACGCACGGTCACGGTGGTGTCAGGTGTGTCGCGCGTCACACCCACGCCTAGCGTGATGTTCATCGTTTCTTTGTCGTTGAATCGATAGGAACCACCGATCAGAAGCGAGCCGAGTGTTGAGCGTGCAGAACCGGCAAGCGGATGACCGTTTTGTTGCGTGCGACCTACGAAGGCCTGGTCGTAGCCAATACTGATGGACGCCTTCTCGTTCAGGGACAGGCCCATGCCGATACTTATGTCGGCAATATCACCCGCCTTGATGTCACCGAGGAACTGCTTGCCTGAACCAAGTACGTTGCGGCTTACATCTTTGCGTTCAAAATTATGCAGGTAACTGAAGTTGCCGAAGAACACGACCGGATCCGACGGATATAGCCAGGTGAGACCCAACTGCGCCGAATAGAAGCCCGAGCCCGTGGGGCTCTTAAGAGGAAGGCCCGTACCTGTCACGTTCTCAAGGCAACGCGTCACGCAATCACTGGTGACCTCGAACGGATCCTCGCCGGTGCGGGATTTCGCGCGGAACCAGCCGATGTAATACGGCTTGTCGGCACCGCCGTCGTTGATCTGATAACGCAGCGTCGCCTCAACGTCGCCAAGGCCCTTGCCGCTCGTAGTGAACAGGTTGTCCTGCGCCGTCCCCGTGAAGATTTCGCGGCTGATAGTGTCGGTGTGCGTATCCACATAGGGGACGCGTACTTCCAGTTCCATGCGGTTGGTAAGGCCGTAGCGGAACGCCACCGCACCGGTCTGCGTCGTCGTCTTGACCTGGCGCACGTCTACCAGACCTATCAGGATGGCCGGAATGACCGTGTAACCTACCAGCGCCACGCGATCGCTCGACGAATACCCGTATTGGTACGATGGTTCGACAATTAGCTTGTTGCGAGGCGTCAGCACGCCCGGCTGGTCGAAGATGGGCGCCACTTCCGGCGGCCGTTCGTCCTCCTCCGGACGCTTGCCCACCGGCTGCGTGGCCGCGACCGGCTGCGACGTCGGCGCATTAGGTGCGCCTGGCGCTGGCGTGCCCGGGGGCACCTGGTCTTGTGGCGGGGCGGCGCTTTGCGCGCCAGCGACCGCGGGCGATCCCGTGGCGCGCGCCTCCTCCAGCGCTGTCATGCCTACGGCTTTGCGCAGGTCGTTATAAGCGATCTCCTGCGACGCAAGCTCACGCTTCATCTGCTCAAGTTCGGCGAGTTGCTCCGCCATCCGGCTTCGCATCGCGTCGATCTTGCGGCCCTGCGCCTCGATCTTCTCGCGTAGTGCGGGATCCACCGTCGCGGATTCCTGCGCGAGGCATGCACCGATCCACATGGGTAAGACCGCGAGCGATAGCGCGCCCACGCATGCCTTTGCCTGCATCACCCTGCCATTGCGATACATGCGTTAGTTCCCCCGGAACTGGATCACCGCATCCTTTATCGATTCGTCGATGCGCATGTTTTGCAACATCTGCGAGGTATTTACGGAGGCGTCGATCTTGGTGGTGGCCGTGATGGCCTGGTTATCCAGGGAGTTCTGCACCACCAGCCCGGGTGAAAGGCCCGAAGGCGATGTCACGCTAGTAAGGGATGACGGCAACAGGGCTGCCTGGCTGTTGGAACTGGCGACGGTTATGGCCGGTATGGCCTGGCTACCGTTGGCAACCGCGTCAGTACTGATGCCACCGGCACTGCCCGCGTTGTTCGAAACAATAGTGGTGGCCATCAATGCCCGGAGTGCGCTGGCTTGGTCGGCCGTGATCTTCGCGACATCGGGGATGTTGATGGATTGCCGGATCGCCTCTACGCCGTTGATCATTACCGTGCGTTCCAGCCCGAGCGATGCCTGCAACGAGCCAACATCAAAGCCGCCGCGGATGGCATCCAACCGCGAATCCGGCACGGCATAGTTAACGGGGAAGTCGGCTGCGTGCGCACTTCCGCACGCAGCCATGGCGATCGCCGTGGCGATCAGGAATCTTCGGGCGTTCATATATCCCCCGGTCCGCGTTTAGGCATGACGATGGGCCCCAGGCTATTGCGTTCGATTCCCTCGGAAATCGGCGCCGCCGGGGCGACGGCCCAATCGCGTGGACTATTGAAGATGGCGCGGTCGCGCTCGTTATGAATCACAAAGACAATGTGGTTTTTCCACATGTCATCAAAGCGCCTTTTGGACATGGATCGAGTACCACGGGCGGGATCGCCGATCAGCACACGATCGTTCTTGTAGCCCTTTACGACGACGAAGTGGTGATAGCCCCGCTCATTGATGAGGACGATTGCGGGAATACCCTCTTCATCCAGCTTTTCCAGTGGCACGTCGAAGCCATCTGCCTGGAAACCGCGCGAAGCCAGGAACCGTTTGATATCCAGCAACGAGAACCCTTCGTGCGCGATCTTTTTGCGATCGCCGTTCGCATACATCATGTCGAACGCCGACTGCTCGTCGATCGGGTAGGCATATTGATAGGTAAGCAACGTGGCAACTGCGGCGGAGCCACAGCTGAAGTCGTATTTCTGCCGAATGGTGTTGCGGAACCGGGCCTCCTTGAGGCTGGTCATCTTTATCGGGTATGACACGCTGGGGCTGGTCTGCACCTCGGCCTTGCCAGCGATGGCGAGTGGACTCGCCAGGGCAAGTGCGACAGCGAGGACGCAGGCTGCCTTCATCACTGCATCCTTACCGTCACGATCGTGTTGTTCTGGATGAGGACGTTGTTCCCCGAGTTCTGGATACCGGTGATGATCCCGGTCCCGCTCAGGGCCGCATCGCCCATGTTGTTGGCGCCGTTGCCGATACTGAAGTTTGTGTTGTTATCGACGGTGCCATTGCTTTCCTGCTTGGTGAGATTGTTGTTGGTGACGTGGGTATCCGTCCCGCCCGTCATGTCCTGCAATTGATCCACGGGGGTGGCGGCGCCGAACGACGGCGGCGGCTGGTCACCCGGCGGCGTCGCATGCACCGCGCAGGCAGCAGCCGCAGTAACCAGGCATACCAGTGCGATATAAGCGGCGTGGGGTCGGAACATCAGCATGGGTGTGCTCCTGAGGTGGGGATCCCCTTCGTGTGCCACGAGGCGCCGTTAGCGCCTCGTGGCTCCTTTATGCGACGTACTAACCGTTTATGGGCCGACGCTTAGGTTCGCCTGGACGTTCACGGCCTGCTGGATCAACGCATTCGCACCGGAGCTCTGTGCAAGGTTCAGCACGCCCGCCGCACCGGACGCTGACGCGTTCATGGTGTTGGACATGTTGAAGTCGCCCGTGGTTACGGCGTTCGAGCCGCCCATGCCACCGCTACCGCCACTGCCACCGGCATTCGCGCCGCCTTCACCCGCGCCGCCCGCACCTGCGGAGCCGCCTGCGCCTGCGGTTGCCGACGCCATGCCGCCTGCGCCACCCGTTGCTGCGCCACCGGCCGATGTCGGCGAGGAATCGCCTGAAGCGGTCGAGCCGCCCGTGCTGGCGGATGCGCCACCGGTGCTAGCCGTGGAGCCGCCCGTTGACGTATCAGCACCGCGGCCGTTCGCACGCGAGCTGGCATTGCCGCGTCCGGCGTTGCCGCCATCGCCGTTGGTGTTGCCGCCATCAGCGTAACTGGAGCCCAGTGATCCGCCGTTGGAACTGTCAGCATCGCCACCCACCGCGCCGCGCGCCGTCGCGCGTCCGCCATTACCGCCATCACCGCCGCTGCCGCCGCGGCCGTTGGCACCCCAGGCGTCGCCGCCCGATGCGCCCCGTCCACCATTCGCATTACCGGTATTCGAGGCAATGTTGCCGAAGTTGTAAGTCTCGTTGCCCGATACCGCGCCGTTCAGCGTGACATCGTTTACCGCATTACTGGTGCTGGTGTTGAACGAGCTGGTAGCGGTGTAGTTGCTGGTATTCGTGTTCGTGTTCGTCGAGCTGTCGTTGTTGCTATCGGTCCAGGCCTTGGCGACCGAGTGGCGCTGTGCCGAAGGACCTGCGCCTCCGGTCTGGGTATCGTCGGCCATGGCCGGCAGCGCGAATCCGATGGCGAGGCAGATCGCCGAAGCGATGAGGGTCTTACGCATGGGAGAGTCTCCTGTGAGCGAGCGACGTGAACCCCTGTTTCTTTCCGGAAACCCAGACGTCCTGCCAACGTGCCGGGTCACTGGAGGGAGCAAGTTGCGTGCCTTCGGTCTTTCAGGGGGCGAGATCGCGCCGCAGCGCGGTTTGCGCGGTTTTCGCAAACTGAATGGATCGGTGCCCTTGTAAAGGGCCTGATACACGCCGTAACGCCCTTGGGGCGGCGGTCTCGCTGGCTGTCGCGGCAGCCTTTGCTGCGCCAGCCCTTGCCCTGCGGGCCGCCAACCCGGATGATTCGAACGATCGTTTGAACCGGAGCCGCCGCCCGTGTCCTACCCGCACCTCCTCGCCCCGCTCGACCTCGGTTTCACCACCCTGCGCAACCGCGTGCTCATGGGTTCGATGCATACCGGGCTGGAGGACAAGGCGGCCGATTTCGACAAGCTCGCTGCCTACTTCGCCGAGCGCGCGGCGGGCGGCGTCGGCCTGATCGTCACCGGCGGCATCGCGCCCAACCTGCGCGGCTGGCTGAAGCCGATGTCCGGCACGCTGGCCATGCCCTGGCAGGTGGCCCGCCACCGCAAGGTCACCCGGGCGGTGCATGCCGAGGGCGGCAAGATCTGCATGCAGATCCTCCACGCCGGCCGTTATGGCTACCACCCGCTATCGGTCGCGCCCTCGGCCATCAAATCCCCGATCACGCCGTTCACGCCGCGGGCCCTGAGCGCTGGCGGGGTTGAACGCACGATCAAGGCGTTCGTGCGCAGCGCGAAGCTAGCCCGCGACGCTGGCTACGACGGCGTCGAGGTGATGGGTTCCGAGGGTTACCTCATCAACCAGTTCCTTACCACGCGCACCAACCAGCGCAAGGACAAATGGGGCGGCAGCGCGGAGAACCGCATGCGCTTCCCCATCGAGATCGTGCGGCGCATGCGCGAGGCGGTGGGCAAGGACTTCATCATCATCTACCGCCTGTCCATGCTCGATCTGGTGGATAACGCCCAGCCGTGGGATGACATTGTCACCCTGGGCCAGAAGATCGAAGCCGCGGGTGCGACGATCATCAACACCGGCATCGGCTGGCATGAAGCGCGCGTGCCCACCATCGTCACCAGCGTGCCGCGCGGCGCCTTCACCTGGGTGACCCAGCGCATGAAGGGCAACGTGGGTATCCCGCTGGTCACCACGAACCGCATCAACATGCCGGACGTGGCCGAACGCATCCTGGCCAACGGCGATGCCGACATGGTCTCCATGGCCCGGCCGTTGCTGGCCGATCCGGAGTGGGTGAACAAAGCCGCGGCGAACAAGGCGGTCTCGATCAACACCTGCATCGCCTGCAACCAGGCGTGCCTGGATCATGTGTTCGCCAACCGCAAGGCCTCGTGCCTGGTAAACCCGCGCGCATGTAACGAAACCGAGCTGAAGATCCTGCCCACGTCGACGAAAAAGCGCGTGGCCGTGATCGGCGCAGGCCCCGCCGGGCTCGCCGCTGCAACCACACTCGCCGAGCGCGGCCATGCCGTGACCCTGTTCGATCGCGCTACGGAAATCGGCGGCCAGTTCAACATGGCCAAGCGGATTCCGGGCAAGGAAGAATTCCACGAGACGCTGCGCTACTTCGGCCACCGCCTGGATACGACGGGCGTGGAACAGCGCCTGGGTACCGAGGCGTCCGTGGAATCGCTGGCCGGTGGTGGCTTCGATACGGTGCTGTTGGCAACGGGCGTCATGCCACGTGGGTTAGGCATCGAGGGTGCCTCGCATCCGAAGGTGCTGTCGTACCTGGATGTCCTGCAGGGCAATAAGCCGGTGGGCGCGAAGGTGGCGATCATCGGCGCAGGTGGCATTGGTTTCGATGTGGCGGAATTCCTGACCGAAGCAGCACCCTCCCCCACCACCGACGTGGCGCGCTGGTCGAAGGAATGGGGTGTGGACATGACGATGGCGACGCCGGGCGGCCTGATGCCGGCAACGCCTGAAAAGCCGGAGCGCCAGGTGTGGTTGCTGCAGCGTACGGAGGGCCGCCCGGGCGGGCGCCTGAATAAGACCTCGGGCTGGGTGCATCGTGCGACGCTGAAGAACAAGAAGGTGCAGATGTTCGGCGGCGTGTCGTATGAGCGCATCGATGACGAGGGCCTGCATGTGACGCTGGCGGGTGAGAAGCATGTGTTGCCGGTGGATAACGTGATCGTGTGCGCGGGTCAGGAGCCGAACCGTGCGTTGCACGATGGCCTGGTGGCGCGTGGCGTTGATGTGCGCCTGATCGGCGGCGCGGATGTGGCGGCCGAGCTGGATGCGAAGCGCGCGATCGACCAGGCAACGCGCCTCGCTGCGGCACTCTGACAAAGGGCTCGCCTTCGGCATCGCTCTGGGGGCTCGGCTTTGCCATCGCCTTGTACACTTGAGCGTATGGGCGGAGAGCCCTCGGTGCCCTGTCGTGGTCAAGTCTTTCTAGACACCCGATAGGGTGGTTTATCGCGCCGCCTGTAGCTCGTGGATGGCTGGCGGGACCTGTCCGTTGGTC